>NZ_QODI01000069.1:0-614 GCF_009935975.1 Pseudomonas sp. Q1 | reverse complement strand
TCGACCCAAAGCTGACGGTCGGATTGGCTCAGATTCAAATTGAGCAAGCCGGCCGCTCACCCAACCTCTCTACCAACCTTACGAGATAACCGTCGGGATCCTGTACGATGAATTCGCGCTGGCCTACTTCTACATTGTCAGCCCGATACCAGGTGTCTTTGCATGCTCGATAGAGTGGACATCCAGCCGTATCAAGTTTTTGGATGATGGGTGCGACAGCCTCAACATCAATCTGCAGGTTGATGCCTCTTCCAAACGGCTTGGTCAACGGCGCAGTCAGCCATTGACCCGCGTTCGAATCAACCTGCTCAAGCATGACTTGAGCACCATTCAAATCAAGGTATGCAAATCCATCTTCCGGGCGTTGATACGCTACTTTGAACCCCAGACGAGAAACCCAAAAACCTAGGCTGCTATCCAGGTTGGTAACCATTAACTCCGGAACCAGTTTGTTACGTTCGAACACGAGATGACTTCCATTTCAAAAGGCTTGTTTTTGTGGGCGGGCATGTTCTGCACTGATGGCTTCGATGCCACGACGGGATCGTGGCAAGCGCGATGATGCACGCTCGGGTGGGAATTATCGAGTCGTATTGAGTGGCAGCGTCTGGCCG
>NZ_QODI01000068.1:0-626 GCF_009935975.1 Pseudomonas sp. Q1 | reverse complement strand
TTGGATGCCCACGATGCGACGCACTACCCGGTGAGCTTGATGGTGCAACCTGCAGAGCAACTCACGTTGCGCCTGGATTATCGGCCGGATTTCGTCACGCCGGTGCAGGCTCGGGCCTGGCTGACGTGCCTGGAAACGATTTTGCAGGGCCTGGCCCAGCCGGGTGAGCGGTCGTTGGCGCAGTTGCACACACTCAGCGCGCAGGAAAAGGCAGCGCTGCAGCAGTGGAATGCAACAGACCGCGAGGTTGGGGCAGGGGACGTGGTCGAACGTTTCATGGCGCAGGCGAAGCTGACGCCGCAGGCCATCGCGATTGAACAGGGCGATGAGTGCATGACCTATGCGCAACTGGATGATCAGTCGAGCCGCCTGGCGCAGACGCTGCTGCAAGAAGGGATCGGGGCCGAGGATCTGGTGGCGGTGATGCTACCGCGGACACCGGCGATGGTGGTGGCATTACTGGGGGTGCTCAAGAGCGGCGCGGCTTACTTGCCGCTCGACCCCAGCTACCCGCCGCAACGCTTGCAGGCGATGCTCGAGGATGCACGGCCTAAGCGCGTGTTGGACAGCCTGGTGCTGCCCTTGGCCACGACACGGCCGTCGGTATTGCCCCGGAATGATCGAGA
>NZ_QODI01000067.1:0-646 GCF_009935975.1 Pseudomonas sp. Q1 | reverse complement strand
GTGACGGCATGCAACATTGCCAACTTTTCTTTCAGCTTGGGGAAGTGGACACAAGCCCAGTCAAAGAGATGATTAGCAAATCTCATCTTGTATTTCTCATATTCTTCTCCCCTTTCAGTCTCATTGATATTGTTCCACTGTTCAAACCACTTTGGATTGACCATAGTGTGGATCACCATACGGGATTGCCCTGGGAAACGGGTGCATGAAGTGGGATCCTTAGCAGAGGGGAAGGAAACGTACATCATGGGGACATTGTCAGGTGCGATGTCCTTGTCTGAATCGAAGTACTCTTCCATCAGCTCATCCATGTTGTTGCTCTTATAAAGTCGGACATTAGTTGAAGAGATGCCCAATTCCTCCATCGTTGCATTAAAGCCTGCAAACACCTGGAAAAATCCTTTGCCTGGTTTCAGAGTATGCAGATAGCCTTGGACCTCCGGATTTCCCTGAACCTCTGGACGCAGAAGCTTTTTGAAGGTGGAAAACACACCAGTATCAGAAATGGTCACAGGAGCCAGAACTTCAACATCTTTACCTCTGGCCTTCACGGTCACTCCATATGCACCTTGCTTTCCATCAACTAGAATGGTGGACACAGGAGCATTTACAAGGACCTTCCCTCCATGCTTCTCCAAAACCTGGA
>NZ_QODI01000066.1:0-647 GCF_009935975.1 Pseudomonas sp. Q1 | reverse complement strand
TTACCGACAGTGGCATAGGCATTTGACGCGGCGGGGATGAGGAGATTGGCCGCTTCGGCATGCCCGACAATCGCTTTCGCAAGCGGGTGATTGGAGCCGGATTCCACGCTGGCAAAAAGTGCCAGTACTTCATCGTCGCTTTGTTTGGTAAAGGGCTGTGCAAAGGCCGCTACATCGGTAACACGCGGCTTGCCCTCGGTCAGGGTGCCGGTTTTGTCGAAAGCTATGGTCTTTACCTGACCAATAGTTTCTAGGGCGCTGCCGCCTTTGATAAGTAACCCACGGCGGGTGCCTACCGCCAGTCCTGAAGCAATCGCTGCTGGAGTGGATAAAACCAGTGCGCAGGGACAGGCAATCAGCAATAGCGCCAACCCGCGATATAGCCAAGTCGCCCATTCACCGTCCATTAGTAGTGGTGGCAGGATAACGATCAATGCGGCAAGCGCCATCACAGTGGGAGTGTAGTAGCGGCTGAATCGCTCAATGAAGCGGGCTGTGGGTGCTTTGGATGCTTGTGCCTGTTCCACCAGTTGAATAATGCGTGCAATGGTGTTGTCGGCAGCGGTTTTTTCTACGCGGACTTCAAGTACCCCGTCGACGTTGATCGAACCGGCGAAGACAGTATCGCCCGTGGTCTTGGCACTGGG
>NZ_QODI01000065.1:0-657 GCF_009935975.1 Pseudomonas sp. Q1 | reverse complement strand
GCTCCATTTGACGACTAAAGCTAATATCTACGTAACCGTCACCGTCCTCATAGTCACAGTATTCAGTGACGTTAAGCATGCGAACCCCTTTACCGCTAGGTTTCTTCCAAGGCCGATCTCCTTGACGAGCTATAGGCGGTAAAAGTTGATCTTTTGGGATTCCTATTATCTGTTTCTGTAAATCCAACGTAGCGGATTTTAGTTGTTCGTAGGCTGTATTCATTTCCAGCTTAGCTATTTTTGCATACTCACTAGCGTATATACGAAACACTTGGCCTTGTTTTACTATCTTTTTAGAGTCAAGTTGAGCAATAGCCATAAATAAAACGCGCCTAGATGATAAGGGCATCTTAGATAGTGTTTTGTTTATATCAGTTTTATGCCGAACTTTTGTTTTACTCGATACGTTGGTTAATTTCATAGGTGTACTTTGTTTTTTTAATCACACACCTACTTTATAGGTGTGTTGCTGACTTTGTCAATATACACCCGTGTAAAAGAGGTGGGTTTTTATCCACATGACTCGGTAGACGCACACCTTTAACTCGGTAGACGCACACCTTAACTCGGTAGACGCACACCTTTAACTCGGTAGACGCACACCTTTAACTCGGTAGACGCACACCTTTAAAATTTATTCTTTATAATTTACAATAG
>NZ_QODI01000064.1:0-657 GCF_009935975.1 Pseudomonas sp. Q1 | reverse complement strand
GGAGACATCATTATCTGCGCGCTCCCCATGTGGAAGGTGACGGCGTTTATTGGCACCAACATCGTGACCGCGCAGACCTTCTGGGAAGGCCTCTGGATGAACTGCGTGCAGCAGAGCACGGGCCAGATGCAGTGCAAGGTCTACGACTCCATGCTGGCACTGCCACAAGATCTCCAGGCAGCTCGAGCGCTTGTAATCATCTCAATCCTCGTGACCTTCTTGGGACTTTTCCTGGCCGTCGCTGGAGGCAAGTGCACCAACTGCATTGAAGAACGGGACGCAAAGGCTAAAGTGGGGGTCGCGGCCGGCGTCTTCTTCCTGGTGGGTGGCGTTCTGTGCCTGATCCCGGTCTGCTGGTGCGCGAACACCGTCATCAGGGACTTCTACAACCCCATTCTGTCTGAGGCTCAGAAGCGCGAGCTGGGGGCGTCTCTGTTCATCGGCTGGGGCGCGTCTGGTCTGCAGCTCATCGGCGGGGCGCTTCTCTGTTGTCAGTGCCCAAAGAGCGACGGTCGTGGTTATTCCGTGAAGTACTCGGCTCCGAGGTCCGCTCCAGGAGCCTATGTATGAGACCCAGTCTGGACCGAAACTAATTCTCCTGTTTGAAGGAAGAGATGCATTTTATTCCCTGGTCTTGAGTGACCATTTTAACTTAAT
>NZ_QODI01000063.1:0-662 GCF_009935975.1 Pseudomonas sp. Q1 | reverse complement strand
GCAATATAAAGGTCGCCGCTCACCCCCACCGGGCATGGCAGCAGGCCGCTATCGAGCACATACACCCGGGTGTTCCAGATTGGGCGCCCGATCGACAGTTGCGCCGATTCCTGCGCACACAAAGGCAGAGTCATGGTGGCACACACGGTCGACTCGGTCGGCCCGTAAGCATTGATGAGCCTGCGTCCCTTTGCCCAACGCAGGACGGTATTGGCGTTCGCGGCCTCACCTGCCATCACGATGGTGCAGTCGCTCGGAAATGATTTCGGATCCATGACTGACAGCAACGCCGGCGGCAATGTCGCGCATGTGATGTGCTGGCGCTCGACCAACCCGGCCAGCCTTTGCGCCGACATCAGTTGGGCATCGGCCAGCACGAGCCGGGCACCGCTGAGCAATGTGATAAAGACTTCAGAGACTGAAGCATCGAAGGACACCGACGCGAACTGCAAGACACGTGCTTTGCTATCGATACCGAAGCGCTCTGCCTGAGCCTCCACCAGGCTGGATATACCTCGATGTGTGACAGCAACCCCCTTCGGCCTGCCAGTCGACCCCGAGGTGTAAATGACATAGGCCAGTTGGTCTCGATCATTCCGGGGCAATACCGACGGCCGTGTCGTGGCCAAGGGCAGCACCAGGCTGTCCAACACGCGCTTAGG
>NZ_QODI01000062.1:0-668 GCF_009935975.1 Pseudomonas sp. Q1 | reverse complement strand
GCAATATAAAGGTCGCCGCTCACCCCCACCGGGCATGGCAGCAGGCCGCTATCGAGCACATACACCCGGGTGTTCCAAAGTGGCCGACCAATAGGTGGCGCCCCGGTTGCGTGGTGGGTGATCTCCTGGCAGGTCGACCAGATGGTGGTTTCGGTCGGTCCATAGACGTTAAACGCGCGTGTTGCATGGTTGCGCAGCCCGATCGCCAGACGTCCACCGATCGCTTCGCCACCAACCAAGGCAGTCTGCAACGATAACGACGGCTGCTCTGCCAGGATGGCCTCCCACAAGGCCGGCGTCGCCTGAATGACTGTCGTCCGATCCTGTCGAACACGTTCGACCAGGCGGCTCGGGTTGCGCACTTCCTCAGTCCTGGCCAGCAATATGACGGCCCCGACCAGTAAGGGTAAAAACAGCTCGAGACCCGCGATATCAAACCCAAGGGTGGTCACCGCCAGTAAACGATCCGACGCCGATAACGCCAGCGTGTGTTGCATCATCGCCAGGAAATTCGCCAGGGCGCCCCGCGTAATGGCAACCGCCTTCGGCCTGCCGGTCGACCCCGAGGTGTAAATGACATAGGCCAGTTGTTCTCGATCATTCCGGGGCAATACCGACGGCCGTGTCGTGGCCAAGGGCAGCACCAGGCTGTCCAACACGCGCTTAGG
>NZ_QODI01000061.1:373-674 GCF_009935975.1 Pseudomonas sp. Q1 | reverse complement strand
CGACAAGAGAACCATCGAGAAGTTCGAGAAGGAAGCTGCCGAGATGGGCAAGGGCTCCTTCAAGTATGCCTGGGTGTTGGACAAACTGAAGGCTGAGCGTGAACGTGGTATCACCATCGACATTGCTCTCTGGAAATTTGAGACCAGCAAGTACTACGTCACCATCATTGATGCCCCTGGGCACAGAGACTTCATCAAGAACATGATCACTGGTACTTCTCAGGCTGACTGTGCCGTGCTGATTGTTGCCGGTGGTGTTGGTGAGTTTGAGGCTGGTATCTCGAAGAACGGACAGACCCGC
>NZ_QODI01000061.1:0-336 GCF_009935975.1 Pseudomonas sp. Q1 | reverse complement strand
TTGAGGAAATCACCAAGGAAGTCAGTGCTTACATCAAGAAGATCGGCTACAACCCTGCCAGTGTTGCCTTCGTCCCAATTTCTGGATGGCATGGGGACAACATGCTGGAGGCCAGCTCAAATATGGGCTGGTTCAAGGGATGGAAGATTGAGCGCAAGGAGGGTAATGCAAGTGGTGTCACTCTTCTTGATGCCCTGGATGCCATTTTGCCCCCTAGCCGTCCCACTGACAAGCCCCTCCGTCTGCCACTTCAGGATGTCTACAAAATTGGAGGTATTGGAACTGTGCCCGTGGGCCGTGTGGAGACTGGCGTCCTCAAGCCTGGTATGGTTGTGA
>NZ_QODI01000060.1:0-682 GCF_009935975.1 Pseudomonas sp. Q1 | reverse complement strand
CTCATTCCAGCAAAGAGGGCCTTTGGCGAGCCAGAAGCTGTTGAGTAGTCAGTATCACACCGCGATTCCGCAAACCCCTTCTAAGATAAACGACCCTGTACCACATCAGCGTGAGAAAACCGTGTCCGTGTACTGTCATGATGAAGAGATAGAGATTGTGATGAGTGCAGACTTGTTTGCGTCGGGGGTTCCAGTCAGTGCTGAGGAGCTGTTTCTGGGCTCCCCAACACAGCTTGTCAAAGCGTCTGCAGCGTCATGTGGAGCCGTGCAAACCGGGAAATCACAGTTGACAATACTTGCTTATTTCAAAGATTGTGGAACCAAACTACATGTAACTGGAGACTCCGTAGTATATTCAAATGTCATTGTGTACTCCCCTCTACCATCTCCTGATGGTGTACTTCGCCAGGAAAGTGCAGTCATACCTGTTGAGTGCCATTACCAGAGGCGGTACAGTGTTGACAGTGCGGCAGTGGCACCCACTTGGAGCCCATTTGTTTCCACAGTTTCTGCCACAGATTATCTGGACTTCAGCATCCGACTGATGAATGATGACTGGCAGTATGAGAGGGGCTCGAATGTCTATTTCCTTGGGGATACGATTCACCTTCAAGCATCGGTTACCTTGGCCAATCATGTCCCCCTCTTCCTGTTCATTGACTGGTGTGAGGCTACACCAACT
>NZ_QODI01000006.1:0-335676 GCF_009935975.1 Pseudomonas sp. Q1 | reverse complement strand
AACTCCTTCTGGGCTTCGATGAACTGAAGCTATTCGCTGCCTGAATCTTCGTAACTTCTTGTTTACCAAGGAGTTTTGAGTTTCGACTGCGCCGGAAGTGGGGCGAATTATAGACAGATATAATTCGCCGTCAACCACTAATTTCAGCTTTATTCAGCCTTGAGCGTAATACGCGCAAATGCCTTCTTCCCTGCCTGACAGACATGGGTAGCACCGAGCTCGTATATAAAGGTGCGATCAACCACCTCACCATCTATACGCACACCGCCGGAACCCAGCAGATCACGTGCCACCGCCGAGTTCTTCACCAGGCCCGCCTTGTTAAGGACAGCCGCGATCGGCATTGCCTCTGCAGCAGTCAATTCAATCTCAGGCAGATCGTCCGGCAGCTCGCCATCCTTCATACGGTTACCCGCCGCACGGTGAGCACTGGCCGCAGCCTCTTCGCCATGGAAACGCGCAACAATCTCTTCTGCCAACTTGATCTTGACGTCCCGCGGGTTCGCACCCGCCTCTACATCGGCACGCAATGCGTTGATCTCATCCATCGAGCGGAAGCTCAACAACTCGAAGTAACGCCACATCAGCGCATCCGGAATAGACACCAGCTTGCCGTACATCACGCCGGGAGCTTCCTGGATACCAACATAGTTACCCAAGGATTTGGACATCTTCTTGACGCCATCCAACCCCTCCAGCAAAGGCATAGTCAGAATGCATTGAGCTTCTTGCCCATACGCACGCTGCAGCTCACGCCCCATCAGCAGGTTGAACTTCTGATCAGTACCGCCCAGCTCGACGTCCGCACGCAACGCCACCGAGTCATACCCCTGGACCAGCGGATACAGGAACTCGTGAATGGCAATCGGCTGATTGGTGGAGTAGCGCTTATCGAAATCATCGCGCTCAAGCATGCGCGCGACAGTGTACTGAGAGGTCAGACGAATAAAGTCCGCCGGCCCCATCTGATCCATCCAGGTGGAGTTGAACGCCACCTCGGTCTTGGCCGGATCGAGAATCTTGAACACCTGCGTCTTATAGGTCTCGGCATTCTCGAGAACCTGCTCACGAGTCAGCGGCGGACGCGTTGCGCTCTTGCCGCTCGGATCACCGATCATCCCGGTGAAATCACCGATCAGAAAAATGACCTGATGCCCCAGCTCCTGGAACTGACGCAACTTGTTAATAAGCACGGTATGCCCCAAGTGCAGATCCGGTGCTGTCGGATCAAAGCCAGCCTTGATACGCAGGGGCTGGCCACGCTTGAGCTTTTCAATCAGCTCGGCCTCGACCAACAATTCTTCCGCACCACGTTTTATCAGCGCTAGCTGCTCTTCAACCGACTTCATAACAGACCCGCAAGGCTCGAATTCAAAAGGGAACCAACCATACAAGATCAGTGACTAATTACAAGTTTTGCCCTACGTACGGACACCACTCAGCAAGCCCAGCGTTCGCGAGCTTGCGCCACAGATGATTTGGTTATATTTTATACAGTTATTTCATCTTCATCATGTCATTCATCTTTTCCATTTCATCTTCAAAGTCAAAATTACTTATGACCACTGAACCGTCTAAAGCGCCGCCGCTTTACCCGAAGACCCACTTGCTCGCCGCAAGTGGCATCGCCGCTCTTCTCAGCCTGGCACTCCTGGTATTCCCTTCCAGTGACGTAGAAGCCAAACGAACATCCCTGAGCCTTGACCTGGAAAGCCCAGTTGAACAACTGACACAAGATCAAGACGCTTCCGACGCCCAACAAGCCACAAATGCACCAGTTGAATCACCCTTCGCACAGATAGAAAACACGCCTGAAGAGACTCAACAGGCCGAACAGGAGCCGCCTGCAGCCGCCCCTGCCAAGAACCCACTGCATCGCGAAGTGATCGTGGCGAAAGGCGACACGCTATCAACCTTGTTCGAGAAGGTCGGCTTGCCCGCCGCCACCGTTAATGAGGTGTTGGCCAGCGATAAACAAGCCAAGCAATTCACCCAGCTCAAGCACGGCCAGAAGCTTGAGTTCGAAATGGCGCCAAACGGCCAACTGAACAACCTGCACAGCAGCACCAGCGACCTGGAAAGCATTGCCCTGACCCGGGGCGCCAAAGGCTTCACCTTCAACCGCATAACCGCCAAGCCCGTAATGCGCTCAGCCTACGTACACGGCGTAATCAATAGTTCCCTGTCTCAATCAGCCGCGCGCGCCGGCTTGTCCCACAGCATGACCATGGACATGGCCAAGGTGTTCGGCTACGACATCGACTTCGCCCAGGACATCCGCCAGGGTGACGAATTCGACGTGATCTACGAACAAAAAGTCGCCAACGGTAAAGTCGTCGGCACCGGCAACATTCTTTCCGCACGCTTTACCAACCGCGGCAAGACCTATACCGCCGTTCGCTATACCAACAAACAGGGCAATAGCAGCTACTACACTGCCGACGGCAATAGCATGCGCAAGGCCTTCATTCGTACGCCCGTCGACTTCGCTCGTATTAGCTCGCGTTTCTCCATGGGTCGCAAGCATCCAATTCTGAACAAAATCCGCGCCCACAAAGGCGTCGATTACGCAGCCCCTCGCGGCACGCCTATCAAGGCCGCCGGTGACGGTAAAGTCCTGCTGGCCGGCCGTCGTGGCGGTTACGGCAACACCGTGATCATCCAGCACGGCAACACTTACCGTACCCTGTATGGTCATATGCAAGGTTTCGCCAAGGGCGTATCGACAGGCAGTAACGTGAAGCAGGGCCAGGTGATCGGTTATATCGGTACCACCGGCCTGTCGACTGGACCGCACTTGCACTATGAGTTTCAGGTCAACGGCGTTCACGTAGATCCGCTGGGCCAGAAGCTGCCAATGGCCGACCCTATCGCCAAGGCCGAGCGCGCACGCTTCCTGCAACAGAGCCAGCCGCTGATGGCGCGCATGGATCAGGAACGGTCCACCTTGCTGGCTTCGGCGAAGCGTTAAGGTATGTCGCTCTATATAGGCGTGATGTCCGGGACCAGTCTCGATGGCCTGGATATCGCCCTGATCGAACAAGACCCGACGATCAAATTGATCGCCAACCACTATATTCCCATGCCGGACACGCTGCGCACCGAGCTTCTTGACCTGTGCGCCAGCGGCCCGGACGAGATAGCCCGCTCGGCCATTGCCCAGCAACACTGGGTAACACTGGCCGCTCAGGGCATCCACGCCTTGCTGGACCAGCAAAATCTCAAGCCTCAGGATATCCGTGCGATTGGCAGTCATGGCCAGACCATCCGCCATGAACCTGCACGGGGCTTCACCGTTCAGATCGGCAACCCCGCCCTGCTCACCGAGCTGACCGGTATCACCGTGGTCAGCGACTTTCGCAGCCGTGATGTAGCGGCCGGCGGCCAGGGCGCACCCTTGGTACCCGCCTTTCATGAAGCGTTGTTCGGCGAGCAGACCGGTCAGCGCGCCGTATTGAATGTCGGCGGGTTCAGCAATCTCAGCCTGATTGAAACCGGCAAGCCCGTAGCGGGCTTCGACTGCGGCCCGGGCAACGTATTGCTGGACGCCTGGATTCATCACCAACGCGGCGACCACTTTGACCGAGACGGCCAATGGGCGGCCAGTGGCAAGGTCCAGCCGCAGTTACTCAACGCGCTGCTCAGCGACCCCTTCTTCCAGACCAAAGGCCCGAAAAGTACCGGACGCGAAGTGTTCAACCTGAAATGGCTGCAACAGCATCTCGGTCAATTGCCTGCGTTCCAGCCTCAGGATGTGCAAGCCACCCTGCTTGAGCTGACCGCCCTGACCGTCGTCGAATCTCTACAAGCGGCACAATCCGGAACGCAGACCCTGCTGATCTGCGGCGGCGGCGCCCATAACGCTACGCTGATGAAGCGATTGGCCGCACTGCTGCCCAACACCCAGGTCGATAGCACCGCTTCTTACGGTGTAAGCCCCGACTGGGTTGAGGCCATGGCCTTCGCTTGGCTGGCCCATTGCTGCCTCGAAGGCATCGCCGCCAACCGCCCGAGTGTCACCGGTGCACGCGGGCTTCGGGTCCTGGGCGCGATCTACCCCGCCTGACGACACTGAGAATCGCAGACAGCAAAACGCCGCTTGGCCAATCAAGGCCAAGCGGCGTTTTTTATGCGCTATCAATCAGATCGAGAACGAAGACCCGCAACCACAGGTAGTCGTGGCATTGGGGTTCTTGATCACAAAACGCGAACCTTCCAGACCTTCCTGATAATCCACCTCGGCACCTGCCAGGTATTGGAAGCTCATCGGGTCAACGACCAGGCTGACGCCCTCGCGCTCGACGATCGTATCGTCGTCGGCCACATCTTCATCGAAGGTAAAACCGTACTGAAACCCTGAACAACCGCCGCCCGTAACGAATACGCGCAGCTTCAAGCGATCATTACCCTCTTCATCGACCAGGCTCTTCACCTTGTGCGCAGCACCGTGGGTGAATTGCAAAGCCGTGGGGGTGAAGGATTCAACGCTCATGCTGATAATCTCCCGGCGTAGCGCCGCCCTATGCGTAATGGACGGCATTATCCGCTTCTCCTAGAAAAGCGGTCAACTATTGTTACGGTATATCAATCTGCTCAAGCGCCATTAAAAACACAAAAGGCCCGATCAACGGGCCTTTTGCACAGCGACAAAGCCGTCTTAAGGCAGCATGCCTGCGTGAGACAAGCCCAGCTTTTCATCCAGGCCAAACAGGATATTCATGTTCTGCACCGCCTGGCCCGACGCGCCCTTGACCAAGTTGTCGATCACCGACAGCACCACCACCAAGTCGCCATCCTGCGGACGGTGCACGGCAATACGGCATACATTGGCACCACGCACGCTGCGGGTTTCCGGGTGGCTGCCGGCCGGCATCACGTCGACGAACGGCTCGTTGGCGTAACGCTTTTCAAACAGTGCCTGCAGATCAACCGAGCGATCGACCACGGTGGCGTAGAGCGTGGAGTGAATACCACGGATCATCGGCGTCAGGTGCGGCACAAAAGTCAGGCCCACATCCTTACCGGCAGCACGGCGCAGCCCTTGGCGGATTTCCGGCAGGTGGCGATGCCCTTTGACTGCGTAGGCTTTCATGCTTTCCGACGTCTCGGAGTACAGCGAACCTACTGCCGCGCCACGACCGGCGCCACTCACGCCCGACTTGCAGTCCGCGATCAAACGCGAAGCATCTGCCAGCCCTGCCTCCAGCAATGGCAGGAAACCCAGCTGGGTCGCAGTCGGATAGCAGCCCGGCACGGCAATCAGGCGCGCTTGTTTGATCTGCTCGCGATTGACTTCCGGCAGGCCATACACCGCCTCCTCCAGCAATTGCGGTGCACCGTGCGGCTGGCCGTACCACTTGGCCCACTCATCGGCATCCTGCAGGCGGAAGTCTGCGGACAGGTCGATCACCTTGGTGCCGGCCGCCAGCAGTTCCCCAGCCAACGCATGGGCCACACCGTGCGGCGTGGCGAAAAACACCACATCACAGGCGCCCAGGGTCTTGATGTCCGGAACACTGAATGCCAGGCCGTCATAGTGGCCTCGCAGGTTCGGGTACATATCGGCCACGGCCAGCCCGGCCTCTGATCGGGAAGTGATGACGACCACCTCTGCCTGCGGATGCTGGGCCAACAGACGCAGCAATTCGACACCGGTGTAACCCGTGCCGCCGACGATACCGACCTTGACCATAAACCTGCCCTCAACGAACCCACTGGAAAGGCGTCGATAATAGGGGCCGTATCGTCCTGCGACAACCGCCAACGTGACGTACGGGCGCGTCAACCACTACTATCTTGGCTACCGTGAACCTGGGAATAATCAAAAATGCTTTATCTATGGGTCAAAGCCTTTCATATCGTCAGCATCGTCTGCTGGTTTGCCGGGCTGTTCTACCTCCCGCGCCTCTTCGTCTACCACGCTCAAAGTGAGGACACCGTCAGCAAGGAACGCTTCAGCGTGATGGAACGCAAGCTTTACCGCGGCATCATGGGGCCGGCGATGCTCGCCACATTGATATTCGGTATCTGGATGCTTGCGCTTAACCCCGGCATCTTTCAATCGGGTGCCTGGATCCACGCCAAGCTCACGCTCGTCGTACTGTTGATCGGCTACCACCACATGTGCGGCGCACAGGTGAAGCGTTTTGCCCGTGGCGAAAACACCCGCAGCCATGTCTTTTATCGCTGGTTCAATGAAGTGCCGGTTCTGATATTGCTGGCTATCGTAATTTTGGTCGTGGTCAAACCGTTCTAACTTCACATCACACGGGGTACCTCCAATGTCGCTGCCCGCTCTGCTTGAACAACGTCTGCGCCTGCCGGTAGTGGCTGCGCCGATGTTCCTGATTTCCAACCCGCAACTGGTCCTGGCGTGTTGCCGCAACGGGGTGGTCGGGAGCTTCCCGGCGCTCAACCAGCGCGAGAGCAGTGGCTTCAAGGCCTGGCTGGAGGAAATCGAAGCGGGCCTGGCACAGTTGGACAACCCCGCGCCGTATGCCGTCAACCTGATCGTGCACAACAGCAACCCACGTCTGCAGGCCGACCTGGCAATCTGTATCGAACACAAGGTCCCCATCGTCATTACCAGCCTCGGCGCGGTGAAGGAACTGGTCGACGCCGTGCACAGTTATGGCGGGCTGGTGTTTCACGACGTCACCACGCGGCGCCATGCCGAGAAAGCCGCAGAAGCGGGTGTTGACGGCCTGATCGCCGTGGCGGCGGGCGCCGGAGGCCATGCAGGTACCTGGAGCCCATTCTCGCTGATCGCTGAAATACGCCAGTTCTTCGATAAAACACTGCTGCTGGCCGGCTGCCTGAATCATGGGCACGAGATCCTCGCCGCCCAGCTGTTGGGAGCCGACCTTGCGTATTTCGGCACGCGCTTTATCGGCACCACCGAAAGTCATGCGCCGGATGCCTATAAAGAGATGCTGCTCACATCGCGGGCCGCCGACATCGTGCACACTCCAGCAGTCTCCGGCGTACCCGCCAGCTTCATGCGCCAGAGCCTGGAAAACGCCGGCTTCGACCTCGCAGCCCTTCAAGGCAAGGCGCAAGTCAATTTCGGCTCCAAGCTCAAGCCGTTGAATGACGAGGCCAAAGCCTGGAAAACCGTATGGTCTGCCGGCCAAGGTGTCGGGGAAATCAATGATTTGCCCACTGTGGACGAACTCGTTGCTCGCCTGGATGCCGAATACCGCAAGGCCCGAGAGCAGGTGACACAGTTACGCTGGCCACGCTGATACAATTGCCGGACCGGCTGGCTGCAGCCGGCCTGCAACCCTCTTCCTACAAATGACAAGGATGCCCGCATGAGCGACAACCGTTTCAAGATAGTGTTTGATGGAGCATTGCTCCCGGGTGTCGAAAGCACCACCGCCAAGCTGAACCTCGCCGAGCTGTTCAAGAGTGAAGTCGAGGCCATCGAGAAACTCTTCACCGGCCGCCCCGTTGCGCTGAAACGTGACCTGTCCCGCCCGGACGCAGAAACCTATCTCAACGCACTGAAAAACGCCGGCGTCGACGCACGTATCGAAGCCGAACAGCCGGTAGCCTTCAGCCTTGCAGAAACCCACGAAACATCGTCCCACACCTCCGACTTCTCGCAACCAGCCGCCTCGCCCTATGCCCCTCCGCGCGCAGCCGTAGGTGATGAGCTGCCGGAATACGCCCCCCTCAACGTGTTCACCATCCATGGACGTATCGGCCGCCTGCGGTACCTGGCCTGGACACTGGTGTTGACCGTTGCGATGCTCGTCGCCTCCGGCATCATCGCCACTGCCGGCTTTGCCGTGGCAACCGCTTCGCCGACCGCGGGTATCATTCTGGGCTCGCTGCTGGGCTTTGCGTTGTTCGTGGCCATGCTCTGGGTCAGCGTGCAGATCGCTGTACAGCGGCTGCACGACCTGGGTTGGTCCGGCTGGTTATGGTTCCTCAACCTGGTCCCGCTGGTGAACAGCGTCTTCCCGATCTTGTTGCTGGTATTGCCGGGGAACGCTGGCGCCAACCAATACGGTGCGCCACCACCGCGCAACTCCACTGCGGTAAAAGTCCTGGCCACCCTGTGGCTGGCGTTTATTCCGGTGATGCTGGCTATCGTGGTTACGCTGGGTATGAACGGTTACCTGAATCAACTCGAAGCCAACATGGACAGCGGCTACGAAAACAGCTCGATCACCTCCGATGACGCTGCCGATCAGAGCGTTATCGTTGATGAAGAAGACGCGCAAAGTGCTGATGAAGCAGCCGAACCTGTAGACTCTCCAGAACAGTGAAGAAACGCCCGCCCGCCTGTGATGTCCCTGTCACAGGCTCGGCGGCGTTGCGATGGAGAAAGGCATGACCCGTTACGCTCTGATCACCGGCGCCTCCAGCGGCATCGGCCTGGCTTTGGCCGAAGCCCTGGCCCGGCGCGGCCGCAGCCTGATTCTGGTGGCCCGTCAGCGTGATCAGTTGGAAAGCATTGCAATCGAATTGACTCAACGCTTTGGCGTCGAGGTGCTGTTTCGTGCCTGCGACCTGGGCGAGCCCCTGCGTTTGTCCGGGTTCCTGCTGGAACTGGAAGAAGGCGAACGTCAGATCGACTTGCTGGTGAACTGCGCCGGCATCGGCACCAGCGGGCCATTTCTGGCCCAGGACTGGATGACCGAACAAGACCTGATCGAAGTCAACATCCTGGCCCTGACCCGCATGTGCCATGCCCTTGGCAACGCGATGGCCCTGCACGGGGGCGGGCAGATTCTCAACGTCGCCTCAGTCGCCGCCTTCCAGCCCGGCCCGTGGATGAGCAGCTACTACGCCAGCAAGGCTTATGTACTGCACTTTTCCGAAGGGTTGCGCGAAGAGTTGAAAACCTGCGGCATCAAAGTTTCAGTCTTGTGCCCCGGACCTACACGCACGGCGTTCTTCGGCACCGCGCAAATGGACGCCGCAAAGCTCGACCGCAGTGGACAATTGATGAGCCCTGAGGAAGTGGCGCTCTATACCGTGCGAGCACTGGAAAAGAACAAAGCCATCATCATTCCCGGGCGACGCAACCGCTGGCTGGCCTTCAGCCCGCGTTTCAGCCCACGCTGGCTGACCCGCAAGATCGCCGGCGCGATCAACAAGGCCTATTGCCCGCGCTGACGGCCTGGGTACACTCACCCCGCACTTTCATAATGGAGAAACAGCTGTGGATACTCTGTTCACCAAGATCATCAACAGAGAAATACCCGCGAAGATCATCTACGAGGATGACCAGGTCCTCGCCTTCCACGATATCGCGCCTCAGGCACCGGTGCATTTCCTGGTAATCCCGAAGAAGCCGATCCGTACGCTCAATGACCTGACGGAAGAAGACAAGAGCCTGGCCGGCCATATCCTGTTCACTGCCCAGCGCCTGGCGGTAGAGCAAGGCTGCGAAAAAGGCTTTCGCGTGGTGATGAACTGCAATGAAGATGGCGGGCAGACCGTCTATCACATCCATATGCATGTACTCGGCCAGCGCCAGATGAACTGGCCACCGGGCTGATCAGCCTCGCGGTACAGGTCGCGGCCCAAGGCTGCGACCCCATGCCCCTGACTCAGCACAAACGCTTTGTCCTCTCTTGCGGTAAACTGGCCGCCGAGATTCCTCCCGGAGGTCAGCATGACTACCCAACGTCACTACTCGCCGATTGACCGTTTGTTGCTGCAAGCCGACATGGCCATGCGCACGCTGCTGCCATTCAGCGGCCAACCTTACCGTCCATCGCCCGCCATCGTGCAACCTGACGCGCAGATGAGCGAGACCGACACCCGCCACGTTGCCGGCCTGATGCGTATCAACCATACCGGTGAAGTGTGTGCCCAGGCGCTGTACCAGGGCCAGGCGCTGACCGCCAAGCTGCCGCAAGTACGCGCGGCGATGGAACATGCGGCCGAAGAAGAAATCGACCACCTGGCCTGGTGCGAACAGCGCATTCGCCAACTGGGCAGCCACCCCAGCGTGCTCAACCCATTGTTCTACGGTTTGTCGTTCGGCATCGGCGCCGCTGCCGGCTTGATCAGCGACAAGGTCAGCCTGGGGTTTGTCGCAGCGACAGAACATCAGGTATGCAAACACCTGGATGAACACCTGGAGCAATTGCCGGCGGAGGACGAAAAGTCCCGAGCCATTCTTGAGCAAATGCGCATCGATGAAGAACACCACGCAGAAAGCGCACTGGATGCCGGCGGTTTCCGCTTCCCGGCGCCGGTAAGGTTCGGCATGAGCCTTTTGGCTAAGGTCATGACCAAGAGCACCTATCGCCTATAAGTACCTAGAGCCTGACCCACAAAAAAGGGCGCTATAGAAGCGCCCTTTTTCTTTTGCGTGTCCCGTCAGCCCAGCTCGATGATTTCGTAGTCGTGGGTGATCGCCACACCGGCCGCGCCGAGCATGATCGACGCCGAGCAATACTTCTCGGCCGACAACTCGATGGCACGTTTGACCTGAGCCTCTTTCAGCGCTCGCCCCTTCACCACGAAATGCATATGGATCTTGGTAAACACCTTGGGATCTTCAGTGGCACGCTCGGCCTCCAGGAATGCTTCGCAGCTCTCCACGGCCTGGCGGGATTTCTTCAGGATGCTGACCACGTCGAAATTGCTGCAACCGCCTACGCCGAGCAGGAGCATTTCCATCGGGCGTACACCCAGGTTACGGCCACCGGCCTCCGGCGGGCCGTCCATGACCACGACATGGCCACTGCCCGACTCACCGAGGAACATGGCTTCGCCCGCCCATTGGATGCGTGCCTTCATCATCCAGACTCCACTGCTAAAAAAGGGTCATCAGCTTAGCACAGGGCCTCGAAACAGCAGCGCCCCGCATGAAAGCGATCAATGACAGCATTTGCCAGGCAAAATCATCAATCGAATCAGAATGCGTCTGGTAAGCTGGCGCCAATTCAATGGCGCATTGCCATCTTTTGTGCAGCGTGTATCAATGCCGACACCGCTGGATAAAAACAAATCCAATCACACCCTGCAGTTCTTTCGGGATACAACCATGGTTGCTCTTACTCCCACACCCAAGATCAAGAATCTCGACAAGTTGTTGATGCATTGCCAGCGCCGTCGCTATCCGGCCAAACACAACATCATCTGCGCAGGCGAACGCTCGGAAACGTTGTTCTTCATTGTGAAGGGCTCAGTCACCATCTTGATCGAGGATGACGACGGTCGCGAAATGATCATCGCGTACCTCAATACCGGGGATTTCTTTGGGGAACTCGGGCTGTTCGAACAGGCGGGTAAAGAGCAGAAACGCAGCGCGTGGGTGCGGACCAAGGTCGAATGTGAAGTGGCCGAGATCAGCTATACAAAATTCCGCGAACTGGCCCAGCATGACCCCGACATTCTGTACGCGCTGAGTGGTCAGATCGCCCAGCGCCTGCGTGACACCACGCGTAAAGTGGGCGACCTGGCATTCTTTGATGTCACCGGCCGCGTGGCTCGCTGCCTGCTTGAGCTGTGCAAACAGCCTGACGCGATGACCCACCCCGACGGCATGCAGATCAAGGTCACACGCCAGGAAATCGGGCGCATTGTCGGGTGTTCACGGGAAATGGTCGGCCGCGTGCTCAAGGACCTGGAAGAGCGCAACCTGGTGCACGTCAAAGGCAAAACAATGGTGGTGTTCGGTACCCGTTAACCCGGCAGGAAACTGGCCAACATTTGACGGTACAGGGCGTCCAGCCGAGCGATCGCATCCGGCGCGGGAAAAGCTTCGTGCAGGGCAATATGGCTGTCGGCACGCACCCGCTGGTCGAGACCGCAGGCTTGATTGAAGCGATTGACCGCCGCGATCAGTTCCTCACGGTCGTTATCCAGCAGCAATGCACCATGCACCAACCCCACCGGGCGGCCAGCACTTTGTCGCCAGCGCTGGGCGGTGCCGACCATTTTGCGGCCGTTCAGATTGACGTTGTAGCGACCGTCACAAAACGCGCCGTCGATTTCACCGACAGAAGCATCGCCCCCCAACTCGCTGAGTAAATCGCAGATCGGCTGGCACAAACGCAAGTAACCGGTTTCGATACGATTCTGGTCACCTTCGCTGCGCGGCGGTGCATAGACCAGGGCGATATTGACCGTCGCACTCGACTGCGGCACCGGTTCTCCGCCGGTTTCACGCAGCAGTACCGGCCAACCGGCATCCGCTGAAACCTGGCTGGCGGTTGCGAAAGCCGGCAGCCGGCTCAAACGGCGCGGCATGACCAAGGCTTGATCGCTGGGCTGCCAAAACAACAGCCCGAACGCCTGCTCACCCGCACACACGGCCGCCAACAACGCCTGCTCGGCGGCAAGCCCTGCCTCAACGGTCATCCTTGCGGGCAGGGTCATCATCAGTCCAGGGTCGAACCGCTGATCGTCACGCCACGCTCCGGGAAGAACAGGCGTTGCAGCTCCGCCCCCGGGTTCTCGGCGCGCATGAATGTCTCGCCGACCAGGAACGAATACACGCCGCTGATTTCCATCAGTTCAACGTCAGCTCGGTTGACGATGCCGCTCTCGGTAACCACCAGGCGGTCCCGTGGAATGCGCGGCAACAGGTCGAGGGTGTTTTCCAGGCTGACTTCGAAGGTGTGCAGGTTACGGTTGTTGACTCCCACCAGGGGTGTGTCGAGGGTTTTCAGAGCGCGTTCCAGCTCGTCGCCATCGTGGACTTCGACCAACACATCCAGCCCGACGCTTTTGGCCACGGCGGCCAGCTCAGCCATCTTCACGTCATCCAGCGCGGAAACGATCAACAGCACACAGTCGGCGCCGAGGGCACGGGCTTCGACGATCTGGTAAGGGTCAACCATGAAATCCTTGCGGATCACCGGCAGCTTGCACGCGGCGCGAGCCTGCTGCAGATACAAGTCGGAACCTTGGAAGTAGTCGATATCGGTCAGCACGGACAGGCAAGTCGCCCCGCCCTTCTCATAGCTGCCGGCGATTTCCGCCGGCACGAAATGTTCGCGGATCACGCCTTTGCTTGGAGAAGCCTTCTTGATTTCGGCAATCACCGCCGGTTGCTTGAGCTTGGCCTGGGTGATCAAGGCATTGGCAAAACCACGCGGGGCATCGGCGACTTTCGCCTGAGTCTCAAGCTCCGCCAGGCTCACGCGCGCGCGGCGCTCGGCGACTTCTTCGGCTTTGCGCGCGAGGATTTTTTCCAGCACGGTCGGGACACTCATCCTTCATTCTCCATCTTGAACACTGCGGTGAATGCTCCCAGCTCTTCGAGCTTCTCGCGAGCCAGACCGGTGTGCAACGCATCGTGGGCCAAAGCAACACCCTCTTTAAGACTATAGGCATGGTCCGCTGCGTAAAGTGCCGCGCCAGCATTCAGGACAATCATTTCCGCGGCTTTTTGGCCATTTTCAGTCTTGCGACGCCCCAAGGCATCACGAATCAGCTCCAGCGATGCCGCCGGGCTCTCAACCGAAAGGCCGTGCAAACTCTGGCTCTTCATGCCGAGATCTTCGGGCTCGACCCAATATTCGCTGACCTGGTCATTCTTCAGCTCCGCGACAAAGGTCGGTGCCGCCAGGCTGAACTCATCCAGGCCATCCTTGGAATGCACCACCAGCACGTGCTTGCTGCCCAGACGCTGCAGCACTTCGGCCAACGGCCGGCACAGCGCCTGGCTGAATACGCCCACCACCTGATGTTTCACACCGGCCGGATTCGTAAGCGGGCCGAGCATGTTGAACAGGGTACGCAGGCCAAGATCCTTGCGCGGGCCTGCTGCGTGTTTCATCGCACCGTGATGGGACTGAGCGAACATGAAGCCAATGCCCACGCTGTCGATACAGCGCGCCACTTGCACCGGTGTCAGGTTCAGGTAGATCCCGGCCGCTTCCAGCAAATCGGCACTGCCGCTCTTGCCGGAAACCGCACGGTTGCCGTGCTTGGCCACGGTGCAGCCGGCGGCAGCGACGACAAAGGATGAAGCCGTCGACACGTTGAAGATATTGGCGCCGTCACCGCCGGTGCCAACCACGTCGACTACACCGTCGAGGGTATTGAGTTCGACCTTGTCCGCCAGCTCGCGCATGACCGACACGGCGCCCACGATTTCGTCGATGCTCTCGCTCTTCATGCGCATCGCCATCATGAAAGCGCCAATCTGCGCATCGGTGCATTGACCGGTCATGATTTCGCGCATCACATCGCTCATTTCAGCGGTGCTCAGGTCCAGATGGCCGACGATACGGCTCAGGGCAGTCTTGATATCCATGGAAAGTCCTTAGCGCGTGCCGCCGCTCTGCTTGAGAAAGTTGGCGAACAGCTCGTAGCCCTGCTCGGTCAGGATTGATTCGGGGTGAAACTGCACCCCTTCGATATTCAGCGTCTTGTGGCGCAGGCCCATGATCTCGTCGACCGAGCCGTCTTCCAACTGGGTCCAGGCGGTCAACTCCAGGCATTCGGGCAGCGTCTCGCGCTTGACCACCAGCGAGTGGTAACGGGTTACGGTCACCGGCAAGTTAAGGCCGTGAAACACCCCCAGGTTCTTATGGAACACCGGGCTGGTCTTGCCGTGCATCACTTGGCGCGCACGCACTACGTCACCGCCAAACGCCTGGCCGATGGACTGATGGCCCAGGCATACGCCCAAAATCGGCAATTTGCCGGCGAAGTACTTGATCGCTTCCAGGGAGACGCCGGCTTCGGTCGGCGTGCAGGGCCCCGGCGAAACCACAATGCGTTCCGGATTCAAGGCGGCGATTTCGGCCACGGTCAGTTCATCGTTGCGCACCACTTTGACCTCGGCGCCGAGTTCACCCAGGTACTGCACAACGTTGTAGGTAAAGGAGTCGTAGTTATCAATCATCAGCAACATGTGGGTTCAAACCTCTTGAATTCACTGATTTCGAATGACCGCCTTCCAAAAGAGTGTCCCGCTGCCAGACGCACGTTCCGGTTGCCGGGGTGAGCCGGCAAGGGCGTCAAACAGAGGGTGCAGAAGGCAAATCGGTACAGGTCCGGCCAGGCCGGCAGAGAAAAATGTCAGGCGCGCCAACGCCAACGGGCGTGTGCCTTGACTACTCGCATCAAGAGTTTGCTGATGATCAACACGGGGAGGGTCTCATTCATACGTTCAGGCACAGTAACGTAGCCTCGCCAGCGGTGCAATATGGAGCAACGAATACGGGGGCATCACCACCGCCTCCTTATAGGAAAAAACCGTAATCGTCGAAGAAAAGCCGGAAAACATTGCTAGTGTTTCACCTGCGATACAAAAACAACTAAATGGAATTTTGCATGTTCAGACCGACTTTCTTCGCTCCATTGGCCGGCTGCCTCCTGTCACTGGCCTGCACGCAGGCATTTGCAGCCTCCTCTCCCTACTCAACCATGGTGGTTTTTGGCGACAGCCTCGCCGACGCCGGCCAGTTCCCCGACGGCAACGCCGGCGCCACCTTGCGCTTTACCAACCGCACCGGGCCGACGTTCCAGGGCGGCTACGGCCTGGTTTCATCGACCTTATTGGGTACCAGGCTGGGTGTCGCGCCTAACGACCTGAATGCCTCCACCTCACCGGTTCGTGCAGCACAAGGTCTGCCTGACGGGAACAACTGGGCGGTCGGCGGCTACCGTACCGACAATATTCTGGATTCCATCACCTCCGTCTCCAACGCGGCGATTCCACCCGGCAACGCCGGTGGCGGTACCGTACTGCGCAGCCGCCAGGGTTATCTACCGGCCAACGGCGGGCGAGCCGACCCCAATGCGCTGTATTTCCTCTCCGGGGGCGGCAATGACTTTTTGCAAGGCCGTGTACTCAGCCCCGGCCAAGCCGTTGCCG
Organism: Pseudomonas sp. Q1; assembly: GCF_009935975.1. Lineage (NCBI taxonomy): Bacteria > Pseudomonadati > Pseudomonadota > Gammaproteobacteria > Pseudomonadales > Pseudomonadaceae > Pseudomonas > Pseudomonas sp. Q1. Next base: position 319,871 of record NZ_QODI01000006.1, on the reverse strand, counting down.
CAGGCGGGCGTCTGGCCGACAGCGCACAAGCTCTGCAACAAGCGGGGGCGCGCTACATCATGGTGTGGATGTTGCCCGACCTGGGGCTGACACCGGCGATTAACGGTACGCCGGCACAAGGGGCGAGTACTGCCCTGAGTAACCTTTTCAACCAGGCGCTGGTCCAGCGCCTGTCGCAGATCGACGCCCAGATCATCCCGCTGAACATCCCGTTGCTGTTGAAGGAAACCTTCGCCGACCCTGCCCGCTTCGGCCTGGCCACCGGACAAAACCTCACGGGCACCTGCTTCACCGACCCCAGCTGCGCCAACCCGACCTATGGGCTTGGCGGCACCAACCCCGATCCGACCAAGCTGATCTACAACGATTCGGTACACCCCACCATCACGGGGCAACAGCTGATCGCCGACTACGCCTATTCGCTGCTCGCGGCGCCATGGGAATTGAGCCTGCTGCCGGAGATGGCCCAAGGCACCCTGCGTGCGCACCAGGATGAACTGCGCAATCAGTGGCAGGCCGACAACGGCCACTGGCAGGCGGTGGGCCAATGGCGAGCGATTGTGGCGGGGGGAGGCCAGCACTTGGACTTCGATCGTCAAGGCAGCTCGGCCAGCGGTGACGGCAATGGCTACAACGTCAATGTCGGCGGCAGCTACCGGCTCAACGGGAGCTGGCGTGTAGGCGTTGCAGCCGGGCTGTATCGACAGACTCTCGAAGCCGGCGCCCACGATTCGGACTACAAACTCAACAGCTACATGGGCAGTGCTTTCGCGCAATACCAGCAAAACCACTGGTGGGCCGATGCCGCACTGACCGGCGGCAAGCTGGACTTCGACAGTCTCAAGCGCAAGTTCGCCCTGGGCGTCAGCGAAGGCTCGGAGAAAGGTGACACCGACGGCTGGCTATGGGCCTTGAGCGGCCGCGCAGGCTATGACATTGCCGCTCCAGGCAGCGACTGGCACCTGTCGCCCTTTGTCAGCGCCGATTACTCGCGGGTCGAAGTAGAGGGTTACTCGGAAAAAGACAGCCGCTCCACCGCACTGACCTTCGCCGATCAACAACGCGACTCCAAGCGCCTCGGCGTCGGCCTGCAGGGCAGCTACCGCGTGACGCCGCAAACCCAGGTATTTGGCGAGGTCGCCCACGAGCACGAGTTCGAAAACGACACCCAGAAGGTGAAGATTTCACTCAACAGCGTGCCGGGCATCGACTTCAAACTGGATGGCTACACGCCCCGCAGCAACTCGGACCGTTTGAGCCTGGGAGTCAGCCACAAGCTGACACAAGAGCTGGCGCTGAGGGCTGCGTATAACGTAAGAAAGGATGACAACCTGACCCAGCAAGGGGTGAGTGTGGGGGTGAGCCTGGACTTCTGATCAAGTCTTGAAATGGCGCAAAACCAAAGTGGGAGGGGGCTTGCTCCCGATTGCGGTGGATCAGCCAGCTCATTGGTAACTGACACTCTGCAATCGGGAGCAAGCCCCCTCCCACACTTTGATCTACAGCTGGCTTCACCCCTGCGGGGTTTGCTCAGCCAACGCCACCGCGCGGAACATGGCGCGGCGCTTGTTCAGGGTTTCTTCCCATTCAAGGGCCGGCACCGAGTCAGCCACAATGCCGCCACCGGCCTGCACATGCAGTTCACCGTCCTTGATCACCGCGGTGCGGATCGCGATGGCGGTGTCCATGTTCCCGTTCCAGGCGAAATAGCCCACCGCGCCGCCGTAGACGCCGCGCTTGACGGGCTCCAGCTCATCGATGATTTCCATCGCACGAATCTTCGGCGCACCCGACAAAGTGCCCGCCGGCAAAATCGCCCGTAGCGCGTCCATCGCGGTCAAGCCGGCCTTCAGCTCGCCGGTCACGTTGGAGACGATGTGCATGACGTTGGAATAGCGCTCGATCACCATCTTCTCAGTGAGTTTCACCGAGCCGATTTCCGAGACACGCCCGGTATCGTTGCGGCCCAGATCGATCAGCATCAAGTGCTCGGCGATTTCCTTGTCGTCGCTCAGCAGGTCTTCTTCCAGCGCCAGATCCGCCTCTTCGGTCGCGCCACGCGGGCGAGTACCGGCGATCGGGCGCACGGTGATCAGGTTGTCCTCGACACGCACCAGCACTTCCGGCGAGCTGCCCACCACGTGGAAGTCGCCAAAGTTGAAGAAGTACATGTAGGGCGTCGGGTTGAAACAACGCAGCGCACGGTACAGATCGATCGGCGCCGCCTTGAAGTCGATGGACATACGTTGCGACGGCACGACTTGCATGCAATCACCGGCGAGGATGTATTCCTTGATGGTGTCGACTGCGCGCTCGTAGTCATCCTGGGTAAAGCTGGAGCGGAATACCGGGTCAGCGGCAGGCGGACGGCTGAGGTCCAGCCCGCGCCGCGGAGTGATCGGCTGGCGCAGTTTATCCAGCAGGGCTTCGAGACTGGCCTGGCCTTGTTCGAACGCGTCCGCCTGGGACGGGTCGGCCAACACGATCGCATGCATCTTGCCGGCGAGGTTGTCGAAGACCACCACGGCATCGGAGACCATCAGCAGAATGTCCGGCACGCCCAATGGGTCGGGGTTCGGGCATTTGCCCAGGCGTTTTTCCACGTAGCGCACGCAGTCGTAGCCGAAGTAACCCACCAGGCCGCCGTTGAAACGCGGCAGGCCGGGAATGGTCGGTACGTTGTAGCGCGCCTTGAAGGTCTCGACGAAGGCCAGCGGGTCTTCCACATCATGGCTTTCGATCTCGACGCCATCATGCGTGATACTCACCCGATGGTCGTGTACCCGCAGCACGGTACGGCACGGCAGGCCGATGATCGAGTAACGGCCCCATTTCTCACCGCCCTGTACCGATTCCAGCAGATAGGAATTGGGCTGGTCGGCCAGTTTCAAGTAGATCGACAGCGGCGTATCGAAGTCGGCCAGGGTTTCGCAGGCCATGGGAATACGGTTATAGCCGGCAGCGGCCAAACGCAGGAATTCTTCGCGGATCATGAGGTGCCTCGTGGCTTGAGGGTCAAACGGTCAGATAGGCAAACGTGCCGCAGCGCGGCCAGGATCAGTCAGGCGCGCCAACGCCAGCGGGCCAGGGCCTTGATGACTTTCATCCAGAGTTTGCGAGTGACCACCACGATGGGATTTCCAGAAGGGTTTGAATCAACGTCGGGCAACGTTATCTCAGCGCCCGCTCCCAAGCAACCGGGGATTAACTGGCGCAGGTCATCAATCACCAGCGCCGGCGACTCTTCGGCAATCGGCCGGCCATGGTTGTAGCCGTAGCTCAGGGCCACGCACTGCACCCCCGCCGCTTTCGCCGCCAGCACATCACTGCGCGAATCGCCGACGAACAACGACTGGGACGCGGGGATGTTGGCCATTTTCATCACGAAGAACAGCGCCGCCGGGTCAGGTTTCTTCTGCGGCAGGGTATCGCCGCCGATGATCCAGCGGAAATAGCGGCCGATCTTCATCTCGTCCAGCAACGGCGCGACGAAACGCTCCGGCTTGTTGGTGATCAGCGCCATTTCCACACCCTGCTTGCTCAGCCACTTGAGGGTGTCGCGCACGCCTGGGTACACCACGGTCAGTTCGTGGCTGCTCTCATAGGCGGCGTTAAACAGCTCCAAGGCGTGTTCGGCCTCGACATCGTCCACACCGTCGGCGTCGAGATGATTGGCCAGGGCCCGGCGCACCAGCATCTGTGCGCCGTTACCCACCCATTCGCGCACCGAATCAATGCCCGCCGGCTTACGCCCCAACTTGAGCAGCATCTCGTCCACCGCCGCCGCCAGGTCAGGCACCGAGTCGATCAAGGTACCGTCCAGATCGAACATCACCAGCCGTGGCAGTTTACCGGGGAACAGCCGCTCAAAGCCGCTCATGGACGCGCCAGCGCCAGTTCGGCACGCATCTTGTCGATGACTTCCTGGTAGTCCGGGGCGTTGAAGATCGCCGAGCCGGCCACAAAGGTATCGGCACCTGCGGCAGCGATTTCGCGGATATTGTTGACGTTGACCCCGCCGTCGATTTCCAGGCGGATATCACGGCCGGACGCATCGATCAGCGCACGGGCTTCGCGCAGCTTGTTCAGCGTGCCGGGGATGAACTTCTGCCCGCCAAAGCCTGGGTTGACGCTCATCAGCAAGATCATGTCGACCTTGTCCATCACATACTCGAGCACGCTCAGCGGGGTGGCCGGGTTGAACACCAGGCCGGCCTTGCAGCCGCCTTCGCGGATCAGTTGCAGGGTACGGTCGACGTGCAGCGAGGCTTCCGGATGGAAGGTAATGTAGGTCGCGCCGGCCTCGACGAAGTCGCCGATGATGCGATCCACCGGGCTGACCATCAGGTGCGCATCGATCGGCGCGGTGATGCCGTACTTGCGCAACGCCGCGCAGACCATCGGCCCGATAGTCAGGTTGGGTACGTAGTGGTTATCCATGACATCGAAGTGCACGAAGTCCGCACCGGCGGCCAATACCTTGTCCACTTCCTCACCCAGGCGGGCGAAGTCGGCGGAGAGAATCGATGGAGCAATGACGAAGGGCTGCATGACGCACCTTTTTGAGCTAAATCACGATGGCGCGCATTGTATACCTCATGCTTTGCCGCGCGCACCGTGACCTGGCTCAATGGCTAGTACGCCGCGCGGTAGATTTTCTCGATATCCGCTGTGCTGAGCTGGCGCGGGTTATTGCGCATCAGGCGTTCAATGCCTGCAGCTTCGGCAGCCATGGCCGGAATTGCGTCTTCGGGAATCCCGAAGCTGCGCAGGCCCGTGGGGATTTCCACGGCCGCGCACAGCCGCGTCATCGCCGCGACGGCCTGATCGGCCGCGTCAACCAGACTCAAGCCGGTGACATTCACACCCATGGCCTCGGCGATGTCGCGCATGCGTTCGACACACGCCAGCTTGTTCCACTGCATCACATAGGGCAGCAACAGAGAGTTGCTCACGCCATGCCCGATATGAAAACGACCGCCCAGCGGATACGCCAACGCATGCACGGCGCCCACCCCGGCGTTACCGAACGCCATGCCCGCCATCAGGCTGGCGGTGGCCATGTCGTCACGGGCCTGCAGATGCCCCGGGTTGGCGTACGCCTTGGGCAGTGCGTTGGCTATCAACTTGACCGCGCCTATGGCCAGGGCATCGGTAATCGGCGACGCATTCAGCGACAGGTAGGCTTCAATGGCATGCACCAACGCATCCACACCGCTGGCGGCTGTCACGCTGCGCGGGCACGTGAGGGTCATTTGCGGGCTCATCAGTGCAACATCCGGCAGCAAGTAATCGCTGACGATGCCTTTTTTCAATTGCGCGACCTTATCGGAAAGGATCGCCACATTGGTCACCTCCGAGCCGGTACCGGCCGTGGTCGGGATCGCGATCAACGGCGGCCCCTTGCGTGGCACCTGGTCGATGCCGAACAGATCGGCCAGCGCACCGTGGTAGCCGGCATACGCGCCGACGCATTTCGCGATATCGATGGAGCTGCCCCCGCCGACACCAATCAAGCCATCATGCCCGCCGTCGCGGTAGGCCTGCATACAGTCTTCGACGATGGCGATTTCCGGGTCGGGCTGCACCCGGTCGAAGATTTCATAGTCGCGCTCGCCCAAATGCTCGAGCGCCAGCGCCACGGTGCCGGACTTGACCAACGCCGCATCGGTGACGATCAGCGGGTTATCCACATCCAGGCGTGTGAGTTCGGCGGCCAGTTGCTCGATGGCACCTGCGCCGGTGAGCAACTTGTGGGCGATCTTGAATGAGGAAGTACTCATGTGCGCGGCCTCTTATTGAAGGATGGGCTGGCACAAGAGTAGCTCTCTATACGGGGTTGTCAGCCATTCAGCAGCTGAATGGTCATCATACCTGCGCAGTGCGCAGCTTCTCGCTACGCCCGCGCAACCATTCCAGGGTGAGCAACAGCAGCACCGAGAAGGCAATCAGCAAGGTGGCGGCAGCGGCAATGGTCGGGCTGAGGTTCTCGCGAATGCCGCTGAACATCTGGCGCGGCAGGGTCGCTTGCTCGGGGCCGGCGAGGAAAAGCGTCACCACCACTTCATCGAACGAGGTGGCAAAGGCAAACAGCGCCCCGGAAATCACCCCCGGCGCGATCAACGGCAAGGTCACCCGGCGAAACGCGATCAATGGTGAGGCGCCCAGGCTCGCCGCCGCCCGCACCAAGTTATGGTTGAAACCCTGCAAGGTCGCCGACACGGTAATGATCACAAACGGCACACCCAGCACCGCATGCACAACGATCAGCGAGAAGAAGCTGTTGCCCAGGCCCAGTGGCGCAAAAAACAGGTAACTCGCCACGCCGATAATCACCACCGGCACCACCATCGGCGAAATCACCAAGGCCATCACCAGCGCCTTGCCGGGGAAATTGCCGCGCGTGAGGCCTATCGCGGCCAATGTGCCGAACACCATGGCCAGCACCGTGGCGGCCGGCGCGACGATGATGCTGTTCTTCAACGCACGCATCCATTCGGCCGAGGCGAAGAAATCCTGGTACCAATGCAGCGAAAAACCTTGCAGCGGGTACACCAGGAAACTGCCGCTGTTGAACGACAGCGGGATGATCACCAGCACAGGCAATATCAGGAACAACAGGATCAAGCCGCACAGGATCCGCAGGCTGTAGAACCACAGGCGTTCGACGGGCGACATATAAGGGATCAGCATCGCAAGGTCTCCTCAGCTCAGGCGCAGGCGGCTGGCGCCTACCAGCCGGTTGTAGATCAGGTACAGCAACACCGTCGCCAGCAGCAGCAAGCCGCCCAGCGCCGTGGCCATGCCCCAGTTGATGCTGGTGTTGGTGTAGAACGCCACGAAGTAGCTGACCATCTGGTCGTTCGGGCTGCCGAGCAGCGCCGGGGTGATGTAGTAACCAATCGCCAGGATGAACACCAACAGGCAGCCGGCGCCGACGCCGGCGTAGGTCTGCGGGAAATACACGCGCCAGAAGCTGGCGAACGGGTGGCAGCCCAGGGAAATCGCTGCACGCATATAGGTGGGTGAGATGCCTTTCATCACGCTGTAGATCGGCAGAATCATGAACGGCAACAGGATGTGCACCATGGAGATGTAGACCCCGGTACGGTTGAACACCAGCTCCAGGGGTTTGTCGATCAAGCCCATGCTCATCAAGGCGCTGTTGATCAGGCCACCGGATTGCAGCAGCACGATCCACGCGGCGACCCGCACCAGGATCGAGGTCCAGAACGGCAGCAGCACCAGAATCATCAGCAGGTTGCTTTTGCGCGCCGGCAGGTTGGCCAGCAGGTACGCCAAGGGATACGCCAGCAGCAGGCAGATGAAGGTAATCACCAGGCCCATCCAGAAGGTACGCGCGAAAATGTCCAGGTAAATGGCCTGGTCCGGCGTAGCCGGGGCCAGTTCGCCCAGGTCATTGATACGGTGGTCGACAGCCGCCAGCAGGTAGAACGGTGTGAGGCTGCTGGTATTGCGCCGGATCGCCTGCCAGTACGCCGGGTCGCCCCAACGTTCATCGAGGCTTTCCAACGCTTCTTTGTAAGAGGCGGGCGCCTCGGTAAAGGGCAGCGCCCGCGCGGTTTTGGTCAGCAGGCTGCGATAGCCGGCCAACTCCATATTCAAGCGCTTGGACAGGTCGCCCAGCGTCTGGTTTTTGCGCGCTTCGCCCAAGTCTTCGCTCAGCGCCTGATACACCGGTTCGCCGGGCAGGCCACGGCCATCCCAGGCCTTGACCGCCACCACGGTACGCGGCAAACCGCCCACCACTTCCTCGTTGCCGACGCTTTTGTAGAGCAGCGCAATGATTGGCACCAGGAACACCAGCAGCAAAAACAGCACCAGCGGTGCAATCAATGCCTGGGCCTTCCAGCGGTTGAGCCGTTCGGCACGCGCCAGGCGCTGCTTGAGGGTGGGGCTGGGAATGGCGATAGCCATGGCTGACTCCGGATCTTGAAAGGAAATGCAGAACCCTGGTGGGAGAGAGCAACGCCTCTCCCACCGGAGCAAGCGGTGTTATTTGGCAGCCCAGGAATTGAAGCGCTGCTCCAACTGCTCGCCGTTATCCGCCCAGAAGCTCACATCGATCTGCACCTGGTTGGCGATGTTTTCCGGGGTGGTCGGCATATCCTTGAGGATGTCCTTGGCCAGCAACGGAACCGCTTGGGTGTTGGCCGGGCCGTAGGCGATGTTTTCCGAGTAGGTCTTCTGCTGCTGCGGCTGTACCGAGAAGGCGATGAATTTCTTCGCGGCTTCGGCACGGTCTTTCGACAGGCCTTTAGGAATGGCCCATGCGTCAAAGTCGTAGATGCCGCCGTTCCACACCACCTTGAGGTTGCTTTCTTTCTGCACGGCGGCGATACGGCCGTTGTAGGCCGAACTCATCACGACATCACCCGAGGCCAGGTACTGTGGCGGTTGGGCGCCCGCTTCCCACCACTGGATCGACGGCTTGAGTTCGTCGAGCTTCTTGAATGCACGGTCCTGGCCATCTTTGCCGGCCAACACTTTGTAAACGTCCTTGGGCGCTACGCCGTCGGCCATCAGGGCGAATTCCAGGGTGTACTTGGCACCTTTACGCAGGCCGCGTTTGCCGGGGAATTTCTTGGTATCCCAGAAATCCGCCCAGCTGGTTGGCGCGGAAGCCAATTTGTCGGCGTTGTAGGCCAACACCGTGGACCACACGAAGAAACCCACGCCGCACGGCTGGATCGCGCCTTTTACGTAGTCCGCAGCATTACCGAACAGCTTGGGGTCCAGCGGTTCGAACATATCTTCGTCACACCCCCGGGACAACTCCGGCGATTCCACTTCCACCAGGTCCCAGGACACACTCTTGGTGTCGACCATGGCCTTGACCTTGGCCATTTCACCGTTGTACTCGCCGGCGACGATCTTGCCGTTGCCCGCGCTTTCCCACGGTGCGTAAAACGCCTTGACCTGAGCGGCCTTGTTCGCGCCACCAAAGGACACGACGGTCAGGTCCGGGCCGGCCATGGCCTGGGTCGCGCCGAACAAGCCGATAACCAGCGCTGAATACTTAAGGGATCTCAACATTGTTGTGCTCTCCACGTGCAGGGTTGGTGAAGCCATGGGGCGATCAATTCGCCTCTAGAAGTGGGTCGAGTGCGCGAACGTGCTCGACTTGCCAGCCAATCGGTACCACGTCGCCGACCGCCAGGGCCGGGTCCAGCTCGGCGATCGGTTGTTTCACAAAAAAATCGGTCTTGCCGCAAACTTCCAGACGCACGCGCACGTGGTCGCCCAGGTAGATGAATTCCGCCACCCGCCCCGAAAAACGATTGATGCAGCTTTCGCTGGAACCATTGAGGCTGACCCGCTCCGGACGCACCGACAGCGTGACCGGCCCGCCGACCTGACCCACGTTCACCGCCAGCGCCTCGACCTTCTCGCCGCGCGCCAGCTCCACGACGCAGCGCTCGCCGGTGTGGCTGTGCAAGCGGCCGTTGAGACGGTTGTTCTCGCCGATGAAGTTGGCGACGAAGGTATTTTTCGGTTCTTCATACAAGGTCCGCGGCGCAGCAATCTGCTGGATCTCGCCCTGATGAAACACCGCCACGCGGTCGGACATGGTCAAGGCCTCGCCCTGATCGTGGGTCACGTACACCACGGTCACGCCGAGACGCTGATGCAGGTGCTTGATCTCCATCTGCATGTGTTCACGCAGTTGCTTGTCGAGAGCACCGAGGGGTTCGTCCATCAACACCAGTTGCGGTTCGAACACCAGCGCACGGGCCAGGGCCACGCGCTGTTGCTGACCACCGGAAAGTTGCGCCGGGTAGCGTTGGGCGAAGGCGTCGAGCTGGACCATGCTCAGCACGCGCTTGACCCGCTCACTGATGTCGGTCTTGCTTAACGAGCGCACCGAGAGCGGGAACGCCAGGTTCTCGGCAACCGTCATGTGCGGGAACAGCGCGTAGTTCTGGAACACCATGCCGATATCGCGCTTGTGCGGCGGCACGTTATTGATGGAACGCCCGGCCAGGAGGATTTCACCGGCGGTCGGTGTCTCAAAGCCGGCGAGCATCATCAGGCTGGTCGTCTTGCCGGAACCCGACGGCCCAAGCAGTGTGAGGAACTCGCCCTTGCGAATCTCCAGGTTGAGGTCTTTGACGATCAGGTTCTCGCCGTCGTAGCTCTTCTGCACGCCACGAAAGCTGACCAGCACATCATTTGTATCCGCCTCGCTCATACCCGCACCTTTGTGTTTTGGACCACAATGGAACAAGCGTAGTCCAGGCGCAAGCCCCCGGAAATCGGGGGCTGGGAGAGAATTGCATCAGCCGGTTGGAAGGTTGGGGGTAGGGATCGCCCTACAGCGATGGCGGGCACAGGACGGTGCAACTACAAGGGGTGAGCTGCAAGCGGCAAGAATGGGCTCGGTGATGGTTTGCAGGGTGTCGCTAATGGGCATGTCGTCAGAGCAGCCTGTGCTCCATGGCGTACTTCACCAGCTCCGCCAACGAAGTGATATTGAGCTTTTGCATCAACCGCGCCTTATGCGTGCTGATGGTCTTGCTGCTCAGCGCCAGTTGCTGGGCAATATCATTGACGTTGGCCCCCTGGGCCAGGCGTTCGAATACCGAGAACTCGCGCTCCGACAGCAACGAATGCAGCGGCCGCGTATCGGTCAGGCCGACTTCGAAGACCATACGGTCGGCCAGGTCGGGATCGATATATCGCCCACCGGCTGCGACCTTGCGAATAGCGGTCAGCAACAGCGCCGGGTCGCTGTCCTTGGTGGCATAACCCGCCGCGCCGACCTTGAGGGCGCGGGCGGCCATTTGCGCTTCATCATGCATCGACAACACCAGAATCGCCGGCGGATTGCCCAGCGCCCGGATGCGCGCAATGGCCTCCAGGCCGTTCACACCCGGCATCGAGATATCCAGCAGCACCACCTCGCACGTCACATGGCGCAAGGCTTCCAGCAACTGCTCGCCATTACTGGCTTCACCGACCACCTGCAGGTCTTTGGCCAGGCCGATCAATTGCTTGATGCCCTCTCGGACGATGGTGTGGTCTTCGGCTACCAATACGCGAATCACAGGTTTTTCCTCTTGTTGTCAGGCATCCAACGGCACCGTGACGCTCAGGGTGGTGCCTTCCCCCACTTCGCTATGCAGGCTCAGTTGCCCGCCCATCATCAGCACTCGCTCGCGCATACCGACCACGCCGAAAGAAACAGGGCGGCCGGGGGTTTCGACGAAACCGACGCCATCATCGCTGATGGTCAACCGCAGGTCTGCCCCCTCAATCACCAGGGTCAGCTCAACGGTATGCGCCTGGGCATGGCGCATCACATTGGTCAGTGCCTCCTGCAGGACCCTGAACAAACCAATGGCCTTGGCGTCACTCAGGGCCGGCAGGTTATCCGGAACCTGTACCAGGCAGGGAATTTGCGTGCGGGCTTCGAAGCGCCGGGCCTGCCATTCGATGGCCGAGGCGATGCCGGCGTCGAGGATCGGCGGGCGCAGCGCGGTGGCCACATCGCGCACCAGTTGGAACAACTGGGCGATCAGGCGCTTCATGCTGTTAAGCCGCTCATTCAGGCCAGGGTCGAGCTGCGCATAGGCCAATTCGCACATCGAGGTTTCCAGCTTGAGCACCGTGAGCATCTGGCCCAACTCATCGTGTACCTCGCGGGCGATGCGGGCTTTCTCTTCTTCGCGCACGGTTTCCAGGTGGGCGGACAATTCGCGCAACTGCGCTTCGCTTTGCAGCAAGGCGGCCACGTAACGGCGGCGTTCGGTGACATCGTTGAGGTACACCACCAGGTATTCGCCCTGAGCAAAACGCAGGAAACTCAAAGACACATCGGCGGGCAGGATACTGCCGTCGGCGCGCACGCAATCGGTGGCGAAGGTTTGCCCGCCCTCCTCGCTGGCGCGGGCGCGTCGCCACAGGTTGAGCCAGCGATCCATGTTCAAGGTCGGGTCGACCTCGACCAGCGGCCGCTCGATCAGCGCGCCCGGAGCGTAGCCGAGCATGCTTTCTGCCGCACGATTGGCGTAACGCACATGGCTGTCCCAATTGACCCACAGGATGCCGACCGTACTTTGATCGATGGAAAACTGCGTCAACCGCAGGGCTTCGGCACCGGCAGCGCGGGCGGCGCTTTCTTCCCGTGCCGCCAGCAAGTCGTGTTCCAGGCCGCGTTGCTGGCGACGCTGCCAGGCGACCATCGCGAGGCAGGCCAGCAAGCAGATTCCCAGCAACAGGCTGAGGTTCTTCCAGAAACCCGGGAATTCCGACAATCGCGGGTACTGGGGTTGCAGCCAGCGATTGTGCAACTGGTCCAAGTCTCGCGCGGGTATCGCCCGCAAGGCGCTCTGCATGAGGGTTGCCAGTTCCGGCCAATCGCGACGCGTGCCCACCCGCAGCAACTGTGGCAAGCCGATATCACCGACCACCGCCAGCCCCGCAAATTCTGCTTCGCCGGACAAGCGGCTCAGTTGCGCCTCATCCACCACGGCATACCGCGCTTGTTGGCTTACCAGCAACTGCAGGGCCTGGCGCTCCATGGGCACCCCTTGCAAGTTGAGGTTGGGATAGGTGCTGCGCAGGTAATCGGCCACGGCGCTGGGCATGCGCACGGCAATGCGCGATCGTTCGTCGAGTTTCTCCAGCTCCACTGCGCCGCCGCCTTCGCGGACGCCGACAATATGCTGAGGCACACGCATGTAAGGGTCGGTGAATAACCACAGGCGCAAACCCGCCGGGGTTTGCTGCAGGCCGGGCGCAATATCCACTTCGCCGTCGCGCACGGCGGCCTCCAACTGCTCCTGATCGGGAAAATTGCGCCACAACAGTTCGATATTCAGCGCCTTGGCCAGCCACTGCATCAACTCCACATTGGCCCCGGACAAGCGTTGCAGGCGCCGGTCGTATTGCGCGTAAGGTGCCTGCAACACCAGCCCCACGCGCAACTCCGGATGCTGGCTCAGCCACTCACGCTGCTGCGCATTGAGCTGTGCTTTCGGCGCAACGGGCGCAGGCGCGGCCGTTGCCATCAAGGCACAGCACAAACCGCCGATAATCAGCAGACAGCGAAAACCCATGATCCACGTCTCACATCACTGACAAATACTGACCAACCCATTAGGCTGCTGGAATCATTTCTGGCCGGGAATTAACGATGCCCTTTCACCACCGTTCGGCACTGCCAGCATTGTGCCTGTCGCTGCTATTTACCAGCGCCTTTTCTGTTCAGGCCGCTGACGCCCCCGCGCCCGCCGCCGAAAAACCTGCGGAGCGCCAAGCGCTGCCCGAGCGCAGCCAGGAAGAGGCCAGCGCGCTGGAGCGCAATATCCCACAACACGAGCAACAACAATTGCAGGCCGGCACCGATTCGTTCCTGGCCTTATGGAAACCCGCCAACAGTGCAGAACCGGAGGGGGTGGTGATTATCGTCCCCGGCGCCGGCGAAAATGCTGACTGGCCGCAAGCAATCGGCCCGTTGCGCCGCAAATTGCCGGATGCCAACTGGGGCAGCCTCAGCCTGTCGCTGCCGGACGTGAGCATGGACACCCTGCCGCCACGGGTGATCGAAGCGCCCAAGGCAACCGTCGACACCAGCAGCAAAGACGGCAGCACGGCCGCCAAGCCCATCGAACAAGCCGCCAGCGCCGAAGCCGAAGGCACAGACCCAGCGGTAGTGCCGGGTGCCGATGAACAGGACAAGACCGACGCCAAGCGTATTTTCGACCGGATTGACGCAGCCGTGGCCTTTGCCCAGACACAGAGCGCGCGCAGTGTGGTGCTGCTGGGCCACGGCACTGGCGCCTGGTGGGCCGCACGTTACCTGAGCGAAAAGCAACCGGCGCAGGTTCAGAAGCTGGTGCTGGTGGCCGGCAAAACCCCGGTGGGCCGCCAACCGGATCTGCAACAAGTGGCCCCGGCCTTGAAAGTGCCGACGGCGGATATCTTCTATCAGGACAATGCCCTGGACCGTAAAAACGCCCTGGCGCGGCTTCAGGCGGCCAAGCGTGGGAAGAATGAAGGCTATAAGCAGGTGTCACTCAAGACCCTGCCCGGCAACAGCTCGGCCGAGCAGGAGCAGTTGTATCGGCGGGTTCGAGGCTGGTTGAGCCCGCAAACCGTCGACTGAGGCTTACCGGAAATCGCGCCGTTCGCGAATCAACGCATAGGCGTTGTGCAACTCGCGGGTTCGCTCGGTTGCCTCGCGCACTTGCGCGGGGCTGGCGCCGGTGCCGGCAATCTTGTCCGGATGGTGACGGCTGAGCAGGCGGCGATAGGCACGCTTGATCACGGACGGCTCCGTAGTTGCGGTGACCCCCAGGATTCGCAACGCCTCCTGATAGGCCCCCCCTCGGTTCACCAGCGGCTTGCGCTCGGGGGTGTAATCGGACGCCAGTGCGTGCAGTTGTTGCGGTGTCCAACCCAGCCACTTGCCCCACTGGTCAATCAGGTCGCGCTCGGCGTCATCCGCTCTGCCATCGGCCCAGGCCATGCGCCAGCAGGCGCGCAGCACGCCCTCTGCCGCATGGGGCTGCGCCTTGAGCACGCGCAGATAGCTACGCACCCGATCGCTACCGGACTTGCCCCGGTTGAACGCCGTGATAGCGCGGCGCTGGGCGGGTTCGTTCATATCCAGTGCACGCATTTCCAGGCGCGCCTGCTGGATATGCCCATCCACCACCCGGCCATTGCTTTTGGCCAGTCGGCCCAGCAGCACAAACAGCAATTCGTCATTGCGCAGCGCCGGCCGGCCACCCAGGCGTTCGCGCAATTGCGCCCAACTCTGCAGTTGCAAGCGGCGATCCAGCGCCTGCCCCAACAATGCCCCCAACAAAGCCCCCGGAATGCTGGCAATGGCAAAGCCAGCCCCGGCGCCGATCAGCGTCCCTGGCCACAACATCTTATCGCTCCGCAGTCAGCAGGGTTTCGACCTGCGCCAGGCGCTCCAATGTCCCCACATCAATCCAGCGTCCCGCCATGTGCTCCCCCGTTACCAGACCTTTGCTCATGGCCGCCCGCAGCAGCGGCGCCAATTTGAAGGCACCGGCACTGCAACCCGCGAACAGCTGGGGGTCGAGTACCGAAATGCCACTGAAGGTCAGGTTATCGGCACCGGGCGCGGCATCATGAAGCAAACCCTGGTCCAGGTAGAAATCACCACCCGAAGGGTGATGCGCCGGGTTATCCACCATCACCAGGTGGGCCAGGCCCTGAAGCGGCTGACGTAGCCGGGTGAAGTCGTAATCGGTCCAGATATCACCATTGACCACCAGGAACGGCTTATCCCCCAGCAACGGCAAGGCCTGGAAAATCCCGCCTCCGGTTTCCAGCGGTTCACCTTCGGCCGAATACTGGATGCGCAGGCCAAACTGCGCGCCGTCACCCAGATAACTTTCGATCTGCTGACCGAGCCACGCATGGTTGATCACAATCTCGGTGAAACCGGCCTTCGCCAGTGCCTCCAGGTGATACTCGATCAGTCGCTTGCCGCCCGCTTGCACCAGCGGCTTGGGCGTATGCAGCGTCAGCGGGCGCATGCGCTCGCCTTTGCCGGCGGCCAGGATCATCGCCTTCATAGGCTCGCCTCGACCGGCTCGCGCAGGCTGGCAAGCAACTCACCCAGTTCGCGCAGTTCGGGCCGGTCTGCAAGCACCGCTTCTATATAAGCAAAGAAGCGCGGCACATCCGCCAGATAGCGCGGCTTGCCGTCGCGGTGGCAAATGCGCGCAAAGATGCCGATGACCTTGAGGTGGCGCTGCACGCCCATCAGGTCGCTGGCACGCAGGAAAGCCTCGAAGTCGGCGTGCACGGGAATGCCCAACTGCACGGCAAGCTCCCAGTAGCCGCGCTGCCATTCGCGCACACGCGCCTGGGGCCAACTGAGGAATGCATCCTTGAACAGACAGGTGATGTCGTAGGTCACCGGGCCGTAGACCGCATCCTGGAAATCCAGCACGCCAGGGTTGGGCTCGCTGATCATCAGGTTGCGCGGCATGTAGTCGCGGTGTACCAGCACCTTCGGCTGGGCCAGGGCGCTGTCGATCAGTTGCTCGCTGACGCGTTGCCAGAGATCGCGCTGGCGAGTATCGAACTCGATACCCAGGTGCCGGCGAACGTACCACTCAGGAAACAATTCCAGCTCGCGACGCAGCAAGGCAACGTCATAGCTGGGCAGTGGCGCATCCATCGGCAACTGCTGAAAAGCCAGCAGCGCATCGATGGCATCGGCAAACAATTGATCGGCGTTGTCGGCGTCAATCACGTCCAGATAGGTTTTTCTGCCCAGGTCATTGAGCAAAAGGAAGCCGCGAGGCAAATCTTCTGCATAAATTTTGGGTACGTTTATCCCCGATTTCGCCAGTAGATGCGCAATTTCGACGAAAGGTTTGCAGTTTTCCTGGGGCGGTGGCGCGTCCATGACCACGAACGTATGTGCCCCTCCCTCCCAGCGGAAATAACGCCTGAAACTCGCGTCGCTACTGGCCGCGGTCAATGTGGCCGGGGGTACGGCACCCCAACCCTGGGCGTTGAAAAGGATTGGCAATTGCTCATCCAGCCAGACTTCCAGCTGTTGTAAACGTAGATCTTGCTCGGGCATTACAAGGGTCTCCGACGGCGCTAGCCGTCAAGCGGGGCATGCTTTATTATCACGCATCTTTTTCAGACCATCGAGAGGCGTGCGGCCCAAACCGCGGGCAGATGGCACGCAGGAAGCCCGGACTAATAAGATGGCATTGAAATCCCCCGCGTTTCGTAGAAAATTTCCGTTGCTGGTAACCGGCAGTCTGCTGGCCATGCAACCTTTCGCCACCTCATTCGTGGTCGCCGCGGAACAGTATGACTGCTCAGTCTCTGCTTCGGGTGCCTGGGATTGCGCGCCGAAAACCGCCGCAGCCCCATTGCCGCCACGCCCGGTGCATGATGGCTCTGCCGTCAGCTCGGCAAACGGTACGCCACAAGGCGAAACCGGCAGCAGCGCCGACGCCGAACCCAAGACCATGCTGGTCACCGAAGCCAAGGGCCGTGGCCTGCGTTCGCGCAGCGCCGACTACAGCCACCTGGACTGGGTGCCTCGCGAGAAGCTGACCGCCGCCCAGCTGGCCGAAACCGGCCCGTATTGCGGCGGTGCGTACATCGAGCCGATGCGTCCTGGCATGAACGACAAGACAGCCAAGAGCGACGCACCGACGTTCATCGGCGCCAAGGCTTCTCGTTACGAGCAGGAACAACAGATCGCGACCTTGGCCGGTGACGTCGTCATGCGCCAGGGCAGCATGCAGATGGAAGCCCAGGAAGCCAGCCTGTATCAGGCCGAGAACCGTGGCGAGCTGAACGGCAACGTTCGCCTGCGCGACAACGGCGCCCTGATCGTGGGTGACCATGCCCAGGTACAGCTCGATACCGGTGCGGCGCAGATCGACAACGCCGAATACGTGATGCACAAGTCGCGCATCCGCGGTAACGCCCTGTACGCCAAGCGTGCCGAAAACGCGATCATCCGTCTCAAGGACGGTACGTACACCACCTGCGAGCCAGACAGCAACGCCTGGCAGCTCAAGGGCAACAACATCACGTTGAACCCTGCCACCGGTTTCGGTACGGCAACCAACGCGACGTTGCGGGTCAAGAACATCCCGATCCTCTACACCCCTTACATTTATTTCCCGATCGACAACCGTCGTCAATCCGGCTTCCTGCCGCCGAGCTTCAGCACGGGTGGCGAGACTGGCTTTACCCTGGTTACGCCGTACTACTTCAACCTGGCACCGAACTACGACGCCACGTTGTACCCGCAATACATGACCAAGCGCGGCCTGTTGATGGAAGGCGAATTCCGCTACCTCACCAAGTCCAGTGAAGGTCAGTTCGGCGGCGCGTACCTGAACGATGATAGCGACGAGCGGAAAAATCAGACCGACTACGAAAAAACTCGCTATATGCTCAATTGGCAGCATAAAGGTG
Source organism: Pseudomonas sp. Q1 (assembly GCF_009935975.1). Lineage (NCBI taxonomy): Bacteria > Pseudomonadati > Pseudomonadota > Gammaproteobacteria > Pseudomonadales > Pseudomonadaceae > Pseudomonas > Pseudomonas sp. Q1. The sequence goes on along the minus strand of NZ_QODI01000006.1, from coordinate 301,907 downwards.
GGTTGGATTCACGCCTGACGTCCCAGGTCGACTACACGAAGATCAGCGACCCTTACTACTTCCAGGATCTCAAGACCTATGAAGAAGGGGTTCAGAACCGTGACTTCCTTAACCAGCAAGGCTCCCTGACGTACCGGGGCGACTCGTACCAGGCCCGCCTGAACGTTCAAGCCTACCAATTGGCGACGATTTCCCAGATCACGCCGTATGATCGACTACCGCAAATCACCTTCAACGGTATGTTGCCGTATCATCCGGGCGGATTGAATTTCACCTATGAGACGGAAGCTGCCCGGTTTGAGCGGAGCCTTGAAAATGGCACGTTCACCGATGAAAACGGCGTCGTATCACCGCGACTGGATACTTATGTTACAGGCCTGACCCGTGCTAACGGCACACGCCTGAACGTTGCGCCAGCCGTAGAGTACCCAATGAACTGGACCTACGGTTTCATTACGCCGAAGCTCAAGTACGTTTATACCAAGTACGATCTTGATCTGGATGGCACGGGTAAAAACCAGATCATCGCTGCGCAAGCTGCCGCAGCGGCTACTGGCACCCAATATGCCGGTGGCGAATACAAGAGCTCCCAGGACCGTGCAATTCCGGTCGCAAGTATCGACAGTGGCCTGTACTTCGATCGCAATACCAATTGGTTCGGCAAAGATTATCGCCAGACCCTGGAACCGCGTGCGTACTACCTTTATGTTCCCAACAAGGACCAGAGCGATATCCCAGTATTCGATACCAGCGAATACTCGTTCAGCTATGCCTCGCTGTTCCGCGACAACCGCTTCAGCGGCAATGATCGGGTCGGCGATGAGAACAAGCTCTCCCTGGGTGTGACCAGCCGCTGGATCGAAGAAAACGGCTTCGAACGTCAACGTGTGTCCGTGGGCCAGGCGTTGTATTTCAAGGACCGTGAAGTCCAACTGCCCGGCGTCTTGGCTGCCGACCGTGCCGACGCACAGTCGAACGTATCGCCTATCGCTCTGGACTATGAGTTCCGCTTCAATCGCGATTGGCGTGCGACTGCCGACTACAACTGGGACCCTGACAGCCACAGCCCTCGCTCCGGCAGCGCCATGTTCCACTACCAGCCGGAAGACAACCCGAACAAGGTCGTCAACCTGGGTTATCGCTATCGCAACGACCAGGTGGTGTACAACCAGCTGACCGGCAAATGGCAGTTCGGTGGTGACTACGGGCAGCCAGGCGACCCGAATTTCGTGAAGGATTACTACAAAATCCAGCAACACGACTTCTCGATGATGTGGCCGATCGTTCCGCAGTGGAACCTGATCACCCGCTGGCAGTATGACTACGCCCGCAACCGTACCCTGGAAGCCTTCGGTGGTTTCGAGTACGACAACTGCTGCTGGAAACTGCGCGTTATCAATCGTTACTGGGTTTCCAACGACGAATATACCCAGATCGCCCCCCTTAACGAAAAGGGTGACCACGGGCTCTTCTTCCAGATCGTCCTTAAAGGACTCGGCGGCCTGACCGGCTCCAAGGTAGAGAGCTTCCTCGACAAAGGCATTCAAGGTTATCGTGAACGTGAAGATCAAGCTTTCTGATTGTCTGCGCCCGCTCGTGCTGGGCGCGCTGTTCCTGGGTACCGTATCGGCACACGCGGCCGTTCAACAGCTGGACAAAGTTGCGGCCATTGTCGATAACGACGTGATCATGCAGAGCCAGCTGGACCAACGGGTCAAGGAAGTGCAGCAAACCATCGCCAAGCGTGGCGGCGGTGTGCCACCGACCAGCGTTCTGGAGCCTCAGGTGCTGGAGCGCCTGATCGTCGAAAACCTGCAACTGCAGATCGGCGAACGTTCCGGCATCCGTATTTCGGATGAAGAGTTGAACCAGGCCGTCGGCACCATCGCTCAGCGCAACAACATGAGCATCGATCAGTTTCGCGCCGCCCTGGCTCACGATGGCCTGTCCTATGAGGACGCTCGTGACCAGATCAAGCGTGAAATGATCATCAGCCGTGTGCGTCAGCGTCGTGTGGCGGAGCGGGTCCAGGTTTCCGAACAGGAAGTGAAGAACTTCCTGGCTTCGGACCTGGGCAAGATGCAGCTCTCCGAGGAACTGCACCTGGCCAATATCCTGATCCCGACGCCGGACAGCGCCAACGCTGAGCAACTCAATGCCGCCGCGGCAAAAACCCAGGCCGTTTACGACCGCCTGAAGGCTGGCGCTGACTTTTCCCAGACCGCCATCGCCGTATCCGGCAGCGATAACGCCCTGGACGGTGGTGACATGGGCTGGCGTAAAGCCGCTCAGTTGCCGCCGCCGTTCGACCGCGAACTCAGCGCAATGCAAGTGGGTGATATCACCCAGCCTGCCCGTACGCCAGGCGGCTTCATCATCCTCAAGCTGTTGGGCAAGCGTGGCGGCGAGACCTCGCTGAAAGACGAAGTCCATGTTCGTCACATCCTGGTCAAGCCAAGTGAAATCCGCACCGAGGCACAAACCAAGGAGCTGGCGCAGAAGATCTATGACCGCATCGAAGGCGGTGAAGACTTCGCCACCCTGGCCAAGAGCTTCTCGGAAGACCCGGGTTCGGCGCTCAACGGCGGCGACCTGAACTGGATCGACCCGAAAGCCCTGGTGCCGGAGTTCCAGGACGTGATGGCCAAGACCCCGCAAGGCGTGCTGTCCAAGCCGTTCAAGACCCAATATGGCTGGCATGTACTGGAAGTCCTGGGCCGTCGCGCCACCGACAACACCACCCAGGCTCGCGAGCAACAAGCCCTGACCGTGCTGCGTAACCGCAAATACGACGAAGAGCTGCAAACCTGGTTGCGCCAGATCCGTGACGAAGCCTACGTTGAGAACAAGCTGCCAGGCGCCGAGCAAACAGGCACCAACCAGGCAAGCCAGTGAAACCCCAACGTTTTGCAGTCACACCCGGCGAGCCGGCCGGCATTGGTCCAGACCTCTGCCTGCTGCTCGCCTCGCAGCCCCAGCCACACCCCCTGATTGCCATTACCAACCGCGACCTGCTCCTTGAGCGGGCTGCGCAGTTGGGCGTGGCCGTCAACCTGCTGGATGTGGCGCCGGGCAACTGGCCTGATCTGCCGGCCCCCAAAGGCAGCCTGTATGTGTGGGATACCCCGTTGCCGGCCAAGGTGGTTGCCGGGCAACTGAACAAAGCCAACGCGGCCTTTGTGCTGGAAACACTGACCCGCGCCGGGCAAGGCTGCATGAACGGTGACTTCGCCGGCATGATCACCGCCCCTGTACACAAGGGTGTGATCAACGAGTCCGGCATCGCCTTCTCGGGCCATACCGAATTCCTCGCCGAACTGACCCATACCGCTCAAGTTGTGATGATGCTGGCGACTCGCGGCCTGCGCGTTGCCTTGGTGACGGCGCATCTGCCGCTGCGTGAGATTGCAGACGCCATCACCGCCGAACGGGTGGAGCGTGTCACACGCATCCTGCACGCCGACCTGCAACAGAAATTCGGCATCGCCCAACCGCGCATCCTGGTCTGCGGGCTCAACCCCCACGCCGGTGAAGGCGGCCACTTGGGCCATGAAGAAATCGACATCATTGAACCGACATTAGAGCGCCTGCGCCAAGAAGGCATGGATCTGCGTGGTCCACTGCCTGCGGACACTCTGTTTACCCCCAAATATCTGGAGCACTGCGATGCAGTGCTGGCGATGTACCATGACCAGGGGCTGCCCGTGCTGAAATACAAAGGCTTCGGCGCCGCAGTCAACGTGACATTGGGCCTGCCGATAATCCGTACCTCCGTCGACCATGGCACTGCCCTGGACCTGGCGGGCAGCGGCAAGATCGATACCGGCAGCCTGCACGTGGCCCTGGAAACCGCCTATCAGATGGCCGAGACCCGTATATGACTGAGCATTACCAACACCGGGCGCGCAAGCGCTTCGGGCAAAACTTCCTGCACGATGCGGGTGTAATCGACCGCATCCTGCGCTCCATCCATGCCAAGCCCGAAGACCGCCTGCTGGAAATCGGCCCGGGCCAGGGCGCACTGACCCAGGGCCTGTTGGCCAGCGGCGCTCAACTGGACGTGATTGAGCTGGACAAGGACCTGATCCCGATCCTCAATCAGCAGTTTGCCGGCAAGTCCAACTTCAACCTGCACCAGGGCGACGCGCTCAAGTTCGACTTCAACAGCCTCAATGCCGCGCCTAACAGCCTGCGTGTGGTCGGCAACCTGCCGTACAACATTTCCACACCGCTGATTTTCCATCTGCTGAACAACGCGGGGATCATCCGCGACATGCACTTCATGCTGCAAAAGGAAGTGGTTGAGCGTCTGGCAGCAGGTCCGGGTGGGGGTGATTGGGGTCGCCTGTCGATCATGGTCCAGTATCACTGCCGCGTGGAGCACTTGTTCAACGTCGGCCCTGGGGCGTTCAATCCGCCACCGAAGGTTGACTCGGCCATTGTGCGGCTGGTGCCTCACGCCGTACTGCCGCATCCCGCCAAGGACCATCGGTTGCTGGAGCGCGTGGTGCGTGAAGCATTCAACCAACGTCGCAAGACCTTGCGTAACACGCTCAAGGCGCTGCTGAGCAACGCCGAGATCGAAGCCGCCGGCGTCGATGGCGGCCTGCGCCCGGAGCAACTGGACCTGGCTGCGTTCGTGCGCCTGGCCGACCAGCTTGCCATCCAACCGCCGCTCGCCGCAGACTGAAGCCTGCCTCTGTGGGAGCCGGTTTACCCGCTCCCGCAGACAGCGAGTCTGGCCTAGTGCCCGCCTCATGGCCTAGACTGATCCGCATCTGCTGTCCTCCGCTTTTGCTTTTAAGGTAAGGCCTCTCGCATGTCCGATCCTCGCTACCAGATCGACGTCAGCGTCGTCACCCGCTTCCTCGCGGACCAATCGCAACCTGAACACAACCGTTTCGCCTTCGCCTATACCGTCACGGTGAAGAACAACGGGCTGGTGCCGGCCAAGCTGCTGTCGCGTCATTGGGTTATCACCGACGGTGACGGCCAGGTAGAGGAAGTACGCGGCGCGGGCGTTGTCGGCCAACAGCCATTGATCGACAGCGGCGCCAGCCACACTTATAGCAGCGGCACGGTCATGACCTCCAAGGTCGGCACCATGCAAGGCTCGTATCAAATGAAGGCCACCGATGGGAAGTTGTTCGACGCCATCATTGCGCCCTTTCGCCTCGCAGTGCCGGGAGCCCTGCACTGATGGCGACCTACGCGGTCGGCGACCTGCAAGGCTGCCTGGAGCCTCTCAAGTGCCTGCTTGAACAAGTGGGCTTCGACCCGGTGAATGATCGCCTGTGGTTGGTGGGTGATCTGGTCAACCGTGGCCCACAGTCACTGGAAACCCTGCGCTACCTCTATCGTTTTCGCGACTCACTGGTGTGCGTACTGGGCAACCACGACCTGCACCTGCTGGCGGCGGGCAATAACATCGAGCGCCTGAAAAAGAGCGATACCCTGCGGGAAATTCTCGAAGCGCCCGATCGTGTCGAGCTGCTCGACTGGCTCCGCCGACAAAAGCTCATGCATTATGACGAAGCCCGCAACACGGCCTTGGTCCACGCTGGCATCGCGCCGCAGTGGTCACTGAAGAAAGCCCTCAAGTGTGCCGCCGAAGTAGAAGCGGCGCTGGCCGATGACAACCTTTACACCGCCTATCTCGATGGCATGTACGGCAACGAGCCGGTGAAGTGGGACAACGACCTCAGCGGCGTCACCCGCCTGCGAGTGATCACCAACTACTTCACGCGCATGCGCTTCTGCACCGCCGAGGGCAAGCTGGACCTCAAAAGCAAGGAAGGCGTCGATACCGCGCTGCCTGGGTACAAGCCCTGGTTTGCCCATAAGGAGCGCAAGACCGGCGACACAAAGATCGTCTTCGGTCACTGGGCAGCCCTGGAAGGCAAGTGCGAAGAACCTGGCGTGTATGCCCTCGACACCGGTTGCGTGTGGGGCGGCGCCATGACCCTGATGAACATCGACACCGGCGAGCGCCTGAGCTGCCAGTGCCCACCCCCCGTGCCCGTCACACAGCCGACCGCCGCCAAGCCATAGGAGCCCGCCATGAGCGAATTCAAACGTATCCCCCCCGAACAAGCCCAGGCGTTGCGCGAGCAGGCCGCAGTGGTCGTGGATATCCGTGATCCCCAGGCGTACGCCGCGGGTCATATCAAGGGCGCCCAGCACCTGGACAACCACAACATCGCCGATTTCATCCGTGCGGCCGACCTCGACGCGCCGGTGATCGTGGCCTGCTACCACGGCAATTCCAGCCAGAGTGCCGCCGCCTACCTGATCAGCCAGGGCTTCTCCGACGTCTATAGCCTGGACGGTGGCTTCGAGCTATGGCGTACGACCTATCCTGCGGAAATTTCCTCAGGCGATTCGCAATAATTTTTTTCACACCCCGCTACCCCGCGTGACGCTTGGGCTCGCGCCGTTTCTGACGAACGGCGCAGCCAAACTAATTGCGCATCTCACCTTGACCTCCCGGATTCCGAACTATCCTTAAGCGCAGGCCATCCAAATCAGGGGAGAGCCGGTACACCGGCGTGCGGGTCATCGGTAGCGTTTCAGGGTGTTCTGGGGGGAAACGGTCATTGGCGTCCGCCAATGTCTGCCAGCATCGACTGATTGATCCGGCGTCGGCTCCACGTATCGAGCGAGGTGACGACGTCATGAGTATTTTCAGCCACTTCCAACAACGCTTCGCATCCACACAGCAGGAAGAACTCACGCTGCAAGAGTATCTTGAGCTGTGCAAACAGGACCGCAGCACCTATGCATCTGCCGCCGAGCGCCTGCTATTGGCGATCGGCGAGCCGGAACTGATAGACACCTCGAACAATTCGCGCCTGTCGCGAATATTCTCCAACAAGGTGATCCGGCGCTACCCGGCCTTTGAAGACTTCCACGGCATGGAAGAATGCATCGACCAGATCGTCTCCTACTTCCGCCATGCCGCCCAAGGCCTGGAAGAGAAGAAACAGATCCTCTATCTGCTGGGTCCGGTCGGCGGCGGCAAGTCGTCCCTGGCGGAAAAACTCAAACAACTGATCGAGAAGGTGCCCTTCTACGCCATCAAGGGCTCGCCGGTCTTCGAGTCGCCTTTGGGCCTGTTCAACGCCACGGAAGATGGCGCGATCCTCGAAGAGGACTTTGGCATTCCACGTCGCTATCTCAACACCATCATGTCGCCTTGGGCCACCAAGCGCCTGTCCGAGTTTGGCGGGGACATCAGCCAGTTCCGCGTGGTGAAACTCTACCCGTCGATCCTCAACCAGATCGGCGTAGCGAAAACCGAGCCAGGGGATGAGAACAACCAGGACATTTCCGCGCTGGTGGGTAAAGTCGATATCCGCAAGCTCGAAGAATTCCCGCAGAACGACGCCGACGCCTACAGCTACTCGGGCGCCCTGTGCCGGGCGAACCAGGGTTTGATGGAGTTCGTGGAGATGTTCAAGGCACCGATCAAGGTGCTGCACCCACTGCTGACCGCCACCCAGGAAGGCAACTACAACAGCACCGAAGGCCTGGGCGCGATTCCGTTCAACGGCATCCTGCTGGCCCACTCCAACGAATCGGAATGGCACACCTTCCGCAACAACAAGAACAACGAAGCCTTCATCGACCGTATCTATATCGTCAAGGTGCCTTACTGCCTGCGGGTCAGCGATGAAATCAAGATTTACGACAAGCTGCTGTTCAACAGTTCGCTGGCCAAGGCCCACTGCGCGCCCGACACCTTGAAGATGCTGGCGCAGTTCACCGTACTGTCACGTCTCAAGGAGCCGGAAAACTCGAATATCTATTCGAAGATGCGCGTATACGACGGCGAAAACCTCAAGGACACCGACCCCAAGGCCAAGTCGATCCAGGAGTACCGCGATACCGCAGGCGTGGACGAAGGCATGAACGGCCTGTCGACACGCTTTGCGTTCAAGATCCTCTCCAAGGTCTTCAACTTCGACCCTCACGAGATCGCCGCCAACCCGGTGCACCTGCTCTACGTTCTCGAACAGCAGATCGAACAGGAACAGTTCCAGGCGGAAACCCGCGAACGCTACCTGCGCTTCCTCAAGGAATACCTGGCGCCGCGCTACATCGAGTTCATCGGCAAGGAAATCCAGACCGCCTATCTGGAGTCCTACAGCGAATACGGCCAGAACATCTTCGACCGCTACGTGCTGTACGCCGACTTCTGGATCCAGGACCAGGAATACCGCGACCCGGAAACCGGCGAGATCCTCAACCGCGTGGCTCTCAACGAAGAACTGGAGAAGATCGAAAAACCGGCCGGCATCAGCAATCCGAAGGATTTCCGCAACGAAATCGTCAACTTCGTGCTGCGCGCCCGCGCCAACAACAATGGCAAGAACCCGACCTGGCTCAGCTACGAGAAGCTGCGGGTGGTCATCGAGAAAAAAATGTTCTCCAACACCGAGGATCTGCTGCCGGTCATCAGCTTCAATGCCAAGGCCAGCAAGGAGGATCAGCAAAAACACAACGATTTCGTCACACGAATGGTCGAGCGTGGCTACACCGACAAACAGGTGCGACTGCTCTCCGAGTGGTACCTGCGGGTTCGCAAATCGCAGTAAGGCAGCGACGGGCGCACACTGCCAGGCCTTTGGCCTGGCAGCTGACCGCTTGTCTCTAAGCTTCCAGCTCGCGGCTTGAAGCTTGTAACGTGAAGCTGCCCGGAGGGCTCCCCATGAGCTATGTGATCGACCGACGCCTCAATGGCAAGAACAAAAGCACGGTAAACCGCCAACGTTTCCTGCGGCGTTACCGTGACCACATCAAAAAGGCCGTTGAAGAGGCCGTCAGCCGTCGCTCCATCACCGACATGGAGCATGGTGAACAAATCAGCATTCCCGGACGGGACATCGACGAACCGGTGCTGCACCATGGGCGTGGCGGCAAGCAGACCGTGGTTCACCCCGGCAACAAGGAATTCACCACCGGCGAACATATCCAGCGCCCCCAGGGCGGAGGCGGCGGCAAGGGGCCGGGCAAAGCCGGTAACTCCGGCGAAGGCATGGATGAGTTCGTGTTCCAGATCACCCAGGAAGAATTCCTCGAATTCATGTTCGAAGACCTGGAACTGCCTAACCTGGTCAAACGCAACCTGACCGGCACCGACACCTTCAAGACCGTGCGCGCCGGCGTCAGTAACGAAGGTAACCCGTCCCGCATCAATATCATTCGCACCCTGCGCTCGGCGCATGCCCGACGTATTGCCCTGTCGGGCAGCAGTCGCGCAAAACTGAAGGAAGCCAAGGAAGAACTGGCCCGTCTTAAACGTGAAGAGCCAGACAACTTCGGCGATATTCAGGAAATCGAGGCGGAAATCGAGAAACTCAGCGCGCGTATTCACCGTGTGCCGTTTCTCGATACCTTCGACCTCAAATACAACCTGCTGGTGAAGCAGCCCAACCCCAGTTCCAAGGCCGTGATGTTCTGCCTGATGGATGTGTCCGGCTCCATGACCCAGGCCACCAAGGACATCGCCAAACGTTTCTTCATCCTGTTGTACCTGTTTCTCAAGCGGAACTACGACAAGATCGACGTAGTGTTCATTCGCCATCACACCAGCGCGCGGGAAGTGGACGAAGAAGAGTTTTTCTATTCACGGGAAACCGGCGGCACCATCGTGTCCAGCGCCTTGAAACTGATGCAGGAGATCATGGCCGAGCGCTATCCAGCCAATGAGTGGAACATCTACGCCGCCCAAGCCTCCGACGGTGACAACTGGAATGACGACTCGCCAATCTGCCGCGATATCCTGATCAACCAGATCATGCCGTTCGTGCAGTACTACACTTATGTTGAAATCACTCCCCGTGAGCATCAGGCCCTGTGGTTCGAATACGAACGCATCGGCGAAGCCTTTGCCGACACTTTCGCCCAGCAGCAACTGGTCTCGGCCGGCGATATCTACCCGGTCTTCCGTGAACTCTTCCAGCGCAGGTTAGTGACATGACCGCCAAAAAAGAGCAAAAACGCCAACCCATATCCACGGGCTCCGAGTGGACCTTTGAACTGATCCAGGCCTATGACCGGGAAATCAGCCGTATCGCGGCGGGCTATGCCCTGGACACCTACCCCAACCAGATCGAAGTGATCACCGCCGAACAGATGATGGATGCCTATGCCTCGGTGGGCATGCCCTTGGGCTATCACCATTGGTCCTACGGCAAGCACTTCCTTAGCACCGAGAAATCCTACACCCGTGGCCAGATGGGGCTGGCCTACGAGATCGTCATCAACTCCGACCCGTGCATCGCCTACCTGATGGAGGAAAACACCATCTGCATGCAGGCGCTGGTGGTGGCTCACGCCTGCTACGGGCACAACAGCTTCTTCAAGGGCAACTACCTGTTCCGCACCTGGACCGATGCCAGCTCGATCATCGATTACCTGGTGTTCGCCAAGCAGTACATCATGCAGTGCGAGGAACGCCATGGCATCGATGCGGTAGAGGATTTGCTCGACTCCTGCCATGCCCTGATGAACTACGGCGTTGATCGCTACAAACGCCCGTATCCGATCTCCGCCGAAGAAGAACGCCTGCGCCAGAAGGAGCGCGAGGAGCACCTGCAGAAGCAAATCAACGACCTGTGGCGCACCATTCCCAAACGTGCCGGTAAAAACAGCGACAAAGACAATGCGCGCTTCCCCGCCGAACCTCAGGAAAACATCCTGTATTTCCTGGAAAAACATGCACCGCTACTGGAGCCGTGGCAGCGAGAAATCGTGCGCATCGTGCGCAAGATCGCCCAGTATTTTTATCCACAGCGCCAGACCCAGGTGATGAACGAGGGCTGGGCAACGTTCTGGCACTACACCTTGATGAACGACCTGTACGACGAGGGGCTGGTCACTGACGGCTTCATGATGGAGTTCCTCACCTCGCACACCAGCGTGGTGTTCCAGCCCGGCTTCGACAGCCCGTATTACAACGGCATCAACCCCTATGCGCTGGGTTTTGCCATGTACCGCGACATCCGCCGCATGTGCGAGCACCCCACCGAGGAGGACCGCCGCTGGTTCCCGGAAATCGCCGGCAGCGACTGGCTGTCGACCATCAAGTTCGCCATGAGCAGCTTCAAGGATGAGAGCTTCATCCTGCAGTACCTGTCACCCAAGGTGATTCGTGACCTCAAATTGTTCAGCATTCTCGATGACGACCTCAAGGATGACCTGGTAGTCCCGGCCATCCATGATGAACCGGGTTACCGCACCATCCGCGAAACCCTGGCGGCGCAGTACAACCTGGGCAATCGCGAACCTAACGTGCAGATCTACAGCATCGACGTGCGCGGTGACCGCTCGCTGACGCTGCGTCACCAGCAGCACGATCGCAAACCCTTGGGCGAGTCCACCGAAGAAGTGCTCAAGCATCTGCATCGGCTGTGGGGCTTCGACATTCACCTGGAAACCCTGCAGGGCGATCAAGTGATGAAGACTCACCATGTGCCACCGCGCACCGATCACAACGACAACGACTACGGCCGCCTGGACCTGGCCGTCGTTCACCTCTGAAACGGCAAAGCCTCCATTGGTCCGGCACAGGCGGTATCCTGTGCGGCTAATGGAGGCTTTTTCATGAAAATCTACAAAGTCGGCGGTGCGGTACGTGACCGCTTGCTGGGCATATCGGTCACCGACATCGACCGCGTTGTGGTGGGCGCAACCGCCGAAGAAATGCTCGCCAAGGGTTATAAGCCTGTGGGCGCTGACTTTCCGGTGTTCCTGGACCCGAAAAACGGTGACGAATATGCCCTCGCCCGCACCGAGCGCAAAAGCGGCCGGGGCTACGGCGGCTTTGTGTTTCACGCCAGCCCCGAGGTCACGCTGGAAGAAGACCTGATTCGGCGCGACCTGACCATCAATGCCATGGCAGAGGACGATGAAGGCAACCTGATCGACCCCTACGGCGGCCAAAGCGATCTCGCTGCGCGCATCCTGCGTCATGTTTCCCCAGCTTTTGCTGAAGATCCCCTCCGTGTGCTGCGTGTTGCACGCTTTGCCGCGCGTTACGCTCATTTGGGTTTTACCGTGGCACCGCACACACTGGCACTGATGCGTCAGCTCAGCGAGTCCGGCGAACTGCAAGCGCTGACCCCGGAGCGTAGCTGGAAGGAAATATCCAGGGCGCTGATGGAGGATCAGCCAGAGGTGTTTATCCAGGTACTGCGCGACTGTGATGCGCTGAAAATCCTGATACCGGAAGTGAACGCGTTGTTCGGCGTACCACAGCCTGAAGCCCATCACCCCGAAATTGACACCGGCGTACACACCTTGAGCGTGCTGGCACAGGCCGCCCGGCATCAACACCCCCTGACGGTGCGCTGGGCCTGCCTGCTGCATGACTTGGGCAAGGGCCTGACGCCTGTGGATAAGTTGCCACAGCATATCGCTCACGAGCACAAGGGCCTGAAGTTGATCAAGGCGGTCAACGAGCGTTTCAAAGTGCCGAAGGATTGCCAGGATTTGGCGCTGCTGGTTGGCCAGTACCACACTCACGGACATCGTGCACTTGAGCTGAAAGCCTCGACGTTATTGGAGTTGCTGCAAAGTTTCGATGTGTACCGTCGACCCCAGCGCTTTGAGGAGTTTGTGGTGGCATGTGAAATGGATGCGCGGGGCCGCAAGGGTTTCGAGCAGCGTAGTTATCCACAGGCCGACTACTTACGCGGCGCGGCAACGGCAGCGCGCGAAGTGGCGGTAGCGCCCCTGCTGGAGAAAGGTTTCAAGGGCCCGGAGCTGGGCGAAGCCCTCAAGCGCGAGCGGCTCAAGGCGTTGAAGCACTACAAAGAGCAATATTCAGTGTAGAAGCGAGCTTGCCCGTGAGGATCGTCACACGGACTGCCTGGATTAACTCGCCTCTTGCGCGAGCAAGCTCGGCGCTTACAGAAGAGCGTTCGAAGTGAGTTGCTGGCCCTGCCATTCAAACCCGACAGGCGCCAGTACCTGGTCGATCCGCGCATCACGCCACAGCTCAGCCAACGGCTTGCCCGCCTCCGGATGCACACGATCGGGGGCCATCAACGACAACGGCCACAATACAAAGGCGTTCTTCAGTATTTCTGCCCGCGGCAGGATCAAACCATCGAAATTGCCCACCAACTCGCCATACAGCAGCACGTCAATATCCAACGGCAAGCCCTTGCGATCAGGCGCATAGCGGCCATTGTCGGCCTCGATGAATTTCAAACGACGGTCCAGCTCCATCAATGGCAGATCGGTGTAGCCCGACACCACCAGATTGAAGAACGGCCCGCTCTTGATACCCACCGGCTGGCTTTCGAACACCGCCGAACAACGCATATCGACCAGCAAACCCGCCAGCGCGTCCAGGCCGGCGCATAAGTGGGTTTCGCGCTCGATATTGCTGCCAAGACCAAGGTAAACCTGAGTTAGCGACATCCGCGCTCGATCTCCACACCCACGCCCTTGGCGGCCGGCACGGCACCCGGCTTGGTCAGTTTGAGGTGCAGCCAGGGAATCTGGAACTCGCTCATCAGCACTTCGGCCAAGCGCTCGGCAAAGGTTTCCACCAGCTGGAATTGAGCCTGCTCGGCAAACGCCTGGATACGTGCGGATACGCTGGCGTAATCCAGCGCCAGGGTCAGGTCGTCGCCGGCCGCAGCCGGGCGGTTATCCCAGGCGAAGCTCAGGTCCAGGCGCAGGCATTGCTTGATGCCGCGCTCCCAGTCGTAGGCCCCGATCACGGTGTCGACTTCCAGGCCTTCGATAAACACTCTGTCCAAGCACTCTTCTCCGCAGCACGACAAGGGCGCGATGCCCCGTTAGAATCAGGGCGTCCTCGCCCGGAATAGTTAGCATGTTTTGGTCACTGGCGATTCTCGCCTACCTGCTCGGCTCGCTGTCCTTTGCCATTTTGCTCAGCCGCCTGACGGGAAATCCCGACCCGCGAATGAGTGGCTCAGGCAATGCCGGTGCCACCAATATGTTGCGCCTGGCCGGCAAGAAACTCGCCGTGCTGACGTTGCTCGGCGATCTCTGCAAGGGCCTGTTGCCCGTGCTGATCGCCAGCCTTGTCGGTCTTTCCCTGCAACAGCAAGCCTGGGTAGGCGTGTGTGCCGTGCTGGGCCATCTGTTTCCACTGTACTTTCGTTTTCGCGGCGGTAAAGGTGTTGCCACGGCGGCCGGCATGCTGCTGGGGATCTACCCGCCGGCTGCGTTGCTGGCCGTACTGGCCTGGCTACTGACCTTCTACCTGACCCGCACCAGCTCGCTGGCCGCGCTGATCGCCACACCGCTCACCCTGCCCCTGCTCGCATGGCAGGAGCCTGCGGCGCTGTTGCCGATGAGCGTGTTGACGCTGCTGATTGTCTGGCGTCACCGCGGCAATTTACGCGACCTGTTTGCCGGGCGCGAACGGCATTTTTAAATGCCGTCGATGAACCCGGCTCGCACCGCCCCCTTACAACGGTGAAAGCTGCTCCATCGGCCAACGCGCCTGCACGCTGATGGCCAGGCTTTCATGCTGCCCGGCCTGCAGACGCTGGCAACCGGCATAGGCGATCATCGCGCCGTTGTCGGTGCAGAACTCTGGCCGCGCATAGAACACGTCGCCCTGCATGTCGCCGAGCATTTTTTCCAGCGAGATACGCAATGCCTTGTTGGCGCTGACGCCGCCTGCAATCACCAGGCGCTTCATCCCTGCCTGTTTCAGGGCGCGCTTGCACTTGATGGTCAAAGTCTCCACCACGGCCTGCTGGAACGCCAGCGCAATGTCGCAACGGGCTTGTTCACTGTCGTCCCCGGCGCTGACGCTTTGCTGCCAGGTATTGAGCGCAGAGGTTTTCAAGCCGCTGAAGCTGAACATCAAGCCAGGGCGATCGCACATCGGGCGCGGGAACGTATGACGCCCCGGTACGCCCTTTTCGGCCAGACGCGCAATTTCAGGGCCACCGGGATAGTTGAGGCCCATCATCTTCGCGGTCTTGTCGAAAGCCTCACCAGCAGCATCATCCAGCGATTCGCCCAAAAGCGTGTATTGGCCGATGCCATCGACCTGAACCAGCTGCGTATGGCCGCCGGAAACCAACAAAGCGACGAACGGAAACTCTGGCGGTGTTTTTTCCAGCATGGGGGCTAATAAATGGCCCTCCATGTGGTGCACACCGAGGGCTGGAATGCCCCAGGCAAAGGCCAGCGCCTGAGCGCAAGACGCCCCAACCAGCAAGGCTCCAACCAGTCCGGGGCCTGCGGTGTAAGCAATTGCGTCGATCTCGGTCGGCACACAGCCGGCCTCATCCAACACCTGGCGAATCAACGGCAGCATGCGTTTGACATGATCGCGGCTGGCCAGCTCCGGCACCACGCCGCCATAGGCACGATGCAGGTCGATCTGACTGAACAGTGCATCGGCCAAAAGCCCGCGTTCACTGTCGTAAAGTGCGACGCCGGTTTCGTCGCAGGAGGTTTCAAGTCCCAGTACTAGCATGGGTTTGCGCCTTGTAGAGGCTGAATTCGAAGGCGCGCATAATAGTCGCCACTCCCCCTCCCGACTAGCGGTTTTCGATCAGAGGCTTTGCATTCCGGGCAATGAGGGGTTAACATCCGCAACCCTTAAAAACCGACGACCTCAGCCGCGAATGTTTTGCGACGAGAACGTTGATCCCGGTAATGAAAGAAGGTAGCTCTGGATGCCAGCCGTCAAAGTTAAAGAGAACGAACCCTTCGACGTAGCTCTGCGTCGTTTCAAGCGCTCCTGCGAAAAAGCCGGTGTACTGGCTGAAGTTCGTAGCCGCGAATTTTACGAGAAGCCAACTTCTGAGCGTAAGCGCAAAGCAGCAGCCGCTGTTAAGCGTCACGCCAAGAAAGTTCAGCGCGAACAGCGCCGCGCCGTTCGTCTGTACTAATACACAGACGATCGTAGCAAGCTTCTGCCAAAGCCCGGCCTTCAGCCGGGCTGCTGGCATTTGCGGATATCGCTTGATGCTTCACTGTTGACGCCGCACACGCGACCGATACATAGCTTCACACGTCAGGACTGGCTCTTTTGCCAGCGGTGCACGTCTCTTCTGACGAGCCTAACAAGGCTACTGACGAGCACACTTATTTTTCAACAGACGATCAATCGTATCGGCTGCGCCCCTTTTCCGAGGCCGATCATTGGCCAAGACCGGAAACCCGGGCAACATTTCCAAGCCGAAGACTGATAGAAATTAACGTCAGTGAATGCTCGGCAGATACACTCCCTGACAGCCCAAGCAGACAATTGTTGATCAAGCCGTGAATCCCTGTGCTTGAGCGCTTGATGGGCCCTCATTTACACGCAGTGATGACGAGAACGCCATGGCCGGGCTAATTCCCCAGAGCTTTATTGACGACCTTCTGAACCGCACCGACATCGTCGATGTTGTCAGCTCGCGCCTGCAAATGAAGAAGGCGGGTAAAAACTACACCGCCTGCTGCCCGTTCCACAAAGAAAAGACTCCGTCGTTCAGCGTCAGCCCCGACAAACAGTTCTACTACTGTTTCGGCTGCGGCGCAGGCGGCAACGCCCTCGGCTTCATCATGGACCACGACAACCTGGACTTCCCCCAGGCCGTCGAGGAACTGGCGAAAGCCGCCGGCATGGAAATCCCCCGTGAAGAAAGTGGTCGCGCGCACAAACCACGGCAGCCCACCGACTCACCGCTCTACCCGCTGCTGACCGCCGCTGCCGACTTCTATCGCCAGGCACTTAAAAGCCACCCGCAGCGCAAGGCCGCCGTCGATTACCTCAAGGGGCGCGGCCTTACCGGCGAGATCGCCCGCGATTTCGGCCTGGGCTTTGCCCCTCCCGGCTGGGACAATCTGTACAAGCACCTGAGCAGCGATACGCTGCAGCAAAAGGCCATGATTGATGCTGGCCTGCTGGTGGAAAACGCCGAGACCGGCAAACGTTACGACCGTTTCCGCGACCGCGTGATGTTTCCGATCCGCGACAGCCGCGGCCGGATCATCGCCTTTGGTGGCCGGGTACTGGGGGACGACAAACCCAAGTACCTGAACTCGCCGGAAACGCCGGTATTCCACAAAGGCCAGGAGCTGTACGGCCTGTTCGAGGCGCGCAAGCACAACCGCAACCTTGATGAAATCATCGTGGTTGAAGGCTACATGGACGTCATCGCCCTGGCCCAGCAAGGCCTGCGCAATGCCGTGGCGACGCTGGGCACCGCCACCAGCGAAGAACATATGAAACGCCTGTTTCGCGTCGTGCCCAGCGTGCTGTTCTGCTTCGACGGCGACCAAGCCGGGCGCAATGCCGCCTGGCGCGCACTCGAAGCCACGCTGTCGAGCTTGCAGGATGGGCGTAGGGCGCGCTTTCTGTTCCTGCCCGAAGGCGAAGACCCGGACACACTGGTTCGTTCCGAAGGTACCGACGCGTTTCGCGCACGCATCAATCAGCACGCCCAGCCACTGGCGGATTATTTCTTCCAGCAACTGACCGAAGAAGCCGACCCGCGCTCCCTCGAAGGCAAGGCGCACATGGCCACCCTCGCGGCACCGCTGATCGACAAAGTCCCAGGCGCCAACCTGAAATCACTGATGCGCATGCGCCTGCTGGAAATCACCGGATTGAGCGGGGATGCCGTCAGCCAGCTGGTGCACAGCGCGCCACCGGACGCACCGCCGGCCTATGACCCAGGCATGGATTACGACGCCATGCCGGATTATTCCGACTTCCACCAACCGCAGGAGGCCTACACGCCCCAGCAGGAGTGGACAGCGAAGAAACCCGGCGCCGGCGGCAAGAAATGGGACAACAAGAAACCCTGGAGCAAGAACGGCAAGCGCGGCGACCGCGATGAAGCCTATGCGCCACGTACTCCGGTAGCGGTTGAAGCGCCCATGCTTATCGCATTGCGCACGCTTATTCATCACCCGCAACTGGCGGGAAAGGTTGAAAGCGCCGACCACTTTGCCAATGAAAGCAACAGCTATGCTCAGGTACTGATCGCCTTGATCGAGGCGGTGCAGAAAAATCCCAAGCTAAACTCAATTCAATTGATGGCTCGTTGGCATGGCACCGAACAGGGGCGCCTCTTGAGAGCACTCGCGGAAAAGGAGTGGCTAATTGACGGCGATAACCTTGAACAACAATTTTTAGACACCATTACTAGGTTATCTGCGGGTCAGCACACGCAGACCCTCGATGACCTCATCAAAAGAGCAAGGCAGCCGGGATTGTCGGCTGAAGAGCAAATTCAGATAGCAAAACAGATGCGCGACCTCTTAAAACAGAACGTTTGCGCATCAAACCCGACCTCAGCTGGCGTGTGAGGTCATAGCTCGGGTATAATCCTCGGCTTGTTTTTTGCCCGCCAAGACCTTCAGTGGATAGGGTGTTATGTCCGGAAAAGCGCAACAGCAGTCTCGTATTATTGAGTTGATCAAACTGGGTCGTGAGCAGAAGTATCTGACTTACGCCGAGGTCAACGACCACCTGCCCGAGGATATTTCAGATCCTGAGCAGGTGGAAGACATCATCCGCATGATTAACGACATGGGGATCCCCGTACACGAGAGTGCTCCGGATGCGGACGCCCTTATGTTGGCCGACGCCGATACCGACGAGGCTGCCGCTGAAGAAGCGGCTGCCGCGCTGGCTGCTGTGGAGACCGATATCGGTCGTACCACCGACCCTGTGCGCATGTATATGCGTGAAATGGGTACCGTCGAGCTGCTGACACGCGAAGGCGAAATCGAAATCGCCAAGCGTATCGAAGAGGGTATCCGTGAAGTGATGGGCGCAATCGCGCACTTCCCTGGCACGGTTGACCACATTCTCTCCGAGTACAACCGCGTTACCAGCGAAGGTGGCCGCCTGTCGGACGTCCTGAGCGGTTATATCGACCCGGACGACGGCATTGCGCCGCCGGCTGCCGAAGTACCGCCGCCTGTCGATGCCAAGGTTGCAAAAGCGGACGACGACTCCGACGACGACGAAGCTGAATCCAGCGACGACGAAGAAGAAGCCGAAAGCGGTCCAGACCCGATCATCGCTGCCCAGCGTTTCGGTGCGGTTTCCGATCAAATGGAAATCACCCGCAAGGCCCTGAAGAAGCACGGTCGCACCAACAAGCAGGCAATTGCCGAGCTGCTGGCGTTGGCTGAGCTGTTCATGCCGATCAAGCTGGTACCGAAGCAATTCGAAGGCCTGGTTGAACGTGTTCGCAGTGCACTTGAGCGTCTGCGTGCTCAAGAACGCGCAATCATGCAACTGTGTGTACGTGATGCACGCATGCCGCGCGCCGACTTCCTGCGCCAGTTCCCAGGCAACGAAGTTGACGAAAGCTGGTCCGACTCGCTGGCCAAGGGCAAGGCGAAATACGCTGAAGCCATTGGTCGCGTGCAACCGGACATCATTCGCTGCCAGCAGAAGCTGACCGCGCTTGAGACCGAAACCGGCCTGACCATTGCTGAAATCAAGGACATCAACCGTCGCATGTCGATCGGTGAGGCCAAGGCCCGCCGCGCGAAGAAAGAGATGGTTGAAGCGAACTTGCGTCTGGTGATCTCGATCGCCAAGAAGTACACCAACCGCGGCCTGCAATTCCTCGACCTGATCCAGGAAGGCAACATCGGCCTGATGAAGGCTGTGGACAAGTTCGAATACCGTCGCGGCTACAAGTTCTCGACTTATGCCACCTGGTGGATCCGTCAGGCGATCACTCGCTCGATCGCCGACCAGGCCCGCACCATCCGTATTCCGGTGCACATGATCGAGACCATCAACAAGCTCAACCGCATTTCCCGGCAGATGTTGCAGGAAATGGGTCGCGAACCGACCCCGGAAGAGCTGGGCGAACGCATGGAAATGCCTGAGGATAAAATCCGCAAGGTATTGAAGATCGCTAAAGAGCCGATCTCCATGGAAACGCCAATTGGTGATGACGAAGACTCCCATCTGGGTGACTTCATCGAAGACTCGACCATGCAGTCGCCAATCGATGTCGCCACCGTTGAGAGCCTCAAAGAAGCGACTCGCGACGTACTGTCCGGCCTTACTGCCCGTGAAGCCAAGGTACTGCGCATGCGTTTCGGCATCGACATGAATACCGACCACACCCTTGAGGAAGTCGGTAAGCAATTTGACGTGACCCGTGAGCGGATTCGTCAGATCGAAGCCAAGGCGCTGCGCAAGCTGCGCCACCCGACGCGAAGCGAGCATCTGCGCTCCTTCCTCGACGAGTGATACCAGAACCCCCGGCCCAGGCCGGGGGTTTTGCTTTCTACAGATAAAACGCTCTGTCTCCTCCCTCCCCCGCAATGCCCGTCTACACTCGAAACATTCCCCGTGCCATAACGAGACCGTTATGCCCAGACTGCCGACTGTGTTACTGCTGTCGCTGCTGACCTGGACCGCAACGGCTGGCGCGTTGACTCTTTCTGATGATGAGCGTAGCTGGCTGGCGGACCATCAGGAGCTGCGCCTTGGGGTGGATGCCTCTTGGCCCCCCTTCGAATATCGCGACGAAAACGGTCGCTACCAGGGACTGGCTGCCGACTATGTGCGCCTGATCCAGGACCGCCTGGGCGTGCGGATCAATCTGATTGAGCCGGCGAACTGGACCGCCGTGCTTGAACAGGCCAAACACAACCAGCTCGACCTGCTGCCCGGCATCATGTCCACCCCGGAGCGGCAAAGCTACATGGCCTTTACGCGCCCCTATCTGGATTTCCCCATCGTCATCCTCGCCCATGTAGGGGGTGCCAAACCACGCGACCTCAAGGGTCTGTACGGGCTGAAGATTGCCGTGGTGGAAAACTATGCGCCCCACGAACTGCTGCGTACCCACCACCCCGACCTCAACCTGGTGGCGATGCCCAACGTCAGCTCGACACTGCAGGCCCTGGCCACCGACGAAGTGGATGCCGTGGTCGGCGATCTGGCTTCCAGCGTCTGGAGCCTGCGCCAGCTCAAGCTTGATGGCTTGTACGTCAGCGGCGAAACGCCCTACCGCTATCAACTGGCGATGGGCGTACCACGGGATGAAAAAATACTGGTGGGCATACTCGACAAGGTGCTCGCCGACTTGAGCCCCGATGAAACCGACGCGATCCAGCAACATTGGGTAGGCAGCGTCGCCGATCACCGGACTTTCTGGGTCGACTTGCTGACGTACGGCCTACCCGCCGTGCTGCTGCTGAGCACAGTCCTGGCCATCGTGATTCGGATCAATCGTCGGCTCAGTTCGGAAATTTCCCGGCGAGTCGCCCTTGAACAGGAACTACGCAGCAGCGAATACCACTATCGTGGCCTGGTGGAGAGCCTGTCCGCCATTGCCTGGGAAGCCAGCATCACCGACTTCACCTACAGCTACGTATCGCCCCATGCCGAAGACCTGCTGGGTTACCCCCGCGCCCACTGGCTGATCCCCGGCTTCTGGCGCAACATCATCCACCCCGCCGACCTGACACGCGCCGAAGCCTATTGCTACCGCGAAACCCGTGCCAACCGCGACCATAGCGTGGATTATCGCGTGATCACCGCCGACGGCCGCTGCCTGTGGGTGCGTGACATTGTCAGCCTGATCGAACACGGCCATGAGCCGGTACTGCGCGGCCTGATGATCGACATCAGCGAAGCCAAGCGCACCGAAGAAGCGCTGCAGCTGTCTGAGCAGAAGTTTGCCTCTGTGTTCCAGCAATGCCCGGACATCCTGGTGATCGCACGGATGTCCGATGGCTGCCTGCTGGAGGTCAACAAGGCGTTCGAGGACCAAATTGGCCTGACGGCCGAAGAGGTCGTGGGCAAAACCGCCACCGAACTGAATATCTGGGGCGTCCAAGGCGTCGGTCCCGACCTGTTGCAAAGGGCGCAGAACACCAGCATCCGCAACTTGGAGATGACCTTCCTGCGCAGCAATGGCCAGGCGTTTACCGGGCTGATCTCGGCTGAACCCTTCCAACTCGACACCACCGCAGCCCTGGTGGTGGTGGTGCGTGACATCAGCCAACTCAAAGAAACTCAACAACAGCTGCAAACCTCTGAAGAGAAATTCGCCAAGGCATTCCATGCCTCTCCAGATGGCTTGCTGTTGAGCCGCCAGCGCGATGGTGTGTTGATTGAAGTGAACGAGGGCTTCAGCCGGTTGACCGGCTTCACCAGCGCGACGCTTGACCAGTCCTCCCTGGACCTGGGCATCTGGGTCGACCTCAACGAACGCAAGCACATGCTGGAGCTCATGCAGCGTGACGGGTTTGTGCGCGACTTTATCTGCCACATCCGCCGCGCCGACGGTTTGATTCGCCTATGTGAATTATCCAGCCGGCCCCTGCCCATCGGCGGTGAAGACTGCATGCTGACTATCGCCCGCGACATCACTGAGCGCCAGTTGATGCAGGAAAAACTGCAACAGGCTGCCACCGTGTTCGAAAGCACCGCCGAAGGGGTATTGATCACCGACACCCGACAGAACATCAGCGCCGTGAACCGTGCTTTCAGCGAAATTACCGGCTACAGCGAAGCCGAAGCCCTGGGCCAGACTCCGCGCCTGCTCGCCTCCGGCCTGCACGACAGCGCGTTCTACGCGGCGATGTGGCATCAGTTGACCGCGTATGGGCATTGGCAGGGCGAGATTTCCAACCGCCGTAAGAATGGCGAGCTGTACCCCAGTTGGCTGACCATCAGTGCCGTGCGCAACCGCGAGCAACTGATCACGCATTTCGTCGCGGTGTTTGCTGACATTTCCAGCCTCAAGCACGCCCAGGCCCGCCTCGACTACCAGGCGCACCACGACCCGCTGACCGGCCTGCCCAACCGCACATTGTTTGAAAACCGCCTGCAGGCGGCGCTCAATACCCAACAGGAAATCGGCAACCAGGGCGCGGTACTTTTCCTCGACCTGGACCGTTTCAAGCACATCAATGACAGCCTCGGTCACCCCATCGGCGACCTGCTGCTCAAGGACATCGCCGTACGCCTCAAGGAACAACTGCGCGATATCGACACCGTCGCCCGACTAGGCGGTGACGAATTCATCATCCTGCTGCCCGGCCTGCAACAAGCCAGCGATGCCGAGCATCTGGCCAATAAGCTGCTGGCCTGCTTTACCCCACCGTTCCAGGCCGGTGAGCACGAGTTCTTTATTACCGCCAGTATCGGCACCAGCCTGTACCCCCAGGACGGCACCGATGTCGCCACCTTGGTCAAGAACGCCGACGCTGCGATGTACCGCTCCAAAGCCAAGGGGCGCAACCGGGTCGAAAGCTATACCCGCGACCTGACTGCCCAAGCCAACGAGCGTGTGGCGCTGGAACACGAATTGCGCCGCGCCATGGAGCGCGACGAACTGAGCCTGTACTACCAACCAAAACTCAGCCTTTCGACACAAGAAGTGATCGGCGCCGAAGCCCTGATTCGCTGGCACCACCCGATCTTTGGCGATGTCCCGCCTGAACACTTCATCGCCCTGGCCGAAGAGAACGGCATGATCCTGCAGATCGGCGATTGGGTCCTGGAACAAGCCTGCCGCCAGATGCATCTGTGGAAAGAAGCCTTCGAAGACTTCGGCCCACTCTCGGTCAACCTTGCCGGCGCACAGTTGCGCCATCCCAACCTGCTGGGGCGCATTGAACAGCTGCTACGCGACTACCGCCTGGAGCCGGGGCGCCTGCAATTGGAGATCACCGAGAACTTCATCATGAGCCAGGCCGAAGAAGCGCTGGAGGTGCTGCATCAACTCAAGCGCCTGGGCGTACAGTTGGCCATTGATGACTTCGGCACCGGCTACTCGTCCCTCAGCTACCTCAAGCGCCTGCCGCTGGACTTCCTGAAGATCGACCAGTCCTTCGTGCGCGGCCTGCCCGATGACCCTCACGATGCCGCCATCGTGCGCGCGATCATTGCCCTGGGCCACAGCATGCAATTCACCATCATCGCCGAAGGCGTGGAGAACCCCGCGCAGCAAGCCTTCCTGGCCGCCGAGGGCTGTGAGCAAATGCAAGGCTACATCGTCAGCCTGCCCCTGCCGCCCGAGCTTTTTGCCGCAAGCCACCTTCACCTGCGTGTTTCAGAGTTTTCGGATGGCACAGCGGAGAATCCGTCGTTATAATCCGCGACCTGTTAAGGGCCTATAGCTCAGTTGGTCAGAGCAGAGGACTCATAATCCTTTGGTCCACGGTTCAAGTCCGTGTGGGCCCACCAACTCCAAAGCCGCGCATTGCGCGGCTTTTGTGTGTCTGGAAGTCTGTAACATGTAGCCCACTGCCCTCAGCACTGGAGTGCCCACTTTGCCCGTCCTCGATGAAATCGACCGTCAACTGATCGCCGCCCTGCAGATCAACGCTCGTGAAAGCGTGGCGATGCTTGCGCGGCAGCTGGGTATCGCGCGCACCACTGTGACGTCGCGCCTGGCACGCCTGGAGAAGACCCAAGTGATTACCGGTTATGGCGTGCGCCTGGGCCAGCGGGTAGTGGACGGCGGTTTGCAGGCTTATGTGGGGATTACCGTGCAAGCGCGCTCGGGCAAGGATGTGTTACGCAAGCTAAGTGCCATGGCGCAGGTCCAGCAGTTGTGTGCAGTCAGCGGTGAGTTCGATTACGTGGCGTGGCTGCGCACCGATTCGCCGGAACAACTGGATCAATTGCTGGACCAGATCGGCAGCGTCGACGGTGTCGAGAAAACCACCACCTCCATCATCCTCAGCAGTAAATTGGACCGCGGCCAGCCAATCTGACCACTTGCTTCGTCACTTTGACTAAAAACAATTCAATCCGACGACACTTTGCGTCTTATTAACGAACACTGCGCTCCCTAAACTGGCTGCCATCTTTTCCTATACTCCACGGGACGTGCCCCGCCGAGTCGCCAGCCAGGTGTGCCATGAACGAAGCCAACCAAAAGACTTTCCAAAAGCCCAATCGCCACCCTGCAGACGGCAAAAAGCCCATCACCATCTTCGGCCCGGACTTCCCGTTTGCCTTTGACGACTGGATCGAACACCCCGCCGGGCTGGGCAGTATTCCCGCCGCCCAGCATGGGGCTGAAGTCGCCATTGTCGGCGCCGGGATCGCCGGGCTGGTGGCCGCTTACGAGCTGATGAAGCTGGGCCTGAAACCCGTGGTATACGAAGCCTCGAAGATGGGCGGCCGCCTGCGCTCGCAAGCATTTGAAGGCGCCGAGGGCATCATCGCCGAACTGGGCGGCATGCGTTTCCCGGTGTCCTCCACCGCGTTCTACCACTATGTGGACAAACTGGGCCTGGAAACCAAACCCTTCCCCAACCCGCTGACTCCGGCCTCCGGCAGCACCGTGATCGACCTCGAAGGCCAGACCCACTACGCGCAAAAACTCTCCGACCTGCCGGTGCTGTTCCAGGAAGTTGCCGACGCCTGGGCCGATGCCCTGGAAGCCGGCTCGCAGTTCGGTGATATCCAACAAGCTATCCGTGATCGCGACGTACCGCGTCTCAAGGAGCTGTGGAATAAGCTGGTGCCGCTGTGGGACGACCGCACTTTCTACGACTTCGTCGCCACCTCCAAGGCCTTCGCCAAGCTGTCGTTCCTGCATCGCGAAGTCTTCGGCCAGGTGGGCTTCGGCACCGGCGGCTGGGACTCGGACTTTCCCAACTCCATGCTGGAAATCTTCCGTGTGGTCATGACCAACTGCGACGATCACCAACACTTGGTGGTCGGGGGTGTGGCGCAGGTGCCCATGGGCATCTGGCGTCATGTACCGGAGCGCTGCGCCCACTGGCCGGCGGGTACCAGCCTCAGCTCGCTGCATCGGGGCGCGCCACGGGCCGGGGTGAAGCGTATTGCCCACGCCGCCGATGGCCGTTTCGCCGTCACGGATAACTACGGCGACACCCGCGAATACGCGGCGGTGCTGACCACCTGCCAGAGCTGGCTGTTGACCACCCAGATCGAGTGTGATGAAAGCCTGTTCTCGCAAAAAATGTGGATGGCCCTGGACCGCACCCGCTACATGCAATCGTCGAAAACCTTTGTCATGGTCGACCGCCCGTTCTGGAAAGACAAAGACCCGGAAACCGGCCGCGACCTGATGAGCATGACCCTGACCGACCGCCTGACCCGCGGCACTTACCTGTTCGATAATGGCGACGATAAACCGGGGGTCATCTGCCTGTCGTACTCCTGGATGAGCGACGCGCTGAAAATGCTCCCGCAGCCCATCGATAAGCGCGTAAAACTGGCCCTCGACGCCCTGAAGAAGATTTACCCGAAAGTCGACATCAAGGCGCGCATCATCGGCGACCCGATTACCGTGTCCTGGGAAGCCGACCCGCATTTCCTCGGGGCCTTCAAAGGCGCGTTGCCCGGCCACTATCGCTACAACCAGCGGATGTATGCGCACTTCATGCAGAAGGACATGCCCGCCGAACAACGTGGGATTTTTATCGCCGGCGACGATGTATCCTGGACCCCGGCCTGGGTGGAAGGCGCGGTTCAGACCTCACTGAACGCGGTGTGGGGCATCATGACTCACTTCGGCGGCCGCACTCATCCGGAAAACCCAGGCCCGGGCGATGTGTTCGATGAAATCGGGCCGATTGCTTTAGCTGATTAAGGAGTCAAGCATGCGTGTCGCCCTGTACCAATGCCCACCACGACCGCTGGATGTGGCCGCCAATCTCAAGCGGCTGCATCAAGTGGCGCACGAGGCCTCGGGCGCCGATGTGCTGGTGTTGCCGGAGATGTTTCTCAGCGGCTACAACATCGGCGCCGAAGCCGTTGGCGCACTGGCTGAAGCCCAGGACGGCGCGTCGGCACAGGCAATCGCCGCACTGGCCAAAAGCGCCGGGCTGGCGATTCTGTATGGCTACCCGGAACGGGCCGATGACGGGCAGATCTACAATGCCGTGCAGTTGATCGACGCCCACGGCCAGCGCCTGTGCAACTACCGCAAGACTCACCTGTTCGGTGATCTGGACCACTCGATGTTCAGTGCCGGGGAGGATGATTTCCCGGTAGTTGAGTTGAATGGCTGGAAGCTGGGGTTCCTGATCTGCTACGACCTGGAGTTTCCGGAAAACACTCGGCGCCTGGCCCTCGCCGGCGCCGAGCTGATCCTGGTGCCCACCGCCAATATGGTGCCATTCGACTTTGTCGCCGACGTCACCGTGCGGGCGCGGGCCTTCGAAAATCAATGCTATGTGGCTTACGCCAACTATTGCGGGCATGAAGACGAGATTCAATATTGCGGGCAAAGCAGCATTGCGGCGCCGAACGGTCAGCGAATCGCCCAGGCCGGGCTGGATGAAGCCTTGATTGTGGGCGAGCTGGATCGCCGCTCAATCCTGGAGGCCCGCGCCGCCAATCACTACTTGCAAGACCGTCGCCCGGAGCTCTACGGCGTGCTGAACAAACCCTGAGCCAGCCGGTTTGCCGGCGGTTTGTTAACATGGCCACACCCTACGTTTCGGAAGTGTCCATGCCTGCCCCGGCCCACCCTCATCATCGTCATCTGACCCTGGCCAATGGCCTGCAGGTTTCTCTACGCCATGCACCGCGCTTGAAGCGTTGCGCCGCAGCCTTGCGGGTGGCCGTCGGCAGCCATGATGTGCCTTTGGCGTGGCCGGGATTGGCGCATTTTCTGGAGCATTTGTTGTTTCTGGGCACCGAGCGTTTCCCCGCGAACGACGCCTTGATGGCGTACGTGCAGCGTCACGGCGGCCAGGTCAACGCCAGTACCCGGGAGCGCACCACCGACTTCTTTTTCGAGTTGCCGGTGTCGACCTTCGCCGAGGGGCTTGAGCGACTGGCCGAGATGCTCGCTCATCCACGCCTGGCAATTGAAGATCAACTGCGTGAACGCGAAGTGCTGCACGCGGAGTTCGTCGCCTGGTCGCAGGATGCCCAAGCGCAACGGCAGGTCGCACTACTCGAAGGTCTGGCCGATGATCATCCGCTGCGGGGTTTTCATGCCGGTAATCGCGACAGCCTGCCCGTGGAAAGTGAGCTGTTTCAGCAAGCGCTGAGGGCATTCCACACCGACTTCTATCAGAGTGGGCAGATGACCCTGAGCCTTGCCGGCCCCCAGCCGTGGGACGAACTCGAAGCGCTGGCGCGGCGGTTCAGCGAACAGCTGGCCGCCGGGGCTGGCCACCCACAGGCCGCTCCGCCGGCGCTGATGCGCGACCAGGCCACGAGTTATCAGCACACTGCCAATGGTCACCTGCACCACGTCATTGCCTGCGATGTACCACGCGAAGCCCTGGAGTTTCTCTGTACCTGGCTCAACAGCGCAGCGCCCGGCGGGTTGCTGGCTGAACTGAAAAATCGAAAGCTGGCCAGCACATTGCAGGCCTCGGTGCTTTATCAGTTCGCTGGGCAAGCACTGCTGGATATCAACTTTGCTCTCGACACCCACGCTGATTCGGCGGCGCTGATCGAGATGTTGTTGCACGACTGGCTGAGCTTTTTCGCCCACAGTGACTGGACGTCACTGCGCGAAGAATTCGCCCTGCTGGCGGCGCGTCAACTTCAGGTCCAAGGCGCCCTGGCGTTGGCGCGGCACGAAAGCCAAGCGCTGTCGGAGCACAGCGTCAGTGCCTTGAAGGCCCTGCTTGATTCACTTCAGCTGAAGCCCGCCCAGCACACTTGGCAGTTGCCACCCGGCAACCCCTTCCTGCGCCCGCCCGTCAAAGAAGAACGCGCCGGCCTGATTCGCGGCCAAACCAGCGCCCATCGCGGCCTGCGCACCTTTGCCCAGGATCGTTCCCGAGGCCGACGCGAAGCCTCCGCGCTGACGTTCAGCAAAGCCTTGGCTGATGACACCGAGGAAGGTGCGCTCTATCTGCATTGGCAGTTTGATTCAAGCGTACCTGCCGGGCTGGAAAGCGCATTGCAGCCGTTGCGGGACAACGCCCATCAGGCGGGCGTCGAGTTATCGTTCGAAACCCTCGCCAATGACTGGTGGGTGAAAATGACCGGCCTCCACGAGCCGATGCCGGCCGTGCTCGAAGCCTTGGCGCATAACCTTAACCTGCCCGTGGCCCATGAGACGCCCTCCAACGCAGCGCCGCTGATTGCTATCCGAGCACTGCTCAAGGCGCTCCCGGCTTGCTGTGCCGGTGCTCGCAGCGAACCTCGCGTGACGCCGGCAGCGTGGAACACCGCCCGCTGGCAAGGGTTGGGCCTGGGGTTGCCTGCCGCATGCGAAGCCGCGATCAAAACCGCTGCCGCTCGTTTGCCTGGGCAGCCCGCGAGCATCGAGTACCAACACCCGCCCATCGGTGGTCAACGTCTCTGGCACGCGATGGCAACGGCGTCCGACGAAGCGGCATTACTGCTGTTTTGCCCGGCACCCACACAATCCCTGGAGGACGAGGCCGCGTGGCGCCTGCTCGGGCATCTGTTGCAGGGGCCCTTCTACCAACGCTTGCGCGTCGAGCTGCAAGTCGGTTACGCCGTATTCAGCGGCGTGCGACAGATCAACGGGCAAACCGGGCTGCTGTTTGGCGTGCAGTCCCCAAGCATTTCCCTCGCCGGCATCGTCGAACACCTGCAAACCTTTCTGACACAACTGCCGTCGTTGATCGAGGGCAGCGCCGACCTGGGGGGCCAGAACCTGGCCCGGCAGCTCACGGCACTTTCTGTCGCCCAAGCCGCCGAGCAGCTTTGGCACGCGCAGTTGGCCGGCCATTCGTCGGGATATCTGGAGCAGCTTGAACAACTCATCCGAACTCGCACGCGTGAAGATTTACTGCAGGCCGCCCGGCAACTCAACAATGCCTCGGGCGGCTGGCGCTGTGTCGCCAACGGCCCACGTATCAGCGATCACTGGCAAGCCGCAGGCTGATCATTGCCAGGCCTGCAAAAGGCTTTTTCTTTCGAGACAGCGCTAACTTGAGAAGAATTGCGTAATATTCATACGCAGTATCTGAACATCTCCGACAGGAGGTGGACTATATGTAGTAGTTGGTAGTGAACGTCCCATCCTTTGGTAGGAGTATGAATATGACCTGGTCCAAACCTGCTTACACTGATCTGCGCATCGGTTTCGAAGTCACCATGTACTTCGCCAGCCGTTAATCCGCTGGGTAATACAACGCCTCGGTTCGCCCGGGGCGTTTTTGTTTTGAGCTTTGCTTGATGGAGCGACCATGTTTGTCCAGATTCTAGGTTCCGCCGCCGGCGGTGGTTTCCCACAGTGGAACTGCAACTGCGTGAACTGCGCAGGTTTTCGTGATGGCAGTCTAAAGGCCCAGGCCCGCACCCAGTCGTCCATCGCGATCTCCGACGATGGCGTGAACTGGGTACTGTGCAATGCCTCGCCGGACATCCGGGCGCAACTGCAAGGCTTTGCCCCGATGCAACCCGGCCGTGCCCTGCGCGACACCGGCATCAGCGCGATCATCCTGATGGACAGCCAGATCGACCACACCACCGGCCTGCTGAGCCTGCGTGAAGGGTGCCCGCACCAGGTGTGGTGCACCGACATGGTCTTTGAGGACCTGAGCACCGGTTTCCCGTTGTTCACCATGCTCACCCATTGGAACGGCGGCCTGGTCAGGAACCGCATCGAGCTGGACACCGGCTTCACCATCCCGGCCTGCCCAAACCTGCGTTTTACCCCGTTGCCACTGCGCAGCGCTGCGCCGCCCTACTCGCCACACCGCTTCGATCCGCACCCAGGCGACAACATCGGCCTGATCGTCGAAGACCTGCGCACCGGCGGCAAACTGTTCTACGCCCCGGGGCTGGGCAAGGTCGACGCGCCGTTGCTGGAGATCATGGCCGGTAGCGATTGCCTGTTGGTGGATGGCACGATGTGGGATGACGATGAAATGCAACGCCGTGGCGTCGGCACTCGCACCGGCCGCGAGATGGGCCACCTGGCGCAGAACGGCCCCGGCGGCATGCTCGAAGTGCTTGCGCAGTTGCCTGAACAGCGCAAGGTACTTATCCACATCAACAACACCAACCCGATTCTCGATGAAGACTCCCCCGAGCGGGCCGAGTTGGTGCGGCGCAATGTCGAAGTGGCTTACGACGGCATGAGCATCGAACTGTAGGAGCTGGCTGCCCGCGAAAAATCCAAGGGCACCGCGCTCATTCAGAATGCCCCGTCATCGTTAACCACCTTCGCGAGCAAGCTCGCTCCTGCAGGAGACTTCTTATGACTGAAAGACCGATGAACACCGCAGAATTTGAAAAGGCCCTGCGGGCCAAGGGCGCCTTCTACCATATCCATCACCCGTACCATGTGGCGATGTATGAAGGCCGCGCCACCCGCGAGCAGATCCAGGGTTGGGTCGCCAACCGCTTTTACTATCAGGTAAATATCCCGCTGAAAGACGCGGCGATCCTGGCCAACTGCCCGGACCGTGAAATCCGCCGCGAGTGGATTCAACGCCTGCTTGACCACGACGGCGCACCCGGCGAAGACGGTGGGATCGAAGCCTGGTTGCGCCTGGGCCAGGCGGTCGGTCTCGACCCCGATCAACTACGCTCCCAGGAATTGGTGCTGCCCGGTGTGCGTTTTGCGGTGGATGCCTACGTCAACTTCGCCCGTCGCGCCAGCTGGCAAGAAGCCGCCAGCAGTTCGCTGACCGAGCTGTTCGCCCCGCAGATCCACCAGTCGCGCCTCGACAGTTGGCCGCAGCATTACCCGTGGATTGATCCAGCCGGCTACGAATATTTTCGCACGCGCCTGGGCCAGGCCCGTCGCGACGTGGAGCACGGGCTGGCGATCACCCTGCAGCACTACACGACTCGCGAAGGCCAGGAGCGCATGCTGGAAATACTCCAGTTCAAACTGGATATTTTGTGGAGCATGCTGGACGCCATGAGCATGGCCTATGAACTCAACCGCCCGCCCTATCACAGCGTGACCGAGCAACGGGTGTGGCATAAAGGGATCACCCTATGAGCTTTGATCGCAGCAAAAAACCGACCTGGCGCCAAGGCTATCGCTACCAGTACGAGCCTGCGCAAAAAGGCCATGTGTTGCTCTATCCTGAAGGCATGATCAAGCTCAACGACAGCGCCGCCTTGATCGGGGGGTTGATCGACGGTGAGCGCGACGTCGCGGCCATCATCGCCGAGCTGGAAAAACAATTTCCCTGTGTGCCTGAACTCGGTGAAGACATCGAGCAATTCATGGAGGTCGCCCGTGCTGAGCACTGGATCAACCTTGCCTGAAAAACCCGCTGTCGGCCTGCCGCTATGGTTGCTCGCCGAGCTGACTTACCGCTGCCCGTTGCAATGCCCGTATTGCTCCAACCCGCTGGATTTTGCCGAGCAGGGCAAGGAGCTGAGCACCGAGCAGTGGATCAAGGTGTTTCGCGAAGCGCGGGAAATGGGTGCGGCACAACTGGGGTTTTCCGGCGGTGAACCGCTGGTGCGCCAGGATCTCGCAGAGCTGATCGCCGAGGCACGCCAGTTGGGGTTCTACACCAACCTGATCACCTCCGGCATCGGCCTCACCGAACAGAAAATCAGCGACTTCAAAAAAGCCGGCCTGGACCATATCCAGATCAGCTTCCAAGCCAGCGATGAACAGGTGAACAACCTGCTGGCCGGCTCCAAAAAGGCCTTCGCGCAAAAACTGGAAATGGCCCGTGCGGTCAAGGCCCATGGCTATCCGATGGTGCTGAACTTTGTCACCCATCGGCACAATATCGACAAGATCGACCGTATCATCGAGCTGTGCATCGCGCTGGAAGCCGACTTCGTCGAACTCGCCACCTGCCAGTTCTATGGCTGGGCACAACTCAATCGCGTGGGGTTGCTGCCAACTAAAGAGCAGTTGGTGCGCGCCGAACGCATCACCAACGAGTACCGTGCCAAGCTTGAAGCCCAAGGGCACCCCTGCAAGCTGATCTTCGTGACCCCGGATTACTACGAGGAGCGCCCAAAAGCCTGCATGAACGGCTGGGGCAGTCTCTTTCTGACGGTGACACCGGACGGTACCGCCCTACCCTGCCACGGCGCCCGACAGATGCCGGTGCAATTTCCGAATGTGCGCGATCACAGCATGCAGCACATCTGGTACGACTCGTTCGGCTTCAACCGCTTTCGCGGCTACGACTGGATGCCCGAACCGTGCCGTTCGTGTGACGAAAAGGAAAAGGACTTCGGCGGCTGCCGCTGCCAGGCCTTTATGCTGACCGGGGATGCGAGCAATGCCGACCCGGTGTGCAGCAAGTCCGAGCAGCACGGCATCATCCTGCAGGCGCGGGAGGAGGCCGAACACGCTACTCAGACGATTGAGCAACTGGCCTTTCGCAACGAGCGCAACTCACGACTCATCGCCAAAGGCTGAAGGCCTCAGCGCTTGGCGATGATGTACACCGCATGCACGATGCCCGGGATGTAGCCGCACAGGGTCAGCAGGATATTCAGCCAGAACGCGCCACCGAACCCCACTTGCAGGAACACGCCCAGTGGCGGCAACAGGATGGCAATGATGATACGAATGAAATCCATAGGGTCAGCTCCAAGAAATCGGCTCGTGTGAGCCGTGTAGCTAATCGACCGTGGGGGTTTGCGAGGGTTCAGTGGGTTCTGGCATTGGGCCATCTTCAAGCCAGAATTTCCAACCCGTGCTTCTTTACGATGCTCAGCAACTTGAGCGCCATGCCGCTGGGCTGTTTCTCACCAGATTCCCATTTTTTGACCGTGGAGGCACTGGTGTTCAAGTAACGCGCGAAAACAGGTTGGCTCACATGGCTGCTTTCACGCAGCTGCTTGATCTGTTCGGCTGGAATTTGCGCCGGGACCGTTGCAAGGCACATCTCGTCGAACTCACGTAGAGTGGTTTTGCTGATTGCCCCTATCGAGTGCAGCGCCTGGGCCGATTTATGAACAGATTCCAGCGCTTCACTTTCATACTTTTTGATCATGATGTATCTCCACAAACTCCTTGAGGTCCAGTAGTTGCTGGACTTGTGCCGCGCTTAAAGCTTCCCACAAACATACCACTCAGTGGTATAGACTAGAAACGCGGGCACGCAAAAGCTCTCTGCCCCCTCGTCGGCAGTCCTTGCCGACGCTTGCCAAAAAGCCATTGTTTTCACTGATGCTCAATCAACAATTTCAGTCCAAAAATTTCGCAGACAAAAAAACGCCCCCAGCCAAAAGAATCAGGCTGGAGGCGCCGCGTAGGCCGCGAGACGGTTCAGGAATAAGGGATTAAACGGCGATGCCCTTGCGGCATTGCAGTTGTGCGGTACGCACGCGAGAAAAGGCGCGGGCCAGGCGCAGGAGCATTTCGTCGATGTTGCTTTTGCTCACGGTCAGCGCCGGAGTGAAGCGCAGGCAGTTGGGTTGCGGGGCATTGAGGATCAGACCTTCGTGCAGGGCGGCCTTTACGACGGCATCCGCAGAATCATCCGACAACGTCAGGCCCCACATCAGACCCTGGCCGCGTAATTGGCCGTGGTCGTAACGGTAGGCCAGGCGGGCGAGACCTTCGCCGAGGTAACAGCCAGACTCACGCACCTGCTCCAGGAAACCGTGCTCCAGCACCGTATCGAGAACCGCCAGACCGGCCGATGCCATCAGCGCATTACCATGATGCGTGCCCTCCAGCTCGCCGACCTCGAAGCAGCAGGCTTTGCCGCGCGCCAACAAGGCCGCCAGCGGCACGCCACCGCCCAAGCCCTTGCCGAGCATGATGATGTCGGCGCGTATACCGTACTGCTGTTCAGCAAGTAAGGCGCCACAGCGACCGATGCCCGTTTGCACTTCATCAAGAATCAGCAGGATGCCCAGCTCACGGCATAGGCGCTCAACCCCCTTGAGGTAGTGCTCGGTGGCGGGAATCACGCCGGCTTCGGCCTGGATAGGTTCCAGCATGATGGCGACAGTACCGGCATCCACGGCGGCGTGCAGGGCGGGTAGATCGTTGAACGACACATGGCTGAACCCAGGCAACTGCGGTTCGAAACGGTTGTCACAGCCGCCCGACGACGCCGACATGGCCGCGAAGCTGCGGCCATGGCAGCCGTTGCCGGCGGTGATGATGCGATAAGCACTACCCCGATGCAGTTGGCCCCATTTGCGCGCCAGCTTGATCGCCGCTTCGCAGGCTTGCGCGCCGCTGTTGAGCAGGTAGCCCTGGTCGCTGCCGGTGTGTTCGCACAGGCGCTCGACGAGGTTGAGTTGCAGGCGGTTGTACAGGCCATTACCCGGGTTGATCAGTGCTTGAGCCTGATCCGAGAGCGCCTTGATCAATACCTGCGGGCTGTGGCCGAGGCTGTTGGCGGCACCGCCCTGGCTGAAATCGAGGTAGGCGCGGTCATCACTGTCCCAGAGCCAGGAGCCCTGGCCGCGCACGAACACCTGTGGCGGGCGCGCAACGGTGGGCATCAGGCGCGCGCTGGAAAGGTCATTGCCGGCAGTGTCCAGAATCAGATCGTCCAGGCTCGGCGCGGGGCGACGGAACAGATTCACAGCTCACCTCCAATAGCAACCCGACCTTGATCGGTGCAGGGTGCCGACACTGCCTTGCGGTTTTTTGTCTTGCCTATGTAAACGCTATCAACATAAACGCTGTTCATTGCCCGATCCGGCCCTGTACGCCCTGTGAATAGGCGCTAGACTAGGCGTCTGCAGGGCCGACGGCCATTTCGATTTTCCAGCTTTTTCGATAAGTAAGTCTTATGGATTTCAAGCAACTGCGTTATTTCGTCGCGGTGTATGAGGAAGGCCACGTAGGCCGTGCCGCTGAACGCCTTTCGATCTCTCAACCGGCGTTGTCGCAACAGATCCGCCAGTTGGAACAGAACCTGGATGTGGGCCTGTTCGAGCGCAGCAGCAAGCGCCTGTTACCTACCCTGGCCGCTCATACGTTGTACAACCATGCCTTGCCGCTGATCGATGGCATGCAGCAAGCCGTTGAAGCCTTGGGCAACTTCAAGGGCCAGGCGATGCGTACCTTGGCCATCGGCGTGCTGCAGACGGTGCACACCAGCCTTGTTCCGCAAATGCTGGAGCGTGTGCGCAAGGCGCAGCCTCATTTGGTCGTGCAAATCTACGAACTGACGGGGCTTGAAATTGAACGGCGCCTGCTCAACGGTTCGTTGGACATTGGCATCAGCTATCTGCCGCCACGCCAGCCGGGGCTGCACGGCACGCTGCTGTATGAGGATGAATTGAAGGTGGTGATCCCCGAAGACCACCCCCTGCGCGAGTTCAAGAAAGTCTCGCTGAAACAGGCGGCCGAATTACCGATGTTGCTGTTGGGCGAAGAGTTTCAAGTGCGCCAGATCTGGCAAGGCCAACTGTCCAACCTCGGGCGGCGCCCGCAAGTGCAGGCAGAGCTCAACACCATGGTGGGCATTCTCGACAGCCTGCCCCACAGTAAATTGGCCACGGTGCTGCCAGGGCGCTCCCAGGACGAGCACAACAGCAAGGCCTTATTGTGGAAACCCTTGAGTGAACCCAGGGTGCCACTGAAAGTGGGCTTGGTGTGCCGTGATCTACAACGACAGCAGGCGACCGTGGCCTTGCTGCGCACGCTGCTGGAAGGCGTGATGAATGCCCCGCAGGCAAGCGCCTGACTTTTTCGCGGGCAAAAGAAAACCCCGCCGAAGCGGGGCTTTGCAGACTGTTTCCCTGACATCCATTTCACTCCGCCGTCCTGGCAGAATCCTACGTGTCCGTGTTGTTGCTTTGCGCTTCCTGCGCGACGTCCATGTGAAGTAGATTATCGGTGGATCCAATTTGGCGATAGAGGACGAATAGCAGCACGTCATGTAAGAGATTGCTTACACGCCCTCCAAGCCGTTAGAACTGTGCCTCATCCAGCAAATACAGCGATTCGCTGCCCGCTTTTACCGACGCGCTCAATGAGTGGATACGCGGCAACAGGCGTGCAAAGTAAAAGCGCGCCGTGCCCAGTTTGCTGGCGTAGAAATCTTCCTCAGCCTCTTTGCCCAGCGCTGCCTTGGCCATGCGTGCCCACATGTAGGCGTAGGCCATGTACCCAAACGCGTGCAGATATTCCACCGACGCCGCGCCGATCTCATTCGGGTTGGTCTTGGCGCGGTCCAGCACCCAGGCGGTCAATTCATCCAGGTTATCCACCGCTGCGCTGAGTGGGCGGGTGAACTCGGCCAGTTCGGCATTCGCCGTGGCGATGAACTGACGGACTTCGTCGGCGAACAGGCTGTAGAACTTGCCACCGCTGCCCACGATCTTGCGCCCCATCAGGTCCAGAGCCTGAATGCCATTGGTCCCTTCGTAGATCTGGGTGATGCGTACGTCGCGCACCAATTGTTCCTGGCCCCACTCGCGGATGTAGCCATGGCCGCCGAACACTTGCTGGCCGAGTACGGTAGTTTCCAGGCCCAAGTCGGTGAGAAACGCCTTGGCGACCGGGGTCAACAACGCCACCAGGTTATCGGCGCGTTCGCGAGCGGCGGCATCTTCGCTGAATTTGGCGATATCCAACTGCGTCGCCACATAGGTGGAGAACGCACGGCCACCTTCGTTCGCGGCCTTCATGGTCAGCAGCATGCGCCGCACGTCCGGGTGCACGATGATCGGGTCGGCGGCCTTGTCTTTGGCTTGGGCGCCAGTCGGTGCACGGCTTTGCAGGCGATCGCGGGCGTATTCGATCGCGTTCTGGTAGGAGCGCTCGCCGGACGCCAGGCCCTGGATACCCACGCCCAGACGCTCGTAGTTCATCATGGTGAACATCGCCGCCAAGCCACGGTTTGGCTCGCCGACCAGGTAGCCCACGGCTTCGTCGAAGTTCATCACGCAGGTCGCAGACGCCTGGATGCCCATCTTGTGTTCGATCGAGCCGCAAGTCACCGGGTTACGCGCGCCCAGGCTGCCGTCGGCATTGACCATGAACTTCGGCACCAGAAACAGCGAAATCCCCTTGGGCCCCGCCGGTGCATCCGGCAGCTTGGCCAGCACCAGGTGGATGATGTTTTCGGTGAGATCGTGCTCGCCACCGGTGATGAAGATCTTGGTGCCGCTGACCTTGTAGGAACCGTCCACCTGAGGCTCGGCCTTGGTGCGGATCATCCCCAGGTCCGTACCGGCATGGGCTTCGGTCAGGCACATGGAGCCGGCCCACTCGCCGGAATACATCTTCGGCAGGTAAGCGGCTTTCAGCTCTTCACTGGCATGGGTATTGATCGATACGCAGGCGCCGGAAGTCAGCATCGGATACAGGCCGAACGCCAGGCTCGACGAGTTGATCATTTCTTCGACTTGCGCCGACACGGCTTTGGGCATGCCCATGCCGCCGAAGACAGGGTCACCCCCGACACCCACCCAGCCGCCTTCGGCGTAGGTTTTATAGGCCTGTGGGAAACCCTCCGGCGTGCTGACCGCACTGTCCGCCCAGCGGCAGCCTTGCTCATCGCCACCCCGGCTGAGCGGCGCGATGGACTTGGCGGTCACCTTGCCGGCCTCTTCGAGAATGGCCTCAACGGTTTCGGCATCCACGGTGTCCGCCAATGCCGGCAATTGGGCCCAAGTATTGGCGACCTCAAACACTTCGTTGAGGACGAAGCGCATATCACGCAGCGGCGCTTTGTAATCAGCCATGGCAAACCTCGTGAGAACGTGAAAAGTGATTCGATAGGGATCGGTTTTATGAGCCCCGAGTGTACCCGAACAACTTTTAAGACACATAGGGTCCACTTGTGACTGATTGGTATTTTTAAGTCACTCCAATGCAAATGCTTGCGCAGACAGACTCATCAGGCACTCACTGCCGGCTTCCACGGCGGCGCGGTGGCCCGTTGTACGGGGCAGCAGGCGCTTGAAGTAGAAGTCGCAGGTGCCCAGCTTGGCCTTGGCGAACTCGATGTCGTCTTGCGCTTGCGCGGCAATGGCCATACGCAGCCACAGGTACGCCAGGATGATGTAGCCGCTGTACATCAGGTAATCCACGGCCGCAGCGCCCACTTCATCCGGGTTTTTCAGCGCCGCCATACCGACTTTCATCGTCAACTCGCCCCACTGCTGGTTCAACTGGTCGAGTTGCTCCACATGGGCCTTGAGCTGCGGATGTTCGGCATGCGCCGCGCAGAACTGATGCACGATCCGGGTAAAGCCACGCAATAACTTGCCCTGGCTGCCGAGCACCTTGCGCCCCAGCAAATCCAGCGCCTGGATGCCGTTGGTGCCTTCATAGATCGGTGCAATCCGCGCATCCCGCGCCAATTGCTCCATGCCCCACTCGCGGATGTAGCCATGGCCGCCGAACACCTGCATACCGTGGTTGGTCACCTCCAGCCCGGTCTCGGTCATGAAGGCTTTGCAGATCGGGGTAAGGAAGGCCAACAGGTCTTCAGCGGCCTGGCGCTGCTCGGCGTCGTGGCTCAGATGCGCGGTGTCGAGCAATTGCGCGGTGAAGTAGGTCAATGCGCGGTTGCCCTCGTTGAAGGCTTTCATGGTCAGCAGCATGCGCCGCACGTCGGGGTGCACGATGATCGGGTCGGCGGCTTTGTCCGGGGCCTTGGCGCCGGTCAGCGAGCGCATTTGC
The DNA here is from genome assembly GCF_009935975.1 of Pseudomonas sp. Q1. Lineage (NCBI taxonomy): Bacteria > Pseudomonadati > Pseudomonadota > Gammaproteobacteria > Pseudomonadales > Pseudomonadaceae > Pseudomonas > Pseudomonas sp. Q1. The sequence goes on along the minus strand of NZ_QODI01000006.1, from coordinate 262,455 downwards.
AGGCGGTCGTTGGCGTATTTGATCGCGCCCTGGAAACTCGCTTCACCGTTGCACAAGCCCTGCATGCCGGTGCCCAGCCGTGCGTGGTTCATCATGGTGAACATGCAGTTGAGGCCTTTGTTGGCCTCGCCAATCAGAAAGCCCCTGGCACCGTCGAAGTTCAACACACACGTGGCCGAGCCCTTGATCCCCATCTTGTGTTCGATGGAGCCGCAGTGCACCGCGTTACGCTCACCCGATTCCGCATGGAACTTGGGCACGATAAACAAGGAAATACCCTTAGTGCCCGCTGGCGCATCCGGCAGCTTGGCCAGTACCAGATGGATGATATTGGCGCTCATGTCGTGCTCGCCGGCCGAGATGAAGATCTTGCTGCCGGTGACCGCATAGCTGCCGTCCGCCTGCGGCACGGCGCGGGTCTTGATCAGGCCCAGGTCGGTGCCGCAGTGGGCTTCGGTGAGGCACATCGTGCCGGTCCACTCGCCGGCGGTGAGTTTGTTCAGGTAAGTGGCTTTCTGCTCGTCGGTGCCATGGGCGTGGATCGCCGTCATGGCACCATGGGTCAGGCCGGGGTACATGCCCCAGGACGTGTTGCTGGAGCCGATCATTTCGCTCAGCACCAGGCCCAAGGATGGCGGCAGGCCCTGGCCGCCGTAGGCCGGATCGGCCGCCACGCCGTGCCAGCCGCCGTCCACGTACTGGGCGAAGGCTTCCTTGAAGCCCTTGGGGGTGGTGACCACGCCATTGTCGAAATGGCAGCCTTCTTCATCACCGCTGCGGTTGAGCGGTGCGAGCACGTTTTCGCAGAATTTGGCGCCTTCTTCGAGGATCGCACTGACCATGTCCGGCGTGGCATCCGTAGCCCCCAGCGCCGCATAGTGGCCATGGAAATCAAACACGTTGTCGATCAGAAAGCGCATGTCGCGCAGGGGAGCTTTGTAGTCAGGCATGGCGATGTCTCCGGCAGCAGATACTTTCAACCTACTGCTGGCCAAGACTGCAAACAATCACTGTAGAACCGCTGAATACAGCGCCATCACTCAACCGGCAGCGCGCTCCATACGCACCGCGCCACGCCGGGTCTGCCCGGCCGCGACCACGCAATTACGCCCGGCCCCCTTGGCGGAGTACAGGGCTTCGTCGGCGGATTTGAGCACCTCTTCCGGCGTGCGCTGCTCGGCCTGGCGCTCGGCCACGCCGATGCTGACGGTCACCGACACACTGGACGCCCCGCTGCCTGTGCGACGCTGACGGCCCTGATGATCGTCATGGGGACGGTCCGGGTTGCGCAACTTGATGTCGTAGTTGGCAATGATCTCGCGGATCTCTTCCAGGTGCGGCATGCACTCATCCAGGGTCTTGCCGGCAAACACCACGGCAAATTCTTCACCGCCATAACGGTAGGCACGCCCGCCGCCATTGACCTTGGACAGCTTGCTGGCGACCAGCCGCAGGACCTGGTCGCCCACGTCGTGGCCATGGGTGTCGTTGAAGCGTTTGAAGTGGTCGACGTCGCTCATCGCCAACACATAGTTGCGCCCCAGTCGCTGCATGCGTTCGTTGAGCGCGCGCCGCCCGGGCAAGCCGGTCAGCTCATCGCGAAACGCCATTTGATAGGCCTCATGGGCCACACCGGCGGCAATCATCAACATCACCTGGCTGCACATGATGTTCAGGGTGAATGGCAGGATGAAGGTTTGCGGCAACATCCAGAACATTCCCAACAACCCGACCAACTGCGCGGCGTGCAACGGACGGGGCTGGTACCAGTACTGGGCGGCCAGGGTCAGGAAGCCGACCAGGAACATCGGGTAAGAGAGTTGGATCAGGCTCATCCAGCTGCCATGCAGCGCCGGCCAACGAATTTCCGCCAGCCAGTTCAGCAAGGCCTGCGGGAAACTCTGCTCCAGGGCCAGCGCAACGCTGCCCACGGCGATCAGCACCGCACACCGGGCAATGAAGTCGCGAAACAGGTGGGTCTTCTCCTGCCACAGCGCGTAGATACTGAACAACAGCGGCAACAGCAGGCAACACAGATGAAACACCACGGCGGCGTCTTCACGCACGCGGCCATTGTCGCGGTAAAAGTCCGTCTGGGTGTCCAGCAAGAAGTAGGTGATATACACCGTGATCATCAGGAACAGTTCACGCTGGCGCCGATACACCGCGCAATACGAACCACCGAGCAACAGCACCAAGGTCGGCAGCACGTTGAACAGCGAAGTGAAGAAGACATTGAGGTCTTTGACATACGCAGCCGAGAGCCCGGCCAGCAATAGCAGCAACGAGGGGAGAAAATGGCTGAAACGTACAGCGGACACGCGTGACAAGGGTAAAGCTCCGACCCGCCGATAAAGATGGCACAGTGCCTTCACTGCGCACAGTTAAGCACATTCAATGTGACCTGTATCACATTGCCATCACTGTAACGGCAGCCAACCCCAATCCCTGAGTGCTGCGCTGTGTTTTTTATCGCACCCAATAAAAAACCGCCACTCCCGAAGGAGCGGCGGTTTTCAGGAGAACCCGGTAAGGCTTAGTAAGCCAGGCCGAAGTCTTCTTCTTTCATGTCCATCAGGTTGTTGGCGCCCGACAGCATGGTTGCAACGTGAGTGCGGGTACGCGGCAGGATGCGCTGGAAGTAGAAGCGCGCAGTCTGCAGCTTGGCGGTGTAGAACGCCTCTTCGGTGGTGCCGGCAGCCAGTTTTTCGGCGGCCAGGCGCGCCATGTCGGCCCAGAAGTAAGCCAGGCACGCGTAACCGGAGTACATCAGGTAGTCCACCGAGGCGGCACCGACTTCTTCACGGTCTTTCATCGCGGCCATGCCGACCTTCATGGTCAACTCGCCCCACTCTTTGTTCAGTGCAGCCAGCGGTGCGACGAACTCTTTGACGGCTTCGTTGCCTTCGTTGGCCTGGCAGAACTTGTGCACGATCTTGGTGAAACCCTTGAGCGCTTCGCCTTGGGTCATCAGCACTTTACGGCCGAGCAGGTCCAGGGCCTGGATGCCGGTGGTGCCTTCGTACAGCATCGAGATGCGGCTGTCGCGAACGTTCTGCTCCATGCCCCACTCGGCGATAAAGCCGTGGCCACCGTAGATCTGCACGCCGTGGTTGGCCGCTTCAAAACCGACTTCGGTCATGAACGCCTTGGCGATTGGGGTCATGAAGGCCAGCAGGCCATCGGCCTGTTTCTTGGCTTCGTCGTCGGTGCCGTACTTGACGATATCCACTTGCTTGGCGGTGAAGTACACCATCGCACGGTTGCCCTCGGCGAAGGCTTTCATGGTCAGCAGCATGCGGCGCACGTCAGGGTGCACGATGATCGGGTCGGCCGCTTTGTCCGGCGCTTTCGGGCCGGTCAGGGAGCGCATTTGCAGGCGATCACGCGCATATTTCAGGCCGCCCTGGAAGCCGATTTCAGCATGGGCCAGGCCCTGCAGTGCGGTACCCAGGCGAGCGGTGTTCATGAAGGTGAACATGCAGTTCAGGCCTTTGTTCGCCGGGCCGATCAGGAAACCGGTGGCCGCGTCGAAGTTCATCACGCAGGTAGCGTTGCCATGGATGCCCATCTTGTGTTCCAGGGAACCACAGGTCACGGCGTTGCGCTCACCGATCGAGCCGTCTGCATTCGGCAGGAACTTAGGCACGATAAACAGCGAGATACCTTTGGTCCCGGCCGGTGCGTCCGGCAGGCGCGCCAGGACGATGTGGACGATGTTATCGGCCATATCGTGCTCACCGGCCGAGATGAAGATCTTGGTGCCGGAAACTTTGTAGGAACCATCAGCCTGAGGTTCGGCCTTGGTGCGCAGCATGCCCAGGTCGGTGCCGCAGTGCGGTTCGGTCAGGCACATGGTGCCGGTCCACTCGCCCGAAACCAGCTTGGTCAGGTAAGCCTCTTGCTGCTCAGGCGTGCCGTGTTCGGAGATGGTGTTCATTGCACCGTGGGACAGGCCAGGGTACATGCCCCACGACCAGTTGGCCTCACCGACCATTTCGCTCACAGCCAGGCCCAGGGACTCCGGCAGGCCTTGGCCACCGTGCTCCACATCGTGGGCCAGGCTTGGCCAGCCGCCCTCGACGAACTGTTTGTAGGCTTCCTTGAAACCAGTAGGGGTCTTAACGCCTGACTCGCTCCAGGTACACCCTTCGATGTCACCCACGCGGTTCAACGGTGCCAGCACTTGCTCACAGAACTTGGCGCCTTCTTCAAGAATGGCGTCAACCATGTCCGGGGTAGCGTCCTGGCAAGCCGGCAGGCTCTGATAGTGCGCTTCATAACCGAGCAGTTCGTCACGAACGAAGCGAATATCACGCAAGGGGGCCTTGTAGTCAGGCATAGCGATAAACCTCTGCTGATGTATCTGGGATGAACAACCGCGTGGATTTGTTGTGGCGGTCAAACAGGTGTTTGAAACATACGTTTACGACCTGGGGTTGTCAAGCATCGTCCAGGCGCCATTTGTCATGACACGCATCAACGACACGCACGTCAGGGCCTGCGGCGGGTTGCCACTGTCAAAGGAGTTTAGAAGTTCGTCAGGATGACGTAGAACAAATGTGGGAGCGGGCTTGCTCGCGAATGCAGTGTGTCAGTCAATCCATCAAAGACTGACACACCGCTTTCGCGAGCAAGCCCGCTCCCACAGGAGAGCAGATAGGCGCAAGGGTTAAGCGTAGGTGTCGATCAAGGTGCCAAGCATTTCGTCCGAAGCCTTGGCGACTTTCACGCCCAGTTCCACTTGAAACTTGCCTTGGGCCATCTCGACCATATCGCTCGCCGAGTTGGTGGGCTGGGCACGACCGTTGGCTTGCACACGGTCGCGTTGGGCGTCAGAGGGCTGGGTCGTCGCGGCGCTGGCAATGTTGCCGGCGGCCTGGTCGACACGGTTCTGCCCGGTCTGGATGGTGCTCAGTCCCGAATAAAACGCGCTGCTTCCAGAGATTTCCATGGCGTAAGCCTGCCTTTAGAGAATCATGAAGATGAATTGAAGCAGACATTCCGGCAAAAGGCCCGTCAAAAACACTAATGGCCTATTGCCCTGTTATAGCCAAAATCAGTCAAGCAGATCCAGTTCCAGGTGCGCGGCAACCGCTTCGGCCCCGGCCTGCTTGAGTCTCGGCACTCGCCCCAGGCACGGCGCCGGCAAGCGTTCAGCCAGGGTGGCAAGGTTCTCTTCCAGACGAGAGGTCTTGGGATCGATGATATTCGCCACCCACCCCGCCAGCGGCAACCCATCGCGGGCAATGGCCTCGGCGGTGAGCAAGGCATGGCTGATGCAGCCCAGACGCACACCCACCACCAGGATCACCGGCAACTTCAGCGCCATGGCCAAATCCGATAGGTTGGCTTGATCGGCCAAGGGCACCCGCCAGCCACCCGCGCCTTCGATCAAGGTGAAATCCGCCTGCAGCGCCAGTATGTGCTGCATCGGTTGCAACAGCGACTGCACCGTCAGCGCAACACCGGCCTCCCGCGCCGCCAGATGGGGCGCGATGGCCGGCTCGAATGCCACCGGGTTGACCTCGGCATAGGTCAACGGCAACGAGCATTCAGCCAACAGCGCCAGGGCGTCGCTATTGCGCAGCCCTTTGGGCGTGATCTGGCAACCCGAGGCGACCGGCTTTGCCGCAGCGGTGCTTTTACCCGCGAGGCGGGCGGCATGCAAAAGGCCCGCGGCAATGGTGGTCTTGCCCACATCCGTGTCGGTACCGGCGATGAAGTAAGCGGCGTTCATAGAGGTTTCTCCAGCACGGCGTACACCACTTGATACGTGGCAGGCAGGCCCTGGGCCTGACGGAACTGCTCGTAAGCGTTCACCAGTGCAGCAATCCGCGCGCGGCCCGTCAACCCTCCCGGGCGGCCCGGGTTGAGGTTGTGCGCGCCCAACGCTTTGAGTTCGTGGGTCAGGCTGCGTACGTCCGGGTAGTGCAGCACATGGGGTTGGCGCTCCAGGCTGACGACGCGCAGGCCGCTGGCGGCGCAGAGCTGTTGATACGTCTCGAAGGCACGGAAACGGTTGACGTGCACCAGGCCATCCGCCGCTCGCCAGCTTTCGCGCAACTCATGCAATGTGCCCACACACAAGCTCGCGAATGCCAGCACGCCGCCGGGTTGCAGCACGCGACGGGCCTCGCTGAGCACCGCGTCGAAATTTGCACACCACTGCACCGCCAGGCTGGAATAGATCAGCCCCAGGCTCTGAGCTTTAAGCGGCAAGCGCTCGGCATCCCCGGCAATGAAATACCCCGCGCCGCCCAAGGGCCTGGCGTGATTGAGCATACCTTCGGCGATATCCAGCGCCACGCCCTGGCTGTCGGGCAACCGCTCAGCCAACACACGGCTGAAAAAACCGGTGCCACAACCCATGTCCAGCCAGCGCTGTGGCGTTAGGGCCAGCGGAAGGCGAGCCAACAACGCGGTGCCCACCGCACGCTGCAACTCGGCCACGCTGTCGTAACTGGCGGCTGCGCGGGAAAACGACGCGGCCACTTGGCGCTTGTCCGGCAAGCCACCCGGCAGAGGGGGCAGGGATAAATCAGTCATCAACGCACTCATGCAAAAAAGCCTGGATGGCCCCCGCAACACCGTGAGGGTCTTCCAGAAGAAAAGCGTGGCCGGCCTGTTCAATCAGGCCGATTTCAACATCGGGCAGCAAGGCCAATAGATCACCGGCCGCTTCGGCCGGTACCAGCCCGTCCAGGCCGGCAAACAGGTGTAACTGCGGACCGCGAAAGGCCTGCAAAGCGGCGCGGGTATCAAGCCGGGCGAGCAGTTCAAGACCGGGCATCAACACGCTGGAAGGTGTATGCGGCGCGCCGCTGACCAACAAACGCGACAACCCGCGCGGGTCTTCGGCGCCCTTGGCGCACAACAGGCCGAAGCGTTTGAGGGTGACTTGGGAGTCGGCATGGCAACCGGCGAGGAACGCATCGAAGGTTTCGCCGGGCATCGCGCTCGGCCAGCCGGCATGGGCGACAAAACACGGGTTGCTCGCCAACGTCAGCAAACCACAGCAGCGCTCACCGCGCCGCGCCGCCAATTCGGACGCCAGCATGCCGCCCAGGGACCAACCGCCCAGCCAGGCGTTGTCCGCCAGCGTGGCGTCGAGTTCGTCGAGCCAGTCATCCAGCTCGCTGGAGTCCAGTACCGGCAACGGTTCGATCTGCACCTGCAGGTGTTCGTCGAGGCCCTGCAAAGCGGCGGCCAGAGGCTCCAGCGGTGACACGCCGAGGCCCCAACCGGGCAGCAATATCAGTCGATCACGCATGGTCGGGCTCCGTGGCGCCTAACAAGCGGAAACACTCTTCCAATGCCGTTAACAATAGCTGCACCTGGGCCTCGCTGTGGGCCGCCGTCAATGTGACGCGTAAACGCGCACTGCCGACCGGCACGGTGGGTGGGCGGATCGCGGTGACCATCAAGCCGCGCTCGCGCAACATCTGCGACAGGCGCATGGCCTTGGCGCTGTCGCCGATCAGGATTGGTTGGATCGGCGTGAAGCTGTCCATCAACGCCAGGCCGATCTGCTCGGCGCCCTGACGGAACTGGCGGATCAAGCCGTTGAGGTGCTCACGCAGCCAATGTTCGGTGCGCAGCAGCTCGAGGCTTTTCAAGGTGGCGCAAGCCAGGGCCGGCGGTTGGCTGGTGGTGTAGATGTACGGGCGGGCGAATTGGATCAGGCTTTCGATCAGGTCGTCACTACCGGCCACAAAAGCCCCGGCAGTGCCGAACGCCTTGCCCAGGGTGCCCACCAACACCGGCACGTCTGCCTGGCTCAAGCCAAAATGCTCGACGATCCCACCGCCGTGGGCACCCAACGGGCCGAAGCCATGGGCGTCATCCACCATCAGCCAGGCGCCTTTGGCCTGGGTTGCACGGGCCAATGCGGGCAGGTCCGCCAGATCGCCGTCCATGCTGAACACGCCGTCGGTGACCACCAGGGTATTGCCGGTCGCCTTCTCCAAGCGCTTGGCAAGGCTATCGGCATCGTTGTGCAGGTAACGATTGAAACGCGCACCCGAGAGCAAGCCGGCATCCAGCAGCGAAGCGTGGTTGAGGCGGTCTTCCAGCACCGTATCGCCTTGCCCCACCAGCGCCGTGACCGCGCCGAGGTTGGCCATGTAGCCGGTGGTAAACAGCAAGGCCCGTGGGCGACCGGTGAGGTCGGCCAAGGCTTCTTCCAATGCATGGTGAGGTGTGGCGTGGCCAACCACCAAGTGCGAAGCGCCGCCGCCCACGCCCCAACGGGACGCTCCGGCGCGCCAGGCTTCGATCACTTGAGGGTGGTTGGCCAGGCCCAGGTAATCGTTATTGCAGAACGCCAGGAGCGGCTGGCCGTCGACCACCACTTGCGGGCCTTGGGGACTGTCCAGCAGCGGGCGTTGGCGATAGAGGTGTTCGGCACGGCGGGCAGCGAGGCGCGCGGCGAGATCGAAAGACATGCAGGCCTCGGTAGACTCAAAGACTGGAGACTGAGCGCGATCAAATGTGGGAGGGGGCTTGCTCCCTCCCACATTTGGATTGCATTTCAATCAGACGGCAGCGTTATAGAACTGTTCGCTGCTCTTTTGCTCGACCAGCGCCTGCTCGATCGCCGCCTGATGCACTTCATCGGCGTGCTCTTCGCGGGCTTCCGGCAGGATGCCCAGGCGCGAGAACAGTTGCATGTCCTTGTCGGCCTGCGGGTTGGCGGTAGTCAGCAGTTTGTCGCCGTAGAAGATCGAGTTGGCGCCGGCGAAAAACGCCAGGGCCTGCATCTGCTCGTTCATCGCCTCACGCCCGGCCGACAGCCGCACATGGGACTGCGGCATGAGGATGCGTGCCACGGCGAGCATGCGGATGAAGTCGAACGGGTCAACGTCGTCAGCGTTTTCCAACGGCGTACCGGCCACCTTCACCAGCATGTTGATCGGCACCGACTCCGGGTGCTCCGGCAGGTTGGCCAGTTGGATCAACAGGTTGGCACGGTCATCGAGGGACTCGCCCATGCCGAGGATGCCGCCCGAGCAGATCTTCATCCCCGAATCACGTACATAGGCCAGGGTTTGCAGGCGCTCGCTGTAGGTGCGGGTGGTGATGATCGAGCCGTAGAACTCCGGCGAGGTATCGAGGTTGTGGTTGTAGTAGTCAAGGCCGGCCTGGGCCAGGGCTTGGGTCTGGTCCTGGTCGAGACGACCGAGGGTCATGCAGGTTTCCAGGCCCATGGCCTTCACGCCTTTGACCATCTGCAGCACGTAGGGCATGTCTTTGGCCGACGGGTGCTTCCACGCGGCGCCCATGCAGAAGCGCGTGGAGCCGATGGCCTTGGCGCGGGCGGCCTCTTCAAGGACCTTCTGCACCTCCATCAGTTTTTCTTTTTCCAGGCCGGTGTTGTAGTGGCCCGACTGCGGACAATATTTGCAATCTTCCGGGCAGGCGCCGGTCTTGATCGACAGCAGGGTCGACACCTGCACGCGGTTGGCATCGAAATGCGCGCGGTGCACGGTCTGCGCCTGGAACAACAGGTCATTGAATGGTTGCACGAACAGTGCTTTAACTTCGGCTAAAGACCAGTCGTGACGCAGGGTGGCAGAGGTGCTGGCGCTCATGGGCGATTCCTTGATTATGCTTTGGCAAGCGCTGCGGGAAGGGCAATACCCACAGGCGCGACACGGATGCTCGGCATATTTAAGGAAGAATCATGCACTGTCAACCAGACCACAAACACCAAGTTTACATCTGGTCAAAAAACATACACACCTGTTTAATCTGCGATGAGGCGACCGAATCAGCCGATTGTGTGTGCAACGCCTGCGAAACCGAGCTGCCGTGGCTGATGGAACAGTGCAACGTGTGCGCCCTGCCGCTGTCGATGGAGGGGCTGACCTGCGGCCAATGCCAGACACATCCGCCCGCCTTTAAACAGGTGATTGCGCCCTGGACCTACGGCTTCCCGGTAGACACCTTGATCAGCCGCTTCAAGCACCAGTCGCGATGGCCACTGGGCCATATGCTTGCGCGCTTGCTGGGGCACCACGTGCAACATCGTCTCGACAACGCTGAAATCATCCGGCCCGACTGCCTGCTGCCCGTGCCGATGGCACGTCATCGCTTGCGCGAGCGCGGTTTCAATCAGGCGTTGATGCTGGCCCGCTGGCTCGGTAACGCCCTCAACCTCAGCTGCGACGAACACCTGTTGTTGCGCCCCCATGAAACCGTGGCGCAACAGGCGCTCGACGCCAAGGCGCGCAAGCGCAACCTGTTTCGCGCCTTCGCCTTGGCCGCCGACGCCCAGGTGCAAGGCCGGCATTTCGCCCTGGTGGACGACGTACTGACGACCGGCGCTACCGCGCACAGCCTCGCACAATTGTTGAGGGACGCCGGTGCGCGCCAGGTCGACGTGTACTGCCTGGCCCGCACACCCAAACCGGGCGCGTAACTTGACTCCCTGGCACCGGGGCGGCAACGTCCACTCATTCCATCGAAGTGTGTTCCCATGTCGCTACCCACCCTGCTCAGCCAACACATTGTCCGCCGTCCACAGCGCATTGCCTTGCTGGCGCATATCGCCGAGCAAGGCTCAATCACCCGCGCCGCCAAGAGCGCCGGCCTGAGTTACAAGGGCGCCTGGGACGCCATCGATGAGCTGAACAACCTGGCGCAAAAGCCGCTGGTGGAACGCAGCGTCGGTGGTAAAGGCGGCGGCGGAGCCAAGTTGACCGCCGAAGGTGAGCGCGTATTACGCCTCTACCAGCGCTTGCAGGCGCTGCAGGCCCAAGTGCTCGGCTCCGACGAGGATGCCAGTGACTTCAATCTGCTGGGACGCTTGATGCTGCGCACCAGCGCACGTAACCAATTGCATGGCCAGGTGATCGCCATTGAACAGCATGGCCGCAACGACACCATTCGCCTGCAACTGGCCGCTGGCTTGAATATTGACGCGCAAATCACTCACGACAGTACCCGGCGGCTGGAACTGGCAGTGGGTGTGGAAGTGGTCGCGTTGATCAAGGCCGGTTGGCTGGAACTGCTCGCTATCGGACAAGCTGCAACACCTGGACACAATTGCATGAGCGGCATTATCGACACGATTCTCGCCGCCGATGACGGCCCCAGCGAAGTGCGCATCACCTTGCCCAACGGCCTGGTGTTATGCGCTTTGGCGCAGCCTGCCGCGCTCGAAGCGTTGGGCGCTTCCGAGAACCAGCCCATCCAGGTGCAGTTCGCCCCGAACAATGTATTGCTGGGCACGCCGGTATAACGCGGCCGCGCCTTCAAACTGCAACAAATTCGTCACGAGGGCTCCTTAAGGTGTCTGCAAAAACCGCAGAGGGAGCCTGAAATGAGCCTGTTAGAAGAAAACCAAGCCACCGACCTGGAGCAGATGGTCGGCCTCACCCGCCGCCGCTTCATCGGTGCCGGTGCCCTCTGCGGTGCCGCGATGTTCCTGGGCGGCAACCTGCTCAGCCGCAGTGCCCTGGCCATTAACGCGACCACCGCCAGCCCGTTGCTGGGGTTTACCGGCATCGCCGCCGCCAGCAGCGACACCATCACCTTGCCGCCGGGCTACAGCGCGTCGGTGCTGATCAGTTGGGGCCAGCCGTTGCACAAGGGCGCGCCGGCTTTCGACCCTTCCGGCAACGGGACCGCCAAAGCCCAGGAGCAACAGTTCGGTGACAACAACGATGGCATGAGCCTGTTCGCCTTCCCCGGCGACAACAACCGTGCGCTCATGGCGATCAACAACGAATACACCAACTATCGCTACCTCTACGCCCACGGCGGCGCGCCGCAATCGGCTGAAGAGGTGCGCAAGGCCCAGGCCAGCGAAGGCGTTTCGGTCATCGAAGTGCGGCGCAAAGGTGACACCTGGCAGTTCGTCCAGGACTCGCGCTACAACCGCCGCATCCACGGCAATTCGCCAATCCGCCTGAGCGGCCCGGCCGCGGGTCATGCCTGGTTGCAAACCAGTGCCGACAAGTCGGGTAAAAAAGTCCTCGGTACCTTTCAGAACTGCGCCAACGGCAAGACACCGTGGGGCACTTATCTGACGTGCGAAGAGAACTTCACCGACTGCTTCGGCAGCAGCAACCCACAACAAAGCTTCGACGCCGGGCAAAAACGCTATGGCGTGGCAGCGGCCAGCAAAGACATCAACTGGCATCAGCATGACCCGCGCTTCGACATGGCCAAGAACCCCAACGAACTCAATCGTCACGGCTGGGTGGTGGAAATCGACCCGTTCGACCCGCAATCCACCCCAGTCAAGCGCACCGCCCTGGGCCGTTTCAAACACGAGAACGCGGCGCTGGCTGAAACCCGCGACGGCCGCGCCGTGGTGTACATGGGCGACGATGAGCGCGGTGAGTTCATCTACAAGTTCGTCAGCCGTGACCCGATCAACCACAACAACCCCAAGGCCAACAAAAACCTGCTCGACCACGGCACCTTATATGTGGCGATCTTCGACGCGGGCGATGGCAACGCCGACCACCCCAAGGGCAAGGGCCAATGGGTGGAGCTGACCCATGGCAAAAACGGTATTGATGCCGGCAGCGGTTTCGCCAGCCAGGCCGAGGTGCTGATCCATGCGCGCCTGGCCGCCAGCGTGGTGAAAGCCACCCGCATGGACCGCCCGGAGTGGATTGTGGTCAGCCCCACTGATGGCCAGGTCTATTGCACACTCACCAACAATGCCAAACGCGGGGAAGACGGCCAACCAGTGGGCGGGCCCAACCCACGGGAGAAAAACGTCTACGGTCAGATCCTGCGCTGGAAAGCTGATCAGGATAACCACGGCGCCCACGAATTCACCTGGGACCTGTTTGTGGTCGCCGGTAACCCAGGCGTACACGCCGGTACGCCCAAGGGCGGTTCCTCCAACATCAACCCGCAAAACATGTTCAACAGCCCCGACGGCCTGGGGTTCGACCAGGCCGGGCGCTTGTGGATCCTGACCGACGGCGACTACAGCAATGCCGGTGACTTCGCGGGCATGGGCAATAACCAGATGCTGTGTGCCGACCCGGCCACCGGAGAAATCCGCCGGTTCATGGTCGGGCCGGTGGCGTGTGAAGTCACCGGGATCAGCTTTTCGCCGGACCAGAAGACGCTGTTTGTGGGGATCCAGCATCCCGGCGAAACCGGCGGTTCGACCTGGCCGGAGCATCTGCCCAATGGCAAGCCGAGGTCTTCGGTGATGGCGATTCGGCGGGATGATGGCGGCATTATCGGCGCCTGATAGGGCCTCATCGGGGGCAAGCCCCCTCCCACAGTTGACCGCGTGTACGCCGGCAATTGTGGGCGGGGCTTGCTCCCAATAGCGATGGCACAGGCGCGCTATCTCAAGCCTGGTGCGTTACCATACCCGGCCGGACGCGGCGCCCTGCTGCGCGCAGGAGTTCGCATGGCCCACCCGTTTGAAACACTCACCCCTGACCTGGTCCTCGACGCGGTCGAGAGCATCGGTTTCCTCAGCGACGCCCGTGTGCTGGCGCTCAACAGCTACGAAAACCGCGTGTATCAGGTGGGCATCGAAGGCTCTGAGCCGCTGATCGCCAAGTTTTATCGCCCCCAGCGCTGGAGCAACGAGGCCATCCTCGAAGAGCATCGCTTCACCTTCGAACTGGCCGAGTGCGAGGTGCCGGTGGTCGCCCCATTGATCCACAACGGTGAAAGCCTGTTCGAACATGCAGGCTTCCGTTTCACCCTGTTTCCCCGGCGGGGTGGCCGCGCGCCGGAGCCGGGCAATCTCGACCAACTCTATCGTCTCGGGCAACTGCTCGGCCGTTTGCATGCCGTAGGCTCCACCCGCCCGTTCGAACACCGCGAAGCCCTGGGCGTGAAGAACTTCGGCCACGACTCCCTCACCACGCTGCTCGAAGGCAATTTCATTCCCAAAAGCCTGCTGCCGGCCTATGAGTCCGTCGCCCGCGACCTGCTCAAGCGCGTGGAAGAGGTATACAAAGCCACCCCACACACGAACATCCGCATGCACGGGGATTGCCACCCCGGCAACATGATGTGCCGCGATGAGATGTTCCATATCGTCGACCTCGACGACTGCCGCATGGGCCCGGCGGTGCAGGACCTGTGGATGATGCTCGCCGGTGACCGGCAAGAATGCCTTGGCCAACTGTCGGAACTGATGGACGGCTACCAGGAGTTCCACGACTTCGACCCACGGGAACTGGCCCTGATCGAACCCCTGCGTGCCCTGCGCCTGATGCATTACAGCGCCTGGCTCGCACGGCGCTGGGACGACCCGGCGTTCCCCCACAGCTTCCCCTGGTTTGGCAGTGAACGGTATTGGGGCGATCAGGTGCTGGCGTTGCGCGAGCAACTGGCCGCCCTCAACGAAGACCCCCTGAAACTGTTCTGACCGCCTTATGTGGGAGGGGGCTTGCCCCTCCCACATAAGCAAAGCCAATCCCATTGGCAGACAAATGTCCTTACAATCACGCCTTTGTTAGCTGCCTAAGCAAGGATTCTGCAATGCAAGCCGCCAACCCCCGCAAGGGGTACATCCTGGGCCTGAGCGCCTATGTCATCTGGGGTCTGTTCCCGCTCTACTTCAAAGCCATCGCCAGCGTCCCCGCCGCCGAAATCATCGTGCACCGTGTGTTGTGGTCGGCGCTGTTCGGTGGCTTGCTGTTGATGGTGTGGAAACACCCGGGGTGGCTGCGCGAACTGCGCGACAACCCCAAGCGCCTGGCTATCCTGGCACTCAGCGGCTCATTGATTGCGGCCAACTGGCTGACTTACGTATGGTCGGTGAACAGCGGGCGCATGCTGGAAGCGAGCCTGGGCTACTACATCAACCCGCTGGTCAATGTACTGCTGGGCATGTTGATCCTGGGCGAGCGCTTGCGCCGCCTGCAGTGGGTCGCCGTCGGGCTGGCGGCGGTGGGTGTGGCGCAACAGGTGTGGCAGGTGGGCAGTTTGCCGTGGGTGTCCTTGGCGCTGGCGCTGACCTTCGGCTTCTACGGGCTGATCCGCAAACAGGCGCCCGTCAAAGCGCTGCCTGGGCTGGTCGTAGAGACTTGGATGCTGGTCCCGATCGCCATCGCATGGCTGCTGTTCAACCCCTCGGCCCACAGCGCACAACTGGAGTTCTGGGGCACCTCCGAAGCCTGGTGGCTGGTGGCGGCCGGCCCGGTGACGCTGATCCCGCTGGTATGTTTCAACGCTGCCGCTCGGCATTTGCCCTACACCGCACTGGGCTTTTTACAGTACGTGGCACCGACTCTCGTGCTGCTGGAAGCCGTGCTGCTGTTTGGCGAACACCTGGCGTCGAGCACCCTGCTTGCCTTCGCCTTTATCTGGGCGGGGCTGGTGGTGTACAGCCTGGATGCCTGGATGAGCGTGCGCAAGCGCTGATCAAATAACGTACAAACCTCTGCAAGCCACGCAGCACGTGGCTTGCAGCCATCAACCCCAAGGTTATCCACAACCTGATCCCCGCCATTTGTGCACAAGCCCTTGAAACTGCTCGTTTTTTGCGCAGAAGGCGGAGAGCCAACGCCGGCGCGGCCTGGCGTCGAGTCTCTACAGGTTATCCACAAGCCCATGCAAGTTTTCCATGCATAACCCTGTGGGTTGATCATTCCTCGTTGTGCAATTCCACCATCAAGTCATCCGCCAAGGTTTCCAGCGACGCCTGCAAGGTATCCAGGGATAACGTCGACGGCACCTGCAACAGCGCCTCGGCCGTGAACAACGGGTCACCGCTCATGGGGGCCGGGCGTACGTCCGTGCTCAGGCTCTCCAGGTTCACGCCCTGCCGGCTCAACAACGCTGTGATCTCGCGCACGATGCCCGAGCGGTCATTGCCCACCAGGGTCATCACGATCGACTTGGACGTCGCTGCCTGCCCGCTACTGCCCTCACCCACCAGCACGCGAATGCCGTGTGTGGATAAGTCCTCCAGCGCATTGATCAGGTGCTGACGGTTTTCAGCAGGCACACTGACCCGCAGGATACCGGCGAATTGCCCGGCCATATGCGCCATTCGGCTTTCCTGCCAGCTACCGCCGTGGGTGGCGATGGTATGCGCGATGCGTTCCACGACGCCGGGTTTGTCGGCGGCGATAATTGTGAGTACAAGATGGTCCATGGCGAAGCCCTCAGGAATTCAATCTACAAGGTGGACGCAGGCGCCCTCGAAAACAAATCGTGTACCATTTTTATATTTATCTGGAACAATCCAATCGTTTTTTGAGAACATCACGTTCTCCGCTGTGACCGTACGACCAAAGTGGGTCGCTAAACGACGTATTTAGTCTAATTTTCACAACCGCAAGTCATCATGTAGTATGCAAACCCGTGCACTACATAATGAAAATCTGAAAAAGCGCATAAGCTCCGCAGAGTGAGGCAAGCAATGACTGAACACGTTCAAGTCGGTGGCCTGCAGGTCGCCAAAGTCCTGTTCGACTTCGTGAACAACGAAGCCATTCCCGGTACCGGCATCACTGCCGACCAGTTCTGGGCCGGTGCCGACAAGGTTATCCACGACCTGGCACCGAAGAACAAAGCCCTACTCGCCAAACGCGATGATTTCCAAGCGCGGATCGACACCTGGCACCAGACCCACGCCGGCCAGGCCCACGACCCGGTGGCTTACAAAGCCTTCCTGCAAGACATCGGATACCTGCTGCCAGAAGCCGCAGACTTCCAGGCCACGACCCAAAACGTCGATGACGAAATCGCCCGCATGGCCGGCCCGCAGTTGGTCGTGCCGGTGATGAACGCCCGCTTCGCCCTCAACGCCTCCAATGCGCGTTGGGGCTCGCTGTATGACGCGCTGTACGGCACCGACGCCATCAGCGAAGCCAATGGCGCCGAGAAGGGCCAGGGCTACAACAAAGTGCGGGGCGACAAGGTGATTGCCTTTGCCCGCGCGTTCCTCGACGAAGCCGCGCCGCTCTCGGCGGGCAGCCATGTCGACTCCACCGGCTACAAGATCGTCGATGGCAAGCTGATCGTCAGCCTCAAGGGCGGTAGCAACAGCGGCCTGCGCGACGACTCGCAACTCATCGGCTTCCAGGGCGACAGCGCCCAGCCGATTGCCGTACTGCTCAAACATCACGGCCTGCACTTCGAGATCCAGATCGACGCCCGCACGCCGGTCGGCCAGACCGACGCCGCCGGCGTCAAAGACGTGCTGATGGAAGCGGCGCTGACCACCATCATGGACTGCGAAGACTCCGTCGCCGCCGTCGATGCCGATGACAAAGTGGTGATCTACCGCAACTGGCTCGGCCTGATGAAGGGCGACCTGGCCGAAGAAGTGGCCAAGGGCGGCAAGACCTTCACCCGTACGATGAACCCTGACCGCGTCTATACCGGCGTGAATGGCCAGGACGTGACCCTTCATGGCCGTTCGCTGCTGTTCGTGCGCAACGTCGGCCACCTGATGACCATCGACGCGATTCTCGACAACGCCGGCAATGAAGTACCCGAAGGCATCCTCGACGGGCTGATCACCAGCCTGGCGGCGATCCACAGCCTCAACGGCAACAGCAGCCGCAAGAACAGCCGCACCGGTTCGGTCTATATCGTGAAGCCGAAGATGCACGGCCCGGAAGAAGCCGCGTTCACCAACGAGCTGTTCGGCCGCATCGAAGACGTGCTGAACCTGCCGCGCAACACCCTCAAAGTCGGGATCATGGACGAGGAGCGCCGCACCACGGTCAACCTCAAGGCCTGCATCAAGGCGGCCAGCGAGCGCGTGGTATTCATCAACACCGGCTTCCTCGACCGCACCGGCGACGAGATCCACACCTCCATGGAAGCCGGCGCGATGGTGCGCAAGGCGGCCATGAAGGCGGAAAAATGGATCGGCGCCTATGAGAACTGGAACGTCGATATCGGCCTGAGCACCGGCCTTCAAGGGCGTGCGCAGATCGGTAAAGGCATGTGGGCGATGCCCGACCTGATGGCGGCGATGATCGAACAGAAAATCGCCCACCCACTGGCCGGCGCCAACACCGCCTGGGTGCCGTCGCCGACGGCGGCGGCGCTGCACGCGCTGCACTATCACAAGGTTGATGTGTTCGCACGCCAGGCCGAACTGGCCAAGCGCGAGCGCGCTTCGGTGGACGATATCCTGACCATTCCTCTGGCGACCAACACCGATTGGTCCGACGAAGAAATCCGCAACGAGCTGGACAACAACGCCCAGGGCATCCTGGGTTATGTAGTCCGCTGGATCGACCAGGGCGTCGGTTGTTCGAAAGTGCCGGACATCAACGATGTGGGCCTGATGGAAGACCGCGCCACCCTGCGTATCTCCAGCCAGCACATCGCCAACTGGTTGCGCCATGGCATCGTCAATGAAGCCCAGGTGCTGGAAAGCCTCAAGCGCATGGCGCCGGTGGTCGACCGCCAGAACGCCGGGGATGCGCTGTACCGCCCACTGGCGCCGGACTTCGACAGCAACATCGCGTTCCAGGCGGCGGTGGAGTTGGTGATTGAAGGGACCAAACAACCGAATGGCTATACCGAGCCGGTGTTGCACCGCAGGCGTCGGGAGTTCAAGGCTAAAAACGCTCTTTAAACGCAGAAAAAAACCCTGGTCGAAATACCAGGGTTTTTTATCACCTGTGGAAAGTTCAGAAGTCATGGAGCAAGTAAGTACAGTTAACGACCGCATTGCCGTTACTTCCGCTACACGCCGCATTCATCAGCATTCCTTGGTGAAGGAAGCTGCCATCTGCCTGGTTTTCAACATTGACGACCAAGGTACCCGAACCAGAGGAAAAATAACTAAATCCGTCTGAGTCTACATACTCAAATTGTGGTAAAGCAGCCACATCAAATTGATGCAGCCCATCAAGTAACTCTTGGCCATAGGACCAATGAAGACGCTCCCGACTGGGCAAAAATCCCCTGTAGATTGAAGTATTACTCTTCGAGCCACTGACAATTTTTGCTCTAAAGAAATCCGCCTTATGGTCTTTAAGAACCAACACATGGGCATCACTTTCAACGAGCTTAGTTTTAGTGGTTTGCCATTCTGCTTTGTCGAAACCAACTTTCGGAAAAGTCATGGGTAGCTCCTGTTTACCAGGTAACGGGGCATTGTGATCAACCCCTACCAAACCAGTACACACGTCTTGAGCACACCCATCTACTGTCAAAATTGACAGTGGCAAAGCTATTCAGACCAACGGCCTCTACTGCACCATCCCCAACTCCCGCTTCACCATCTTCGCCAACTTCACGCTATCGATCGGCTTGAGCAAAAAGTCCACCACGCTCAAATGCATGGCGTCGATCACGTCGGGAGCTTCCGCGTCCCCTGACATGATGATGATGGGCAATGCCGCCCGGGATGATTCGCGCACCTGGCGGATCAGTTCCAGGCCACTGCTGGGCGTCATGCGCAAATCGGTAATCAGCAAGCCGATGGAGGTGTTGGAGTTCAGCAGATTCCACGCCGCCTCACCGCTCTCGGCGGTCATGCAGCGAATACCGTCCAGACCCAGGATTTGCGCCAGCAGCTCACGCGCGTCCTTGTCGTCGTCAACAATCAGCACACGTTGCGGCGGTAAATCAGGTTCCAGCATCACGGCGCTCAGCGCCTCGCGCTCCGCATCGCTCAAAATATCGTTGTCGGTCATACATTTCTCAGCAGTTCTCATCACTCTTTCAGCACACTCGTCAGACATCTGCCGAAAGGTGAACAATGTGCACTTCGTCGGAAAGTTTGCCTAGTGGGTGTTCTACGGGTTTTGCACCATAGCCTTGTAAGGTTTTTCCCTAGTCATGCATCGTTCAACCGCTACCTAGACTTACGTCCAATGGGCACCCACGGCACGGGAGTTGACCATGAAGGACGATAACGACAAAAAACTGCGGTCACTGTTATGAGTAAAGCTGATGCTTTCACGCAGGCGGGAAAAACCGCCGTGTTGCAGAACATCCACGGCACCCTGCAATTCCTGCAACGCTTCCCCCCGTTCAACCAGATGGAAAATGCCCATTTGGCGTTTCTGGTTGAACAATGCCAAATGCGCTTCTATGCCCCCGGCGACAGCATCCTCAAACCGTCGGGCGGCCCGGTCGAGCACTTCTATATCGTCAAGCAAGGCCGCGTCGTCGGCGAGCGACCGGACAGCACCGAAACCACCTTCGAAATCACCACGGGCGAATGCTTCCCCCTCGCCGCCTTGCTCGGCGAACGGGCCACCCGCACCGAACACAAGGCCGCCGAAGACACCTTCTGCCTGCAATTGAACAAGCCGGCCTTTATCAAGCTGTTCGCGCTTTCCAGCCCGTTTCGCGACTTTTCCCTGCGTGGGGTCAGTAGCCTGCTGGACCAGGTCAATCAACAAGTCCAGCAAAAAGCCGTGGAAACCCTCGGCACTCAATATTCGCTGAACACCCGTCTTGGCGAGTTGGCCATGCGCCACCCGGTCACCTGTCAACCCGGCACGCCGCTACGCGAGGCGGTGACGCTGATGCACGAGCAGCAGGTGGGCAGCATTGTGATCGTGGATGAGCATAAAGCGCCCCTGGGGATTTTTACCCTGCGCGACCTGCGCCAGGTGGTGGCCGACGGCACCAGCGACTTCAACCAGGCCATCGAAGGGCATATGACCCAGGCGCCGTTCTTCTTGACCCCGGACCACAGCGCCTTTGACGCCGCCATCGCCATGACCGAGCGGCATATCGCCCATGTGTGCCTGGTCAAAGACCAGCGCCTGTGTGGCGTGGTGTCCGAGCGCGACCTGTTTTCCTTGCAACGGGTCGACCTGGTGCACCTGGCCCGCACCATCCGCAATGCGCCCCGCGTGGAAAACCTGGTGGCGATTCGCGGCGAAATCGGCCAACTGGTCGAACGCATGCTGGCCCACGGCGCCTCGTCTACGCAGATCACCCACATCATTACCCTGCTTAACGATCACACCGTGTGCCGGGTGATCGAGCTGACGCTTGCCGAAAAAGGCGACCCCGGCGTGCCATTCAGCTGGTTGTGTTTCGGCAGCGAAGGCCGCCGTGAACAAACCCTGTTCACCGACCAGGACAACGGTATTTTGTTCGACGCCAAGGACGCCGCCGAAGCCGCGTCGATCCGGGCGCGGTTACTGCCCCTGGCGCAGCAGATCAACCAGAGCCTGGCGTTGTGCGGCTTCAGCCTGTGCAAGGGCAATATCATGGCGGGCAACCCCGAGCTGTGCCTGTCACGGGCCGAATGGGCGCGACGCTTTGCAGCGTTCATACGCGAGGCGACGCCGGAGAATCTGCTGGGGTCGAGCATCTATTTCGATCTGCGGGTAGTCTGGGGCGATGAGCGCGGTTGCGAACAATTGCGCCAGGGCATCCTGGATCAGGTTGCGGATAACCGGCTGTTCCAACGCATGCTGGCCGAGAACGCCCTGCGCCAGCGCCCGCCAGTCGGGCGTTTCCGAGAGTTTGTGCTGACGCGCAAAGGCGGCGAAAAGGCCACGCTCGATCTCAAGGTGCAAGGCCTGACCCCCTTTGTCGATGGTGCGCGCCTGCTGGCCCTGACCAATGGCATCCACGCCAACAACACTCTGGAGCGCCTGCGCCAGTTGGTGCTCAAGGAAGTCATCGACGCGCTGGACGGTGCCGCCTATGAAGAGGCCTATCACTTTATCCAGCAAACCCGCATGCAGCAGCACCAACTGCAAACCCGCGAGAACCAGCCCTATTCCAACCGCGTCGACCCCGACAGCCTCAACCACCTGGACCGGCGCATCCTGCGTGAGTCCCTGCGTCAGGCGCAACGCCTGCAAAGCAGCCTGACCTTGCGGTATCAGCTGTGAGCTGGCTCGGTTGGCTACGCCCGAAAAAGCCCGGGCTCGACGCGGCACAACAACAGCGCCTGGACCAACTGCCCAAAGCCGTGGAGCTGGGCGACGGCCCCTTGCGCAGCCAGCGTTGGGTGGTGGTGGACCTGGAAACCAGCGGCCTGAACCTCAACCGTGACCAAGTCCTGTCCATCGGCGCCGTGGTGATCGAGGACGGCGCGATAGACTTCTCACAACTGTTCGAGCGTACCCTGCAACGCAGCGCAACCAAACTCAGCCCCAGCGTGCTGATCCATGGCCTGGGGCCCAGTGCGATCGCCGCCGGCAGCGACCCGGTCGACGCCCTGCTGGATTTTATGGATTTCGTCGGCGACAGCCCCCTGCTGGCGTTCCACGCCCCCTTCGATCAACACATGCTGTGCCGGGCACTCAAGGACAGCCTGGGGTATCGCCTGGCTCACCCGTTTCTCGACGTCGCCGACATCGCCCCGCTGCTGTGCCCCGAGGCGAATATTCGCGAAGCCGGGCTCGACGACTGGATCAACCACTTTCACCTTCAGGTCGGCGAGCGCCATCACGCCAGCGCCGATGCCTTGGCCACGGCGGAACTGATGCTCATCCTGTTCAGCCGCGCACGCCAGCAACACCTCGACTCCCCCCAGCAATTGCAAGAACGCTTGAGCCAATGGAAACGGCGTAAACAATCTCCCTCCCTCTAAACGCAACCAACCTCGTAGTGAGCGGGCTTGCCTCGCGCTGGGGGGCAAAGCCGCCCCAAAAACCAGGCACCTGAGGTATTTCTGGAAGAACGCGTTGGCCGGATTAGGGCGGCTTCGCCCCCCAGCGCGGGGCAAGCCCGCTCACTACAACCGCCAGCGCTGGCATTCGGTCTCGACCCGACAGACGCCAATTGCGCCCATCCGACGCCTCTGACACAATCGCGAATAATTCTCGTTAGTTTAAACCTCTTGTTTATTCGGTGATGCCTTGTCGTCGGTCCCAAACCCACACAGTGAGCTGGTTGGCGCGTTGTATCGCGACCATCGCGGCTGGCTGTTGGCATGGCTGCGCCGCAACGTGGCCTGCCCGAGCCGCGCCGAGGACCTCAGCCAGGACACCTTCATGCGCCTGCTGGGCCGTGACGAGCTGCGCGAACCTCGCGAGCCGCGGGCGTTTCTGGTGGCCATCGCCAAAGGTTTGCTGTTCGACTACTTCCGGCGCGCCGCGTTGGAACAGGCCTACCTCACCGAACTGATGCTGCTTCCGGAAAGCGAACACCCGTCGCCGCAAGCCCAGCAAATGATCCTCGAAGACCTCAAGGCCATCGACCGCCTGCTCGGCAAGCTGTCGAGCAAGGCCCGCGCCGCCTTCCTCTATAACCGCCTCGATGGCCTGGGCCACGCCGAAATCGCCCGGCGCCTCGGTGTGTCGGTGCCCCGTGTGCGCCAATACCTGGCCCAGGGCATTCGCCAATGCTACATCGCCCTGTATGGCGAACCGCTGTGACCGCTTCCAGACCGGTTTCCGCCCGCGTGCTGGATGCGGCGATCGCCTGGCAACTGTCCCTCGACTCCGGCGACGGCAGTGCGGTGGAGCAGGAAGAGTTCGCCAAGTGGCTGGCCAGCGATGAAGAACATGCGCGGGCCTGGCGCCAGTTGGGCATGCTCGACCAGCGTTTCAGCGTGGCGTCTGGCCCGGCACGGGCGGCGCTGTTGCAGTCACGCGAAGGGATTCGCCAGCGCGTGCGCAAGTTGGGCAGTGGCCTCGCCGGCATCGCACTGGTGTGCGGCCTGGCGCTGTTGGCCGGTGAGCGTTACGTGCCCATCCACTATTGGCTGGCCGACCAACGCACCGCCACCGGCGAGCAGCGCACGCTGAAATTGGCCGACGGCACGCTGATCAACCTCAACACCCACAGCGCCATCGACGTGCGTTTCGATGAAAAACGCCGGCTGATCGTGCTGCAGGCAGGTGAGATTCTCATCGAGACCGGGCACAACGATGGCCGCCCGTTCTACGTGAAAACCCGCGACGGCAGCCTGCGCGCACTGGGCACGCGGTTTATCGTCAAGCGCGAAGACGGCGCTACGCGCCTGAGCGTGCTGCAGTCTGCCGTGGCGGCCCAGCCCGAAGCGCTGCACCAGGAACAGATCTTCAAGGAGGGCCAGCAGGTGCTCATGCGCAGTGATGGCCTCGGCCCGCTCCTGGCCGTCGCCCCCGCCACCGACGCCTGGACCCGCGGCATGCTGGTGGTGGACAACGCCCGCCTGGGCGATGTGGTCGAGGAACTGAGCCGTTACCGCACCGGGCACCTGGGTGTGGATAAAGACGTGGCCGACCTGCGCATCACCGGCAGTTTCCCGCTGCACGACACCACCCTGGCGCTCAATGCGCTGTTGCCGACGCTGCCGGTGCAGATCGAGCAGCACACGCCGTGGTGGGTGACGGTGAAAAGCAAGCCGTAGGTTCTGCTGTGGCCGGGCGACTGCTATCGGGAGCAAGCCCCCTCCCACACTGACTGCATTCACACACCTTGATTTGCAAACGCAGCCAGTGTGGGAGGGGGCTTGCTCCCGATAGGGCCCCGAAGAACACCTCGAAAACCTCAGCGCAAAAATATTTTCATCCCGCCCTATCACTTTTCGATTCTCGTCCGGCACCTAGGCAATTGAGAAATATTTCCATTCAGGAGCCACCTATGTCCCGCACGCTAGACACCTTGTTGCGCCCCAGCCTGTTAGCCATCGCCATTGCGCTCAGCGCCCCGCTGGCAAGCACCCCGCTGATCGCTGCCGAGCAAGCGTCCAGCGTTCGCGCCTACAACCTGCCGGCCGCGCCGTTGGCCACGACCCTGAACCAGATCGCCAGCCAGGCGGGGCTGGCATTGACCCTCGATCCGACGCTGGCGTCGGGCAAGACCTCGGCGCCGGTCAAAGGCCAGTTCGATGCCCAAGGCGCGTTGCGGGAAGCGTTACGTGGCACCGGCTTGCAGCTGGAGCAGAGCAGCGCAGGCACCTTTACCCTGGTGGCCATTGCCGAAGGCGTCGTGGCGTTGCCGCAGACCAGCATCATCGCCCAAGGCAACACTGAAAGCGCTTGGGGCCCCGTGAGCGGCTACCTGGCAACACGTACCGCCGCCGGCACCAAGACCGACACCGCACTGGTCGAAGCCCCGCGCTCGATCTCCGTGGCCACCCGCGAGCAGATGCAGGATCGTAACGTCCAGAACCTGGATGACGCCGTCAAGTACATGCCCGGCATCGTGTCCGCCAGCTACGGCAGCGATACCCGTTATGACTGGATGCGTGTACGCGGTTTCGAACCCACCCAATTCCTCGACGGCCTGCCATTGCCGCGTGGCGTCTACGCCAACCCCAAGGCCGAAACCTGGAACCTCGACCGCCTCGCGCTGCTGCGTGGCCCGGCGTCCTCGGTGTATGGCCAGACCCCGCCGGGCGGCCTGCTGGACATGGTCAGCCGTCGCCCGAGTGCGGAGTCGAGCAACGCCATCCAAGTGCAATACGGCAGCGACAACTACCGCCAACTCAACTTCGCCAGCACCGGCAAGCTCGATGATGAGGGCCGGCTCCTCTACGGCCTCAGCGGCGTGGTGCGCGATGCCGGCACCCAGGTCGACCACATCGACAACCAGCGCTACAACATTGCACCGAGCCTGACCTGGAACATCGACACCGACACCAAGCTGACTTTCCTGTCGCAGTTCACCCGCGACGATACCGGCGCCACCAGCCAGTTCCTGCCGATCGTAGGCACCAAGATCAAATCGCCGCTAGGGGACGTGTCACATCACAAGAACCTGGGCGACCCGGACTACGAATTCTACGACCGCACTTATTACGCGCTGGGCTATGCGTTCGAGCATCGTTTCAACGATACCTGGCAGTTCAAACAGAACCTGCGTTACACCAAGTCGGAATTGGCGTTCCAACAGTTGACCGTAGGCGCCTACAGCTACTTCCCGGTTGATGCCGACGGCAATATCGGCCGTACCTCAACCAACGTTGACGAGAACATCGGCCAATTCGCGGTCGACAACAACTTCCAGGCCGACTTCGCCACAGGCGACGTCACCCACACCTTGCTGCTCGGCCTGGACCATCAGCGTACCGATACCTCCTATCTGTCGATTTATGGTTCCGCCGGGACCGTCAACATCTTCAACCCGGTCAATACCCAACCCGTGGTACGCCCGGCGCGCTCCACGGCGTACTACGACTACAACCAGAAAACCGTGCAGACCGGCCTCTACGTGCAAGACCAGATGGCGTTGGACAAATGGCGCCTGACCCTCGGCGGACGTGAAGACTGGGTGCACCAAGGCACCACCTACTTCAACAAGAACGATGCGACCAACACCGACCGCAGCAAGAACTTCAGCGGTAACGCAGCGCTGAGCTATGTGTTCGACTCAGGCTTTGTGCCTTACCTGTCATACGCCGAATCCTTCCAGCCGGCGAGCAACGCCAGCGTCGACCCACTGCAGTCGTACAAACCCACAGAGGGCAAGCAATGGGAGCTGGGGATCAAGTATCAGCCGCCGGGCTCCAACACCTTATTGAGCGCCGCGGTCTACGATCTGACCCAGAAAAACGTGCTGGTCGCCAGCACCGGGGCCGGTGGCCAGTCGGTCACGGACCAGACCGGCGAGGTGAAAGTCAAAGGCCTGGAGCTGGAAGCCGTGTCTGACGTCACTGAAAACCTCAAAGTGATTGCCGCGTACACCCTGGCCAAATCCGAAGTACAGAAGGGCAATTTCAAAGGCAACCGCCTGCAACTGATGCCAAACCAGCAAGCCTCCCTGTGGACCGACTACACCTGGCACACCGGCGTACTCGACGGTTTCGGCATCGGCTTCGGTGCCCGCTATACCGGCAACACCTACGGCGACCAGGCCAACACCTGGCTGGGCAAGGCCAACGCCTACACCGTGTTCGACGGCGCCGTGCATTATGACCTGGGCCGCCTGGACAACAGCCTCAAAGGCGCATCGCTGAAGTTGAACGCCACCAACCTGTTCAACAAGGACTACATCTCCACCTGTGACGCTTCCTACTGCTACTTCGGCGACCAACGCAGCGTCGTCGCCAGTGCCACCTACCAGTGGTGATCGGCTGAGTTAACCACCAGGCCGTCCTTCGGGGCGGCTTTGGCGTGTCTGAAGGCTAGAACATGAAAAGCACAACCATCCGCCGCTGGTCCTTCATCCACACCTGGACCAGCCTGATCTGCACGGTATTCCTGCTGATGCTCGCCCTCACCGGCCTGCCGCTGGTGTTTCACCATGAGATCGATCATCTGCTGGGCAACGAGCCGCAGTTGGCGCAAATGCCTGCCGACACGCCGCAGCTCAACCTGGAGCAACTGGTCAGCGCAGCGCAAGCCCATCGCCCCGGCGACGCCATGCAATACCTGGCCTGGGACGAAGACGACAAAAATGGCGTGATTGCGATCATGGCCGCCACGGCCGGCACCGAGCCCAATGCGTCCCACACCTTCATGCTCGACGCCCGCACCGGCGCAGCCGTGGAAACCCCGGCGGCCAATGGGGGGTTCACCCTGTTCCTGCTGCGCCTGCACGTAGACATGTTCGCCGGCCTGCCAGGCAAGCTGCTGTTGGCGTTCATGGGCGTGCTGTTTGTGTTGGCGATTATCTCGGGCACGGTGTTGTACCTGCCGTTCATGCGCCGCTTGAAATTCGCCACCGTGCGCAACGACAAATCCACACGCCTGCGCTGGCTGGACCTGCACAACCTGATCGGCGTGGTCACCCTGACCTGGGCGCTGGTGGTGGGCGTGACCGGGGTGATCAGCGCCTGCGCCGACCTGATCATCGCCGCCTGGCGCCAGGACAGCCTCAGCGCCATGATCGAGCCCTACCAAAACGCGCCGCCGCTGAGCCAACGAGCACCCGCCAGCGACCTGCTGAGCATTGCCGCCAAGGCCGCGCCCGGCATGACGCCGGACTTCATTGCCTTCCCCGGCACGCGTTTTTCCAGCGAGCACCATTACGCGGTGTTCATGAAAGGCAGCACCCATCTGACCTCGCACCTGCTCACGCCGGTACTGATCGATGCCAGCACCCTGGCCGTCACCGCCATCGCCGAACGGCCGTGGTACATGGACGCCATGGGCATGTCCCAACCGTTGCACTTCGGCGACTACGGCGGTATGCCGATGAAAGTCCTCTGGGCCGTGTTGGATGTGCTGACCATCATCGTGCTGGGCAGTGGGGTTTACCTGTGGATCGTGCGGCGCAAGGCGGCTCGGCCATGAAGCCGCGTCAATCGAATTTCTGGAAGGTATTTGCCATGCCGCTGGGGATTGGCCTGCTCAGTGCCGCCGGGTTGTTTGCCGCATTGCTGGGGGACGGATGGTGGGATTCGTTGAGCTGGGCAGGGCTGGGGGTTCCTGCTGCAATCGGTGCTTGGGCTTTGATCAAACGCTGAGCTAGATTAGCGCTGCCCTTTTTCGAGGAATGCCGAATGTCCGCGCCCAGCCTGACCTTGTTCCACAACCCTGCCTCACCGTTTGTTCGCAAAGTCCGCGTGTTACTGAGCGAGACCGGTCAACAAGACCGCGTCACCCTGCAAGGCTGCCTGCCGACACCGGTCAACCCCGATGCGCAACTGGTGCAAGACAACCCCGTGGGCAAGATCCCGGCCCTGCGCCTGGCCGACGGCTCGGTGCTGCACGACAGCCGAGTGATCCTCGATTATTTCGACCACCAGCACAGTGGCACCCCGCTGATCCCCCGCGAGGGCGCCGCTCGCTGGCGTCGCCTGACCCTGGCCTCGATGGCCGACGCAGTCATGGACGCCGCCGTGCTGGTGCGCTACGAAACCGCCATGCGGCCGGTCGAGAAGCATTGGGATCAATGGCTCGATGAGCAACGCAACAAAATCCGCCGCACCCTCGCCGAATGGGAGGCGAATGCGCTTGGCGAACTCGCCGCCGACTTCGACATCGCCGCCATCAGCGTGGCCTGCGCCTTGGGTTATCTGGACTTCCGCCACCCAGACCTGCAATGGCGCCTGGACAACCCGAAACTTGCCCAATGGTACGCCGAGGTCAGCCAGCGCCCTTCGATGCAGCAAACCCAGCCCCCCGCCGGCTGACCTTGTAGTGAGCGGGCTTGCCCCGCGCTGGGGGGCGCAGCCGCCCCAATCCGGCCAACGCGTTCTTCCAGATAGATCTCAGGCGCCTGGTTTTGGGGCGGCTGCGCCACCCAGCGCGGGGCAAGCCCGCTCACTACAAACCGAGAACAACAGGTTGATCCTGGCAACCAATTTGGCCCTGATTTGCTGATCCTCGCGCAGGCCCATCATTGCAGCGCCTCCAAAGGCTCCACCGCCTTGCGCTTGCCCACGCCATACCAATCCAGTTTGCGTGTCAGCACCATCACCGTCCCCAACAACCCGAACAGCAGCAGCGAGCCCATCAGCAACGCGTAATCCTCGGCGCTCAACAGCCCGTACAACAAGCCGTACAAGGCTGCGAGCCCCGCCGAAAAACCCAGGCCGTGACTGACGCTGCGCAGCACATGACACACGTAGAAGCCGATCAGCAACACGCAGGCGCCAGCAGAGCACAGATAGGCCATGGCGAAGCCTATGTGCTCGGACAATGACAACAGCAGCAGGTAAAAGAACGCCAGCGCAAAGCCCACCAAGGCGTATTGAACCGGGTGCACCGCCAGGCTCTTGAGCACTTCGAACAGGAAGAACCCGGCAAACGTCAGCGCAATAAACAGCAGCGCGTATTTGATCGCACGATCGCTCTTGAGGTACTGGTCCACCGGGTCGATGAAGTTGACGCCAAAGCTGCGATTGTTGAAGTCGTTACAACCCCGCTCGTCCAGGCAGGTTTGCAGGGCTTGTTCCAGGTTGGTGGAGAAAAACGAGGTCTGCCAGTTGGCGGTGAACCCCGTGTCGGTGACCTCGCGCTGGGCCGGCAGGAAATTGCCGATAAAGCTCGGATGCGGCCAGTTGGAAGCCAGGGATACTTGGCTGGTCTTGCCCACCGGAACCACTTGCAGTCGCTCAGTGCCTTGCAGGCGCAGGTCAAAAGCGAAATCCACCACGCTGGTTTTTTTGCTGTCCAGCTCAGGCAGTGTCACGTGCACGCCCTCCCCCAGCCAGTCCACTTGGGAGCCAGGCTCGAAGTCCAGGCGCTGGCCACCCAGCTCAAGCTTCAGCGCGTTTTCGATGCCGCGAATATCGCTGATACCGACCGCCAGAAACGCCGCTTCAAAGCGGTAATCGGCAAAATCCTCGGTGATGCCCAGTTGTGCAGGCAGCTCGAAACGCCCATTGATACGACTGTCGGCATGGAACAGCCGCGCCTGATAGATGCCCCGTGCGCGCAGTTCGGTCTGTACCTTGCCGTCGAGTTCAAAACGGTCCGGCAGGAAATACAGACGACCGCGCTCTTCACGGACTTCCTCGTAGCGCTTGTTGAGCTTTTCATTGAGCTTCCACTCGCGCACGGTCTTGCGATAGGGCACCACCATCACCGGGCCCGTGAGGCGCTGGCTGTAGCTGGAGCTACGGGCAATGTCCATCAAGACGCCGTCGCGCAGCTGCTGGCGGTCGCTGATGATGCCGTTGATCATCAGCAACGGAATCAGCAACAACACGATCAGCAGCGCAATCGCGCCCAGTTTGAAAAGCAGACTGCGGTTCATGGGTCTCTCCCTGTTTTTGATAGGCAGAGACTGCTCGGCGCGTGTGGGAGATTTATGTGGGCAGTGTGGAGACTGTGTGGAGATGCAGCACCACTTGCACCCCGCCCGGCACATTGCCGATCTGCAACGCACCGCCATGCAGCTTCATCACTTCTTCAACAAAGTTCAGACCCAGGCCGGTGCTTTTGCGCCCGCTGCCCGGGCGTGGCAGCGAGTAGAAGCGCTCACTCAAACGTGGCAGCGCATAGTCGGGAATCGGCGCCGCCTGGTTGAACAGGCTCACCTGCACGTCGTTGTGTCGCGTTTGAGCGCTGAACCGTAGAGCGCCGCCGGGTGGCGTGAAGTCCAAGGCGTTATCCAGCAGATTGCCCAGGGCCTGGCGCAACAGGAAGGGCTCACCGAACACCTTCACATCCGTGGCAATCCCTTGTTCGACATGCAAGCCCGCACCTTCGATGCGCGCGCATTGTGCCTTGAGCACTTCGTCGACCATCGCCGCCAGCGCGATGCTTGCCTGCTCTTCCAGGCCCTGGCGTTGCTCGACTTGCGCCAGGTTCAGCAGGCGTTCGATCAGTTGCTGCAGGCGCGCACTTTCACTGTCGATATTGCCAACGAAGCGCTGCTGCTGCTCGCGGGTCATATCGCCCTGCAGCAACTCCGCCGCACCACGAATCGCCGCCAAGGGGCTTTTCAATTCATGGGTCAGGGTGTGTACGTAATGTTCGACATAGGCCTTGCCTTCCAACTGCGTGCGCATGTGTTCCACCGCCGTGGACAACTGCTTGAGCTCGCCACCGCGGTAATGCGGCAGTTCGGCACGCCGCCCTTCGCTGACCGCCTCGGCGTAAGCGGTCAGTCGTCTTAACGCCGCGCTCACCCACCACGACAGCAATGCGCCCAGTAGTAGGCCGAGGATCACCAACCCGGCGCCGTACCACAGCAGGCGGCGTTCGGTGCGGTCGACATAGGGCTGCAACGAGCTGTTGGGCTTGGCCACCGTGACCACGCCGATGATCTGGCCGTTGTCGCGGATCGGCGCGCCGACGTGCATCACCGAAGAGGTCGGATCGCCCGCATCGCTGCGGGTGGAACGGGCGCCATACTCACCACGCAGGGTCAGGTACACGTCGTTCCATTGCGAATAATCCTGGCCCACCGCTTCGCCGCTGGAGTCGAGCAGCACGACGCCCTTGGCATCGGTCACGTAGATACGGTGGTTGACCTGATTCTTCGGCAGCCCCCAGATGGTCGCGCCCGGCTGGCGATTGCCGTAAGCCTTGAGCAGTTGCGGCCAATGGCTGTCGCCGAGCGTGCCGTTCTTCACGTCATCGCGCAGGATCTCGGCCAGCAGGTTGGCGGTGTCCACCAGGGTTTCTTCGGTGGACTGGCGCACGCCGGGGCGGATTTCCTTCATCACCGTGTTGAGCACGAAGTAGCCGGTCAGGCCGATGAACAACGCGTACACCAGGAAGATCCGCAGCCCCAGACGCATCAGCTATGGCTCGGGCTATAGCTGTAGCCCAGGCCGCGATGGGTCTGGATCGGTTCGGCATCCGCCGCAATATTACGCAACTTGCTGCGCAGGCTTTTGATATGGCTGTCGATATTGCGCTCGTAGCCGGCATCGGCGGGGACGCCCACCGCATCGAGCAACTGCTCGCGGCTGAAGACGCGTTCGGGTTGCTCCAGCAGGCTTTGCAAGAGGCGAAATTCGTGGCGCGTCAGGCTCAACGGCTGGCCGCGATACTGAATCTGCATACGCCCCAGGTCGATCTGGAATGACGTCGGCGCCACGCTGGGGCCGACCCGTTTGAGAATCGCCTTGACCCGCGCGGCCACCTCCCGAGGGCTGAACGGCTTGACCACATAATCGTCGGCGCCGATCTCCAGCCCCACTACCCGGTCGATTTCAGCATCCCGGGCACTGAGAAACATCACCGGCACTTCCGTGAAGCGGCGCAGTTGCTTGCAGGTTTCAAAGCCGCTGATGTCCGGCAGCCCGATGTCGAGGATGATCAAGTCCGCCGGGGTCTGGCGTTGATGAGCCAACGCCTCCTGGCCGAGGCTCAGCCAGGTAGTGCCGAACCCCTCGCCTTGCAAGGCGAATATCAGCGTATCGGCAATCGCCGCTTCATCTTCGACAATCAGGATGTGGGGCATGGGCTCGATCAGCAGTCGGGTTTGTCGGCAGTGTAACGGCGCGCCGGGTTTACCGCTGCGCCGAATTCACGCAGCGCCTTGGCGCCGATCAACAGCGGGTAGTTGAAGCTGCTGCGGTCGGTCAGGTTGACCTCGACCGTGCGCTTGACGTTGCCCAGGCACATTTCCAGGTCGATAACCGGGCGCTTGGCCACGGTGGCTTCGTCCTTGTCCTCGTCCTCATCGGCGCGGCTCTTGATCTTGCTGATGCGTGACACCTTGTGTTCATAGACCTTGTCGCCCGCATCCTTGCCACCGAGGCGGAAACGCACCCAATCGTCGCCGTCGCGCTGGAAGGTCTCGATGTTGCGCGCCGACAGCGACGCGGTCAGTGCACCGGTGTCCATCTTGGCCTTGAAGGTTTGGCCGATCTCCGGCAACTGGATGTATTCGTAGCGACCGTAGAGGGTCGGTTCGGCGGCCATGACAGGCAAGGCGACCAGGGCAAGCGAGGCAAGGAGCAATTTCACGGAGTGATTTCCTCGAAAGAAGTAGGCGGATTCTAGACCGCAAAAGCGCTGCTTAGTTAGCTCGCTCAACCATACCCGGCACATTGTGAAACATTCGTCCGGCAATTTGCGATTTGGCCTCTAGACTCAGCTTGCTTATCATGGCCCGCCAAACCCTCCCAAGAGTTGCTTATGCGCCGCCTGCTCACCGGCTGTTTTGTCACATTGCTGCTACTGCTCAACACCCTGGTGCTGTTCGGGCCATTGATGGTGTTTGCCCTGCTCAAACTGGTGGCCCCCGGTCGCTTTCGCGACTACGCCTCATGGGCGGTGATGTGGATTGCCGAAACCTGGGCCGAGATCGACAAACTGATCTTTTCGCTGTGCATCCCGACCCAATGGGATATTCGCGGCGGCGCCGACCTGCGCGGTGACACTTCCTACCTGGTCATCAGCAATCACCAATCCTGGGTCGATATTCCGGCGTTGATCCAGACGTTGAACCGGCGCACGCCGTTCTTCAAATTCTTCCTTAAAAAAGAACTGATCTGGGTGCCCTTCCTGGGCCTGGCGTGGTGGGCGCTGGACTACCCGTTCATGAAACGCTACACCAAGGCGTTCCTGGCCAAGCATCCGGAACTGGCGGGGCAGGACTTGAAGATTACCCGGCAGGCTTGCGAACTGTTCAAGCGCCAACCGGTGACGGTGGTCAACTATCTGGAAGGTACGCGCTTCAGCGAGGCCAAACGCAAGCAGCAGGACTCACCCTTCACCCGGTTGCTCAAGCCCAAGGCGGGCGGCGTGGCGTTTGTCTTGGCCGCCATGGGCGAACAGCTGGACGCGATCCTCGACGTGACAGTGGTTTATCCGCAGCAGAAGATTCCGGGCTTCTGGGACTTGATCAGCGGCTCGGTACCAAAGGTGATCATCGATATCCGCACGCGCGAACTGGACCCGGTGTTATGGCAGGGCGATTACGAGAACGATCCGGCTTTTCGCCAGACCGTCCAGAACTGGGTGAACCAGCTCTGGAGGGAGAAGGACCAGCGCATACAGCAACTGTTGTCAGATCAGGCAGCGCCTTAGCGCAGAAGCGACCTGATCTCCAGCATCGTCTGGCCAAGGGATGCAGGCTTTTCAGTCAGCTTGCTGGGATGAATAAACTCCGGGTTCAACGAAGCAATCACCTCTTCGTCCGACATAGGCTTGTAAATATCCACCTGTAACCCGCCGCCCCGCACGGCCTGTGCCAGCTCATCCGCTGAAGGAGTATCGCTCAAGCGCTGCCCCAGGGGCTGATGGTGCTTGCGAACCATGGTGTCTTGCTTGGCGACAGCATCCGCCTGAGCCTGTGTTCCCTGATAAGGCACGGATGCAAGTGCGGTGTCCCTGGCGATCAGTTGCAAGGCGTTATTGAGGCTCGATGCATGGGCAATGTTCATATGAGATGTTCTACCTGAATGAATTGAAGAATCCGCTCCGGGCCTTGCGGCGCCGCGGAACGGTCTCCCTGGGTGGTAAAACATCCCATACGGTTCAAAGAAAAATGTTGCACCACATTCTCAAAACACCTCGGATCTGATCGCGTCAGCCGCCCCAGACACTGCCCAGGCTTTGCAGCAAGGAACCGCCCACGCCTTGGTCGCCCAGGTATTTGAGGATCACCGGTGCAAACTGGCCGACCATCCCACTGTCCATGCCCAAGGCGCTGAACGCGGTGTTCAGGTCGTTGGTGTCTTTTACGTTACCCAGCAGGCCGTCCAGGCCGCTGGTCTTGCTGCCGCCGCTCTGGCCGAGCATGCCGCTCAACGCGCCCAGGCTACCCAGGGAGTTGGTGCCGGCCAGCTTATCCAGGCCGGGAACGCTCTTTCCCAGTTGCGAATAGTCAGTGCCGCTCAATTGGTTCTTGGCCAGGCCCAGCATGGCGCCGGTGCCACCAATCGCTTGTTCCGGGGTGACATTCAGTTGCGAGGTCAGCGCCTGCAGCAGGCCGGCGGTCTGGGAACTTGGCGCTGCGGCAGCCGCCTTGTTGTTGCCCTGGGCTCCGGAAACGGCATTGGCCACATCACCCAGGCTGAAGCCTGCGGCAAACACCGGGCTGGCGGCCACGGTCAACAGGCAGGACAGGGCAAAACCGCGTGAAATCTTCATCAAGACAACCTCAGAATGTAAGAGCTAAAAAGCAGGCGTTTGACTGACACTCCTGAAGGAATGTTCCCACCCTCAGATTAGTTCAGAAAATATTGCATCCGCAGTTGTGGAAAATTCCGACGAGGTGCGCCGCCCATATTGCTGGGTTCAGGAACCCATCGCCCTTGGCAAGGTCCATGAACTGACTACAAATTTTGTCAGGAACAGACTTATGACTGCGAACCAACCCCAAGTCATTGAGCACAAACCCTCATTCTGGAGCGGCCCTCGCCTGTTCATCGGCGCCTGCGCAGTGGTGGTTGCCGGTATCGGCGGCGCCCTTTATACCCAGGACAGCGTCAAATCCGCTGCCACCCTGGTCACCACCGAACAACAACCGGCCGCGCAGATCATGGCGCACAAGGATTACCTGGAAGTGCAGCCGATCGCTGCGACTGCCCCTGCGCCGGACCACAGCCTGGAGCTGTGGGCGATCCCAGAGGGCGGCACACCGGTATCACTGGGCCTGTTGCCGGAAGACGGCAAAGGCATTATCGGACTCAACCCTCGCCAACAGGAATCCATCCGCAAGCCGGTGGAATTGATGGTGAGCGCAGAAACCAAAGGTGGTTCGCTCAGCAAGCAGCCGACGGGGCCAACGGTGTATCAGGGGGCGCTGGCAGCTCGATAACGCCATACTTCAAGCAAACGCATAAGGGCGGTCTTCGGACCGCCCTTATGCGTTTCAGGTAACCTCCAGTAGCAGCTTGCGAAGGAACGAAAGCCCAGAGACTCCCACTCAGGTTGGCCTCCCGCGTACCGACAACCCGCGAGGTTTACCCGTTAACAAGGAGTTAGAACTATGGTAATCGGCCTACTGCTTTATGCTGCGCGCACCCATCTGCTACCGCCCCCGCCTCCCGGCATCGACCAATGCCCTGCCACAAAAACTATCCACTCAACGGCCTACACAGATCCTGGCCTGCCACCGCCTTACGGCGAGGGTTATCAATACAAGGCCACTGCCAACGGCAGGACATGGACAGGGCAAACGGCGGGAACCGACGATGATTACCTGGCCGCTGAATACGCGCTGCGGCCCGAAGCCATCCATCAACGCAACGGCACGCTGCTGTGTGATTACGGTGGCAATCGCGTGGTCAAAAACGGGGAAGTGGCCGACCCCTACCTGAGGCTGTCGACACTTAAATGATCAAAAAAAATGGCGACCTGTGAGGGTCGCCATTTTTTCACTGCGCTTTATGCCGCACTGAACAGTTTGTGCGGGTCAATCACAAATTTCTTCGGCACGCCCGCATCGAACTCGCCATACCCACGCGGCGCGTCATCCAGGCTGATCACCTGCACGCCGACGATTTCGGCAATGTTGATACGGTCCCACATGATCGCCTGCATCAGTTGGCGGTTGTACTTCATCACGGGCGTTTGCCCAGTGTGGAAGCTGTGGGATTTGGCCCAGCCCAGGCCAAAGCGAATGCTCAGGCTGCCCATTTTCGCAGCGGCATCCACCGCACCTGGGTCTTCGGTGACGTACAGCCCCGGAATCCCGATCTTGCCCGCTACCCGCACGACACCCATCAACGAGTTGAGCACGGTGGCCGGGGCTTCGGCTTTCACGCCTTCATGGCCGTGGCCACGGGCTTCGAAACCTACGGCATCGACGGCGCAGTCCACTTCAGGCTCGCCCAACAGTGCGGCGATTTGCTCGTGCAGTGGCGTGTCTTTGGACAGGTCGGCAATTTCGAACCCCTGGGCCTTGGCGTGAGCCAGGCGGATCGGGTTGACGTCGCCGATGATCACCACCGCCGCGCCCAGCAGGCGGGCGGAAGCGGCAGCGGCCAGACCGACTGGGCCGGCACCCGCGATGTATACGGTGCTGCCCGGTCCAACGCCCGCCGTGACGGCACCGTGGTAGCCGGTCGGCAGAATGTCGGAGAGGCAAGTCAGGTCGCGGATTTTCTCCATGGCCTTGTCACGGTCCGGCAGTTTCAGCAGGTTGAAATCGGCATACGGCACCAGCACGTATTCGGCCTGGCCGCCGGTCCAGTCGCCCATGTCGACATAACCGTAGGCGCCGCCGGCACGCGCCGGGTTGACGGTCAGGCACACGCCGGTGTGCTGCTCTTTGCAGGAACGGCAACGGCCGCAGGCAACGTTGAAGGGGACGGAAACCAGGTCGCCGATTTTCAGGTTTTCGACGTCGTTGCCCTTCTCGATCACTTCGCCGGTGATCTCGTGACCGAGCACCAGGCCGGTCTGGGCAGTGGTACGGCCACGCACCATGTGTTGGTCGGAGCCGCAGATATTGGTGGAAACCACGCGCAGGATGACGCCGTGCTCAATCTTCCTGCCACGGGGGTCCTGCATTTTGGGATAGTCGATTTTCTGTACTTCGACCTTGCCGTTGCCGAGATACACGACACCACGATTACCAGACATGCTTTCACCTCGCTGTTGTTTTTATGGAACCACGTTGCCCAGGCAGGCAGCGCGTTAAGTGCTCGGGTACAGATGCTGTTTTTGCGTTGTTAGTGAGGGCCTCATCGGGGGCAAGCCCCCTCCCACATTTGAAGGTATTCACAATTCCAGGGTGGGAGGGGGCTTGCTCCCGATAGCCTCAGTCAGAGCACCACCGTTCTATTGGCGTTCAAAAACACCCGCCGCTCAATGTGATACCCCACCGCACGAGCCAGGGTCAGCCCTTCGATATCCCGCCCTTTGGCAATCAAGTCCTCGGGATAATGGCTGTGATCCACCACCTCCACGCCCTGGGCGATGATCGGCCCTTCATCCAGATCGTTGTTGATGTAATGCGCCGTAGCCCCCACCAACTTCACCCCCTTGTTGTACGCCTGGTGATACGGCTTGGCGCCCTTGAACCCGGGTAGCAGCGAGTGGTGGATGTTGATGGCCTTGCCGTCCAGCTTGCGGCACAACTCCGGCGACAGTACTTGCATGTAGCGCGCAAGGATCACCAGTTCAGCACCGGTGTCTTCCACCACTTGCCACACCTGACGTTCCTGGGACGGCTTGTCGTTAGGGTCGAGCGGGAAATGGTAGTAGGGAATCTGGTGCCAGTCGGCCAGGGGTTTCAAATCGGGATGGTTGGACACCACCGCCACCACGTCCATCGACAACTGGCCGATACGCTGGCGATACAACAGGTCGTTGAGGCAGTGATCGGCCTTGGACACCATGATCACCACTTTGGGCCGATAGTTCGGCGCCGTCAGTTCGAAGATCATGCCGAAAGCTTCACCGCGTGTGGCCAGGCCATCGCGGAAAGCCTGTTCGTCAAAACCGTCGGGCTGGCGGAATTCCACGCGTATGAAGAACCGGCCCGAAAGCCGGTCATCGAACGAGTGGTGCTCGGTAACATAGCAGCCCTGTTCGAACAGGTAGCGGGTGACCGCGTCCACCGTGCCGAGCACGCTGGGGCAGTCGGCGGTCAAAATCCATGTATCGGGTGCGCGGCTCATAACAGGTAACTCCTTGATCGTTCCCAGGCTCTGCGTGGGAATGCCGTCATGGACGCTCGGCGTCCGCTGTTGGGACGCGGAGCGTCCCGGGGTGCATTCCCACGCGGAGCGTGGGAACGATCATCATGCAACCACGCTGAGGCCGAATTCGGCCGAGGCATCCTGCAACCACAACCACCAGTAATCCGAGAAGCTGCGACGAATCACCAGTTCCCAGGTGTCTTCAGCGGTGTGGCGGATCACCAATTGCGACTTGGCGAACACCGTGCCCACGGCCTTGCCCACCGGGAAGTTGTTGGGGTGCACGTCATAGCTGGTGGACTTCATCAACACATCACGCACATTCGGGCCGCTGAGCTCGAGGATCTGCTGGCCGCCACTGACGTTGACGACCTGGATATGCAGGTCACCCAGGGCGGCGCGCAGGTTCTGCTCGGCGGCGAACTCTTCACCGCTGGGCACCACCAGCAACCACTCATCCGGGCCGAGCCATTGCAGGCTGGTTTCGCCCTTGACGATGACTTGCAGGGCACCGGGCAACTCGATGCCAAGCGCCTTGTGCACGCCGGCGGCGAAGGCGGCGTCATGCCCATCGCCACGAAGGGTCAGGTGGCCCAGGAGTTTTTTCTCGCGGACGGTAACGCCTGCGTTTTTACGGCCCTTGCCGACCAGGCTGGCGAGGTCGGCATGGTGCAGCGACGACTCGGCCTTGGCGCCGTTAGTGGGGCGTTGTTGGTAAACATTGGCTGCTGTCATATAGCACCTGTTCTGAATTGATCGTTCCCACGCTCTGCGTGGGAATGCCGCGATGGACGCTCGGCGTCCGCTCTTGGGACGCCGCGCGTCCCGGGATGCATCCCCACGCAGCGCGTGGGAACGATCAGATGTCAAATGTTCTGGCGATCGCCTTTCGGGTCAAAGAACACCGAAGACACAATCTCCGCTTCGATCACGCTGCCATCGGCCTGCGGTGAGAACACCCGCTCGCCGATACGCTTCAAGCCGCCCTTGACCACCGCCATCGCGAACGAATAACCGAGGGAGTTGTGGGCATAGCTGGAGGTCACGTGACCGACCATCTTCATCGGGATCGACTGTTTCGGATCGAACACCAACTGCGCGCCTTCCGGCAGCCACACTTTTGGATCGACCGGCTTCAAGCCCACCAGTTGCTTGCGTTCTTCACGCACGCAGTCTTCACGGTTCATGCCGCGCCAGCCGATCCACGAGAACGGCTTGGTACGCCCGACACACCAGCCCATGTTCAGGTCGTCAGGGGTCATCGAGCCATCGGTGTCCTGGCCGACGATGATGAAGCCCTTCTCGGCCCGCAGTACGTGCATGGTCTCGGTGCCGTACGGGGTCAGGTTGTACTTCTTGCCGGCCTCGACGATTTTTTCCAGCACGCCCATCGCGTAGTCGGCCTGTACGTTGACTTCGTACGACAGCTCGCCGGTAAACGAGATGCGGAACACCCGCGCCGGCACCCCACCCACCAGACCTTCTTTCCAGGTCATGAACGGGAAGCCGTCCTTGTCCAGGTCGATGTCGGTGACTTCGGCCAGCAGCTTGCGGCTGTTGGGGCCGGACAGGGTCATGGTCGCCCAGTGGTCGGTGACCGAGGTGAAGTACACCTTGAGGTCCGGCCATTCGGTCTGTTGGTAGATTTCCAGCCACTGGAGAACGCGCGCGGCGCCGCCGGTGGTGGTGGTCATCAGGAAGTGGTTGTCGGCCAGACAGGCGGTGACGCCGTCGTCGAAGACCATACCGTCTTCCTTGCACATCAGGCCGTAGCGCGCCTTACCCACGTCGAGCTTGGTCCAGGCGTTGCTGTAGATGCGGTTGAGGAACTCGCGGGCATCCGGGCCTTGAATGTCGATCTTGCCGAGGGTGGAGGCATCCAGCAGGCCGACGCTGTCGCGCACGGCCAGGCATTCGCGTTTCACCGCAGCGTGCAGGTCTTCGCCATTGCGTGGGAAGTACCACGGGCGTTTCCATTGGCCGACGTCTTCAAACTCGGCGCCGTTCTTGACGTGCCAGGCGTGCAGCGCGGTGTAGCGAACCGGTTCGAAGATGTGCCCACAGTGACGGCCCGCCACTGCGCCGAATGTCACCGGCGTGTAGTTGGGACGGAACATGGTGGTGCCCATCTGCGGGATGGTCACGTTCAGGGAGCGCGCCGCAATCGCCAAGCCGTTGACGTTACCCAGCTTGCCCTGGTCGGTGCCGAAGCCCAGCGCGGTGTAGCGTTTGACGTGCTCGACCGACTCGAAACCTTCGCGGGTCGCCAGTTCGATGGCGGCGGCGGTCACGTCGTTCTGCAGGTCGACAAATTGCTTGGGCGCCCGTGCGGTGGCTTTTTCGTGAGGCACCTGGAACAGCGCCAGGGTCGGCTCTTCCAGACGGCTCAAAGCCTTGGGCAGCGTGCCTTCCACGGGTGCAAACCCGGCTTCGCTGGCGGCGCGCACGCCCCCTTCAAAACCATCGGCCAGGGAATCGCCAAGGCCGTAGACGCCGTTGATGCCGCCGACACACACACGTTTCTGCGGGGCTTCGCCCGGTACAAAACCGAGGATGTCTTCACGCCAGGTCGGCTTGCCGCCCAAGTGCGAGGCCAAGTGAACCACTGGGCTGTAGCCACCAGAGCTGGCGACCAGGTCGCAGTCCAGCCACTCGCCGGGGCTGGTGACTTTATGCGCCTTGACGTCGATGGCCGCCACTCGCGCGCCGGTCACATGCTTGCTGCCACGCGCTTCGATCACGGCGCTACCGGTGAGGATGCGGATGCCTTTGGCGCGGGCCTCTTCAACCAGGGCGCCGCGTGGGTTGTGGCGTGCATCGGCCACGGCCACCACTTGCAGGCCTGCGTCGAACCAGTCCAGCGCCACGCGGTAGGCGTGGTCGTTGTTGGTCGACAGCACCAGTTTTTTGCCCGGTGCCACGCCGTAGCGGCGCACATAGGTGGAGACCGCACCGGCGAGCATGTTGCCCGGCACGTCGTTGTTGCCGTACACCAGCGGGCGCTCGCAGGCACCGGTCGCGAGGACGACACGCTTGGCCCGTACGCGATGGATACGCTGACGCACTACACCCACCGGCGCACGGTCACCGAGGTGGTCGGTGAGGCGTTCGTGAATGGTCAGGAAGTTATGGTCGTGGTAGCCGTTGACGGTAGCGCGAGGCAGCAGCACCACGTCCGGCAAGGCTTTCAATTCGGCGATCACGCTGGCGACCCATTCCATGGCCGGCTTGCCGTCGAGGCTTTCACGGGAGTCGAGCAGCGAACCGCCGAACTCTTCCTGCTCATCGGCAATGATCACCCGCGCCCCGCTGCGTGCGGCAGCCAGTGCAGCGGCCAGGCCGGCAGGGCCTGCGCCCACTACCAGCACGTCGCAGTGACGGTTCATGTTGTCGTAGGTGTCCGGGTCGTTCTCGGTCGGCGAGCGACCCAGGCCGGCAGCCTTGCGGATGTACTTCTCGTAAGTCATCCAGAACGATTGCGGGTACATGAAGGTTTTGTAGTAGAAACCCGGCGGCATCAGCTTGCCGCCGACCTTGCCGAGGATGCCCATCATGTCGTTGTTCACGCTCGGCCAACCGTTGGTGCTGGTGGCGACGAGGCCCTGGTACAGCGCCTGTTGCGTGGCGCGCACGTTGGGAATCTGGGTGGCTTCGGTGGCACCGATCTGCAGCACCGCGTTCGGCTCTTCGGCGCCGGCGGCGAAGATGCCGCGTGGACGCGAATATTTGAAACTGCGGCCGATGATGTCGACGCCATTGGCCAGCAGTGCAGCGGCCAGAGTGTCACCTTCGAAGCCCTTGTAGCTCTGGCCATTGAAGGTAAACGTCAGGACTTTATTACGGTCGATGCGGCCACCGTTGGACAGGCGATTGGTCTGGCTCATACCTTCTCTCCAGAGGCCTTGGCGGTGAATTGTGGCTTCTCACCGATCTTGTAGGTTTCAAGAATTTCGTAAGTCACGGTATCGCGGGTGGCGTTGAAATACTGGCGGCAACCGGCGGCGTGAATCCACAGCTCATGGTGCAGGCCGCGCGGGTTGTCGCGGAAGAACATGTAGTCGCCCCACTCTTCATCGGTGCAGGCATTCGGGTCCAGCGGGCGCGGGATGTGCGCTTGGCCGGAGGCATGGAATTCCTCTTCGGAGCGCAGTTCGCCACAGTGAGGACAGAAGATATGCAACATAGGATTTTTCTCCTGTTAGTGGGCGACGGCCGCAGCGCCGTGTTCGTCGATCAACGCACCGTTGTGGAAACGGTCGATGGAGAATGGCGCGGCCAGCGGGTGCATTTCACCCTTGGCCAGGCTTGCGGCGAAGACGTTGCCTGAGCCTGGGGTGGCCTTGAAGCCGCCGGTGCCCCAGCCGCAGTTGAAGAACATGTTCGGTACCGGGGTTTTCGAAATGATCGGGCACGCGTCCGGCGTGGTGTCGACGATGCCGCCCCACTGACGGTTCATGCGCACGCGCGACAGCACCGGGAACATCTCGACGATGGCCTGGATGGTGTGTTCGATCACCGGGTACGAACCGCGCTGGCCGTAGCCGTTGTAGCCGTCGATGCCGGCGCCGATCACCAGGTCGCCCTTGTCGGACTGGCTGATGTAACCGTGTACGGCGTTGGACATGATCACGCTGTCGATAATCGGCTTGATCGGCTCCGACACCAGTGCCTGCAGCGGGTGGGATTCGATCGGCAGGCGGAAACCGGCGAGCGACGCCATGTGCCCGGAGTTACCGGCGGTGACCACACCGACGCGCTTGGCGCCGATGAAGCCCTTGTTGGTTTCCACGCCGATGCACACACCGTTTTCCTTGCGGAAACCGATGACTTCGGTCTGCTGGATCAAGTCCACGCCGAGTGCGTCAGCCGCACGGGCAAAGCCCCAGGCCACGGCATCGTGACGGGCCACGCCGCCACGCCGTTGCACGGTGGCGCCAAGTACCGGGTAACGGGTGTTTTTCGAGCAGTCGAGGTACGGGATCTCGTCGGCCACTTGCTTGGCGTTGAGCAGTTCGCCGTCCACGCCGTTAAGGCGGTTGGCGCTCACACGACGTTCGGAATCACGGATGTCCTGCAGGGTATGGCACAGGTTGTACACGCCGCGCTGGGAGAACATCACGTTGTAGTTCAGGTCCTGGGACAAACCTTCCCACAGTTTCATCGCGTGTTCGTAGAGGTGCGCCGACTCGTCCCACAGGTAGTTGGAACGCACGATGGTGGTATTGCGCGCGGTGTTGCCGCCGCCCAACCAACCTTTCTCGACCACCGCCACATTGGTGATGCCGTGTTCCTTGGCCAGG
The DNA here is from genome assembly GCF_009935975.1 of Pseudomonas sp. Q1. Classification (NCBI taxonomy): domain Bacteria; kingdom Pseudomonadati; phylum Pseudomonadota; class Gammaproteobacteria; order Pseudomonadales; family Pseudomonadaceae; genus Pseudomonas; species Pseudomonas sp. Q1. The sequence goes on along the minus strand of NZ_QODI01000006.1, from coordinate 218,388 downwards.
TAGTAGGCGGTCGCCAGACCATGCCCGCCACCGCCGACGATGACCACGTCGTAGACCTTTTTCGGGGTCGGCGTGCGCCACATCTTCTGCCAGTTTTCGTGGTGGCTGAGGGAGTGCTTGAAGAGGCCGAAGCCCGAGTAGCGTTGCATAGTCATTACTCCAAAACCGCGCTCAGCGATAAACCGGGAAATCAGCGCACAGGGCAGACACGTGCTTGGCCACGTTGGCCTCGACATCGGCATCGCCGAGGTTGTCGAGGATGTCGCAGATCCAGCCGGCCAGCTCGATGCACTGCGGCACTTTGAAACCACGCGTGGTCACCGCCGGGGTGCCGATGCGCAGGCCCGAGGTCACGAAGGGCGACTGCGGGTCGTTCGGCACGGCGTTCTTGTTGACGGTGATGTGGGCGCGGCCCAGGGCGGCGTCCGCCTCTTTGCCGGTAAGGCCCTGACGGATCAGGCTGACCAGGAACAGGTGGTTATCGGTACCGCCGGACACTACATCGTAGCCGCGTTTGATAAACACGCTGGCCATGGCCTGTGCGTTGTCGATCACTTGTTGCTGATAAGCCTTGAAACCAGGTTCCAGCGCTTCCTTGAAGCACACGGCCTTGCCGGCGATGACGTGCATCAGCGGGCCGCCCTGGGCGCCGGGGAATACGGCAGCGTTGAGTTTCTTTTCGATTTCTTCGTTGGACTTGGCCAGGATCAGACCGCCCCGTGGACCGCGCAGGGTCTTGTGGGTGGTGGTGGTCACCACGTCAGCGTACGGCAGCGGGTTGGGGTACAGGCCAGCGGCAACCAGGCCGGCAACGTGAGCCATGTCGACGAACAGCAGCGCGCCGACTTTGTCGGCGATCTGACGAAAACGTGGGAAATCCAGAGTCTTGGAGTAGGCGGAAAAGCCTGCAACGATCATCTTCGGTTTGTGCTCAACCGCCAGACGCTCGACTTCGTCGTAGTCGATCAGGCCGGTGTCGGTGTTGATGCCGTATTGCACCGCGTTGTACAGCTTGCCCGAGGACGACACCTTGGCACCGTGGGTCAGGTGGCCGCCGTGGGCCAGGCTCATGCCCAGAATGGTATCGCCCGCTTGCAGCAGGGCCAGGTACACCGCGCTGTTGGCGGACGAACCGGAGTGCGGCTGTACGTTGGCGTAATCGGCACCGAACAGTTGCTTGGCGCGCTCGATGGCCAGGGCTTCCACCTTGTCCACGTGCTCGCAGCCGCCGTAGTAGCGCTTGCCCGGGTAGCCTTCGGCGTATTTGTTGGTCAAGCCACTGCCCTGGGCTTGCATCACGCGTTTGCTGGTGTAGTTCTCTGACGCGATCAGCTCGATATGATCTTCCTGGCGCTGCTCCTCGGCATTCATGGCCGCCAGCAGTGCGTCGTCATATCCCTGGATCTGGTCTTGTTTGCTGAACATCGCGTCTCTCCCAGCCTTTCGTATTGGTGAGGCCCATACAGGCCCTTTGATGCGATGGTAGGGCTGGCGCAGACAGGTCAAATGCCTACGCACGCCACGCAAAGGTGCGTTTACGACATGGCCCGAACAACACAGAAAAAATGTGGGAGGGGGCTTGCTCCCGATAGCGGTGGGCCAGCTTGCAAATGCAGTGGCTGACACACCGCTATCGGGAGCAAGCCCCCTCCCACAAGGGGTTAGGCGATAGTTTGACGAACGAGTAGCAGCAGCAGGAAATGCACGGGATAGAGGGTATAGGCCCAGCGGCGCATGGCGGGCGGCGAGGCGTTTTTGGCGTGTCGCAATAAGACCAGGCCCGCCAGTGGCGCAATCAGGCAGGCAACCAATCCCATCAGCGCAACCGGCGTGCCGTTATCGAGCAATATCTGCCATTGGTTGGCGGCCACGCAGACCAAGCCCGGCAATACACTGAAATACCATCGGCGACGGAACACCAGCAGCATCACCAATGGCAGCAATACACCAAAGAAACCGAACATTAAGTGGCTTGAAAACAGGGCGGCTATCGTGACGGCGATCAGCGCCATGCCTCGATCAACCCGGCCCTTTTGCTGCCATCCTCGAGCAACCAGCAAACCCAGCGCCAAGGTTGGCAGCACATTCAACGTATCGGCATCCTCGATAAACAACCGATACGGCACTTCGCTGATCACGCTGAACAGCAACAACCAGCCCAGGTAGCGCCAGCGGCCTCTTGCCGGCAGGTCGCGGCCCCGATGCAGATTCGCCGCAATCGCCAGGCAAAACCACGGGAACGCCAGGCGCCCCGGCACATACAAGCCATCCAGGCTTAAGCCGACATAGCGCAGGTGATCCAGCACCATGCTCAGCAGCGCCAGCCACTTGAGCAGGTCCAGAGCGCTATCGCGGACACGTCCGACAGCCATCGTTTCAGTACCGTGCATAATTCCCCAGTGACTCTGCATTTACAGCGCGTGCGTATGCCCGACAATCTTGGTTACAGTGCGCACCAACATCGACCACAGGAATGGGCCATGACCGACAAGAGCCAACAATTCGCCAGCGACAACTACTCCGGCATCTGCCCGGAAGCCTGGGCCGCCATGGAACAAGCCAACCAGGGGCATCAACGCGCCTACGGCGATGATGAATGGACCCACCGCGCCGCCGACGGTTTCCGCAATCTGTTCGAAACCGACTGCGAAGTGTTCTTCGCCTTCAACGGCACCGCAGCCAACTCACTGGCACTGTCTTCACTGTGCCAGAGCTACCATAGCGTGATTTGCTCGGAAACCGCCCACGTCGAAACCGACGAGTGCGGTGCGCCGGAGTTTTTCTCCAACGGCTCGAAGCTGCTCATCGCCCGCACCGAAAATGGCAAGCTGACCCCGGAATCCATCCGCGAGATCGCCCTCAAGCGCCAGGACATCCACTACCCCAAACCCCGCGTGGTAACCCTGACCCAGGCCACCGAAGTCGGCAGCGTGTACACCCCGGATGAAATCCGCGCCATCAGCGCCACCTGCAAGGAACTGGGCCTGAACCTGCACATGGACGGCGCGCGCTTCTCCAACGCCTGCGCCTTCCTCGGTTGCTCCCCCGCCGACCTGACCTGGAAAGCCGGTGTGGACGTATTGTGCTTTGGCGGTACCAAGAACGGCATGGCCGTAGGCGAGGCGATCCTGTTCTTCAATCACAAACTGGCTGAAGACTTCGACTACCGCTGCAAACAGGCCGGCCAACTGGCGTCGAAAATGCGCTTTCTCTCCGCCCCCTGGGTGGGCCTGCTGGAAAATGACGCCTGGCTCAAGCATGCCCGGCACGCCAACCACTGCGCACAATTGCTGAGCAGCCTGGTGGCGGATATTCCAGGGGTTGAACTGATGTTCCCGGTGCAGGCCAACGGCGTCTTCCTGCAGCTCTCGGAACCAGCCATTGCCGCACTGACGGCCAAGGGCTGGCGCTTCTACACCTTCATCGGCAAAGGCGGCGCACGCTTCATGTGTGCGTGGGATACCGAGGAGGAGCGTGTAAGAGAATTAGCCGCGGATATTCGGACAGTGATGGGTGCCTGATACTGGCGTAACGCCGAGTCTGTTATTTGATATTTCTGACAGCCACACACTGGAATTTCATTGACTAGCCTCTTGGAACCCGAAAGGAAAAGGCCGCTGCACAGCCCCCCTTTCGGGCCAACCGCCTGCCGCATACCCGGCTGGAAACGGAAATCCAGAAGAGAGACAAACCATGGAATACCAAAGCAACGGCGACACTCTGAAAAGCGACGGCACTATCAGCACCACCGTCATCGATTGGGATGAATTCAGGAAGTACGCAAAAGTCGGTGACACCATCCGAGAGCCATCGCGCACACTGCGGATTTACGACAAAGTCTATGAATTGACAGCATCAGGCCAGCACTTCGTCGTCCACATCTACGCCCAATAACCCTCCTTGATTGATCGTTCCCACGCTCCGCGTGGGAATGCATGCCCCGGGCGCTCTGCGCCCAAGCCGCCCCCGATGCAAGGACGACCCCATGGGCAGAAGCCGCTACGTCATCACCGAACCCGAAAAGCCACACTTCCTGACCTGTACCGTCATGGAATGGCTACCGTTGTTTACCCGTGATTACATCGTCGGCCATCTTCTGGATTGCTGGCGATACCAACAAAGCCATGAAGCCTTGAACCTTTACGGCTATGTCGTTCTCGAGAACCATCTGCATTTCGTCGCCCAGGCGCCTGACCTTGGCAAATGCGTCAGCCGATTCAAGTCCTTCACTGCCCGAACCATCATTGATGACCTGCAGAGCAAAGGCGCAGAACGTGTTTTGCAACGCCTGCGCTTCAGCAAACGCGCACACAAGGCGGATCGGGCTTATCAGCTTTGGCAGGAGGGCTCACACGCGGAGTTGGTGTACAGCGAGGCTGTGATGCACCAGAAGCTCGATTACATCCACCATAACCCGGTCAAACGGGGTTACGTGGATCTGGCTGAACACTGGAGGTATTCGAGTGCCCGCAACTATGCCGGAATGCCAGGGCTGATCGACATCCAACGCTGGTACTGACAGCTCGCGAGCCGATGATCGTCCCTGGCGGCGTTACCACGCGGAGCGTGGGAACGAGCTGCGCCGGTGATCGTGCCCATGCTCCGCGTGGGCATGCAGCCCGTGACGCTCTGCGTCACACCGTGAGCCTTGCGTGAGTTGGGCCGGTGAGCGTGGGAACGAGCTGAGTGGATCAGAACTCGATTCGCACATCACCTTTAGGCACGCTGCAGCACGACAGGATGTAACCCTCGGCTTCGTCTTCCTCAGTAATCCCGCCGTTGTGGTCCATCTCGACCTCTCCACCCAGCTTCATCACCTTGCACGTTCCGCAGATGCCCATGCCACACGCCTTTGGAATCAGCAGCCCAAGCTTGGCCGCTGCGGCATGCACCGTTTCACCCGGAGCCACGCGAATGCTCTTGCCTGAAGCAATGAACTCCACTTGATGCAAATCCGCCAAATCGATTTCCGGCGCCTCGGCGGCTTGTTCAGCCTGCTCCACCGCATCGGCGCGGGCTTCCGGCGGCGTAGCCCCGAAGGATTCTTCGTGATAGCGCGCCATGTCGAAGCCTGCGGCCTCCAACAGGCGTTTCACGGCGTTCATATAGGGCGTTGGGCCACAGCAGAACACTTCGCGCTCCAGGAAGTCCGGCACCATCAGTTCGAGCATCTTGTGATTCAGGTAACCGCGATACCCCGCCCAGGGCTCACCCAAGCCGTGCTTCTCACAAATCAGGTGCAGGCTGAAGTTATCAATGCGCGACGCCATGTGTTCCAGCTCGCGGTGATAGATGATGTCCTTGGGCGAGCGGGCGCTGTGGATAAAGGTCATGTCAACGTTGGCGTTGGTGTCGTAGAACCAACGGGCCATGGACATCACCGGCGTGATTCCGACACCGCCGCTGAGGTACAGCACTTTAGGGCTCGGGAAGTCGATGGCATTGAACAGCCCGACCGGCCCGTGCACCGCCAACTCCTGGCCTTCATGCAGGGTGTCATGCAACCAGTTGGAAACCCGGCCGCCAGGGACACGCTTGATCGTCACCGAGAAGCTGTACGGCACCGATGGCGAACTGGAAATGGTGTACGAGCGCATGATTGGCTGGCCGTCGATTTCCAGTTCCAGGGTGACGAATTGCCCCGGCTTGAAAAAGAACAGGATCGGCTGGTCGGCCATGAAGCAAAAGGTGCGCACGTCCCAGGTTTCCTGGATGACTTTGACGCAACGGACGATATGCCGACCATTGGCCCAGGTCTGGGTAGTTACCGGGTTCAGGAAGTTATTGGACATGCTGTTCTCCGTAGCCGTAGGTCGGCCTGATGATGGCGATTTTGCGTAACGCCGAATGCGCCCATTTACCTATCTGCGACATTCACATACTTATCGCGACCAGCCCCCATACCACGGGGGTTGCGCGTCGGGATCAGAGTGGGCCATGTCGCTAATGGACAAGGTTCTGGCAGTCGGCGGCCCCACACTCACCCCCAACAACGACGCTTTCTTTACGCCTTGCGTAGTACAACCGTAGCCACTATTCGCCGGCCACACTGAATGGCCATGAGGACACATACGATGGACGTCACCGCAACCTTAAGCTTGGGCGATCCGCTGGAACCCGCACGCAAGGCCACCGCGCAAATGTTGCAAGAACGCGAGCGCACCTTTTCGCTGCCACAACCGTTCTATTCGGATGACCGGCTGTTCGATATCGACATGCAGGAGATCTTCCAGAAAGAGTGGCTGATCGCCGGCATGACCTGCGAGATCCCCACCAAGGGCAACTACCTGACCCTGCAAGTGGGCAAGAACCCGATCATCGTGATCCGTGGCGCCGAAGGCGTGGTGCATGCGTTCCACAACGTATGCCGCCACCGTGGCTCACGCCTGTGCACCAGCGACAAGGGCAAGGTCGCCAAGCTGGTCTGCCACTACCACCAGTGGACCTACGAACTGGACGGTCGCCTGCTGTTCGCCGGCACCGAGATGGGCGCCGACTTCGACATGAAGCAGTACGGCCTGAAACCGGTGAATGTGAAGACCGCCGGCGGCTACATCTTCATCAGCCTGGCCGAAAACCCGCCGGCCATCGACGACTTCCTGTCGACCCTGAATCACTACATGGAACCCTACGACATGGAGAACACCAAGGTGGCGGTGCAAACCACCTTGATGGAAAAAGCCAACTGGAAGCTGGTGCTGGAGAACAACCGCGAGTGCTACCACTGCAACGCCTCGCACCCCGAACTGCTGAAAACCCTGCTGGAATGGGACGACGTCACCGACCCCCGCGCCGACCAGGCGTTCAAGGACCATGTAGCCGCCTCCGCCGCTGCCTGGGATGCCGAGAAAATCCCTTACGCCCATGCCAGCTTTGGCTTGCGTAACCGTATCGTGCGCATGCCGCTGCTCAAGGGCACCGTGTCGATGACCATGGACGGCAAGCAGGGCTGCGCCAAACTCATGGGGCGCATCAAGAACCCGGACCTGGGCTCGATGCGTATCCTGCACCTGCCCCACTCATGGAACCACTGCATGGGCGACCACATCATCGTGTTCACTGTGTGGCCGATCAGCGCCCAGGAAACCATGGTCACCACCAAGTGGATCGTGCACAAGGACGCCGTAGAGGGTGTGGACTACGACGTGGAGCGTATGCGCCAGGTGTGGGACGCCACCAACGACCAGGACCGTCGCCTGGCCGAAGAAAACCAGCGCGGTATCAACTCCACCGCTTACCAGCCAGGCCCGTACTCCAAGACCTATGAGTTCGGCGTGGTCAACTTCGTGGATTGGTACAGCGAGCGCATGTTGAGCAACCTGGGGGCCGCTCCGGCGCCGTACCTCAAGGGTGTTGCGGTTCACGAATAACGCGTTGATCCTCCAGGGGCTGGATTGTACAAAAAACATCCAGCCCCCGGATGCCTCTTGATTCCCCTGCCCTCCAGCCTTTGCCCAACAACTTATCCACAGAGCCACCCACAGCAATTGTGGGCAACTGCGCTCCCCCTCAGAAATTAATTGAAGAAAATCCATGACTTATTCAAGTGGACAATATCAAGCAGGCGCTGATCATTTTTTAACCATAACTCTACAGGCTACGTAAAACGTGGCCTGTAGTAGTACGCGAACACCTTATCCACAGAACCACCAACAGACTTTGGGGGCAACTTCAGCTGCGCTGTGGAAAACCACTCCAAACCTTCACAAAACACGGCACTCAGGATTTTCAGAGCACAAAAAGCCGAAATAGATCAAATTTCGACCAACTCCTTGAAAGCCTTTATTCATAAGGGTTCCAGCCAATAGCGAACATCTTATCCACAGAAGCGCCAACAGACTTTGGGGGAAAGTCTGCACAATGAAATGCATGAAGTCAGGAAAAAACCTATAAAAAACCGCCAGTTAGACTGGTTGTTTTTCGTACAGAGGGCTACAGGGCTTGATCTGTATGGGTTGTGGACAAGCGCGAACAGGTTATCCACAGACGGTTCAACAGGGATTGTGGGTAATGTAGCAGCGAGCTTACTCGCGAAGAACCTGAGAGCGCCGCGTCAAACCGGGCACGCTGCATTATCGTTAACGTTCTTCGCGAGCAAGCTCGCTCCTACAAGGATCAGCGAACCACGCCTTCCTCAACCAGCAGCTTGAGAATGGCTTCGGCGCCCGCTTGCGGGCTGAGGCCCTTGAGCACCTGGCCACCGCCGCCACTGGCTTTGGCGGTAGCCGCCTTCATCCGGTCGGCGCCGCTCTTGGCCTTGATCACTTTGAGGCGTTTGGGCCGAGGCTTGGCCGGCTGCAGCACGGCGCCTGTGAATAACTCATCCTCCAGCACTTCGACCTCATGCGCTTCCAGCTCGCCGCGCTGCGCGGGGCCATAGGCACTCTGCCGAGGCTTGGGCGCCGCGTTATCCACCGTGGCGAGAAACGGCAGGCGGACCTTCAGGCGCCGCCTTTGGCCACGCGGCAAGGCTTGCAGTACATGGGCTACGCCGCCGTCGATAGACTCCACCTGGGCGAGCCCCACGATCAGCGGCCAGCCCAATTGTTCGGCCAGCAGGAACGGCAACATGCCCGAGCCTTCACCGGTTTCCGCCTGGCTGCCGGCGAGCACCACCTGGGCCCCCGCATCGCGTAGATACTCACCGAGCACCGGCAAGGCATCGCTGCCGGCCGGTTGTTCCAGTACATGCAGTTGCGGCAAGCCCATGCCGAGATAACTGCGCAACGTCGGTTCGGCAACGTTGCCGGCGTGCAACACCTGCAACTTATCCCCAGCCATTTGCAGGCCCAGCTCGACCGCGCGCGCATCCTGCTCCGCACGACGCGGGCGCCCGGAAGTGGGATGGGCGCCAATGGAAACCAGGCTGATTACATTCGTCGTCATGGTCATAGTCCTAAGCTGCATCGCGCTTGGCGCCGTTGCGGTAGGCCGCCACCGCCTCGATCAAGGCTTGCAATATCGCGGCGCTCTCGCCGATCACCGACAGGTCGGCACGCTTGATCATGTCGCAACCGGGGTCGAGGTTGATCGCCACCACTTTGTCGCAGGCACCGATGCCTTGCAGGTGCTGGATCGCCCCGGAAATCCCCACCGCCACATACACACGGGCAGTGACCCAGGTGCCGCTGGCGCCGACCTGGCGATCACGCGCCATGAAGCCGTCGTCCACCGCCACCCGCGACGCGCCTTCGGTGGCGCCCAGGGCGGCAGCGGTCTGGTGGAACAGCGCCCAATCCTTCACGCCGTTGCCGCCAGAGAAGATGAATTCGGCTTCGGCCATGGGAATCGCCGCCGGGTCCACCGCCACCGCACCGAGGTCTTCGATTCGCGGCAGGCTGCGAGCCAAGGTTGTGGATAACTCCACGGGCAACACTTCGTGACGGGTCTCGCTGACCGGGTCGGCACATTCGGCGGCCGCCAGAATCAAGCGTGGCAGCGGCCGGGCCAAGTCTTCCTGGCCGGCGCCGGCACGGCCGATGCATTCCGCGCCCTTGATCTGCCAGACCCGCGTGGCCGGGCGCTCCTTGAGGCTGGCGGCAAACCGCCGGCCCAACTCACCGCCGCCACTGCGGCTATCGGGCAGCAGCCAGTGACGCGGGTTGAACTGGTTATCCACAGCGCGCAAACCTTGCACGCGTTGCTCCGGTGAATAACCGTCGAACTCATGCCCTTCCAGCACCAACAGACGATCGACACCGGCCGTGGCAAAGGCACTTTCCTTGTGCTCGCCAAATACCACGGCCAGCACGGCGCCGTCGCTGCCGGCGAGTTGTCGGGCCAGGCCGAGCAAGTCGCGGTCGTGGCTGCTCAATCGGCCGCCGACCATGTCCGGCACCACGTTGATATAGAACGCAGGCGCTGCTACCTGATGCAGTGGCAACTGCACTTCGGCGGCAGCCGTACGTTTGCTCGCGCCGCCCTGCTGGGCGCCGCTGCGGTCGATGCGCTTGATGCCATTGGGGCCGATGAAACCGACGCCATGCACGTTCTTGCGCAGGATGCCGTTGGGCCCCATCCAGCTGTGTTGCACCGGCTGCATCGCCGCATGCAGCGGGTGCAGGCGGTTACGTGCAATCCATTCGGCCCGTGGGTCGCGGCGGATAATGTCGCTCATCAGTGCACCTCCGCAGGTTCACGTTTCAAGGGGGCTTTGGCCGGTGCGGCGTCTTCGAGCAACGCGTCGGCGACCAGTTCAGCGATGTCCTTGATCAAGGGCCGAGGCTCGACCACCCCTTCAAGCATCGCCGTGCACTGTGGGCACCCTACTGCCACCAGCTCGGCGCCGGTTTCACGGATATCTTCCATGCGCATATCCGGGATACGTTGCTTGCCGGGAATGTCGGTGATCGGCGCGCCGCCACCGCCGCCGCAGCAGCGCGAACGGAAACCGGAGCGTTGCATCTCCTTGACCTCGATCCCCAGCGCCCGCAGCACCTGGCGCGGGGCTTCGTATTCGCCGTTGTAGCGGCCCAGGTAACAAGGGTCGTGGTAGGTCACGCTGTTGCCCTTGTGCTGGCCCAGGTTCAGCGCGCCCTCGCCGATCAGCTCGGCCATGAAGGTGCTGTGGTGCTGCACGAGGTAGTTGCCGTTGAAGGCGCCATATTCGTTTTTCAGCACATGGAAACTGTGCGGGTCGCAGGTGACGATGCGCTTGAAGGTGTATTTGGCCAGGGTCTGGATGTTGCGCGTGGCCAGCAGCTGGAAGGTCGCTTCATCGCCCAGGCGTCGTGCCACGTCACCGCTGTCACGTTCTTCCAGGCCGAGTACGGCGAAGTCGGCCTTGGCAGCCTTGAGGACTTTGACGAAAGCACGCAGGGTGCGTTGGTTGCGCATGTCGAAAGCGCCATCACCGACCCAGAACAGCACTTCGCAGCTGCCCTTGTCACTGAGCAACGGCAGGTTCAGGTCCGCCGCCCAGTTCAACCGGCCACCCGGTGCGAAACCGCCGGGGTTGTCGGTGGCGATCAGGTTTTCCAGGACTTCGGCACCTTTGTTCGGCGTGGCGCCTTTTTCCAGCGTCAGGTGGCGGCGCATGTCGACGATGGCATCCACGTGCTCGATCATCATCGGGCACTCTTCCACGCACGCGCGACAAGTGGTGCACGACCACAAGGTCTCGGCGTCCACCAGGCCGTTGACGATCGGTTGATGCGGGTTGCCGCCATGCTCGCCGATGGCTTTGCCGGGATACGGGCTGCCGGCAAACTTGGCATCGGTGCCGCCGGCCAGGCCGACCACCATGTCTTGAATGAGTTTTTTCGGGTTCAGCGGCTGGCCGGCGGCAAAGGCCGGGCAGGCGGCCTCGCACTTGCCGCACTGCACGCAGGCGTCGAAGCCGAGCAGTTGGTTCCAGGTGAAATCCTTGGGTTTTTCCACACCCAGGGGCGCGGTTTTATCGCGCAGGTCCAGCGGTTTCAAACCGGTCGAACGCCCGCCGCCGAAGCGCTCGGCGCGACGGTGCCAGGCCAGGTGCAGGGCACCGGCAAAGGCGTGCTTCATCGGGCCGCCCCAGGTCATGCCGAAGAACATCTCCGAGACGCCCCACAGCACCCCCACGCTCAAGATCGCCGCGAGCAGCCAGCCGCCGAAGTCGGCGGGCAGAATCCCGGCCACCGGCAAGGTCACCAGGAAGAAGCTCACCGAGAACGCCATCAGGCTTTTCGGCAGGCGCATCCATGGGCCTTTCGACAGGCGCGACGGCGGGTTGCGCCGACGCAGGTAGACGAAGGTGGCACCAACAAACATCAGCACCGAGGCCAGCAGTAAGGCGTAGCCCAGGATGCGACTCTGCAGGCCGAAGCCATGCACCAGGATGGCGAGCAACGCCGACAGCACGAAGCCCAGCGCCGTGGCGACGTGGGTGTTGGCAATGTATTTGTCGCGGGCGACCACATGGTGCAGGTCGACCATGTAGCGCTTGGGCATGGCCAGCAGGCCGCCCAGCAGGTCGACTTTCGAGGCACGGCCACGGCGCCACATGTTCACCCGGCGCAGGGCGCCGAGGACCGCGAGGCCCAGAGCGGCAAATAACAGGATAGGCAGCAAGGTGTTCAACATGGTGAAGCTCCCACAGACCACACAGGTCTAATGTGGGAGGGGGCTTGCTCCCGAAGGCGGACTGTCAGTCGATACATCTGTAGCTGACCCACCGCTATCGGGAGCAAGCCCCCTCCCACATTCAGACCGAGTCCACATTGGTTCGGTGTCGGGTCAGAAATCCTTGCACAAGCGCAGGGCGTCATAGATCGCAGCGTGGGTATTACGCTGGGCCACACAGTCACCAATGCGGAACAGCAAGTACCCCTCGCCCGACTCGCTCAGGCATGGCTGCGGCTTGATCGCGAATAAGGCTTCGACGTCGATCTGGCCCTTGTTGCGCGAGCCTTCCTTGAGCGCGTAGTAGATGGCTTCGTCCGGACGCACGCCGTTCTCCACCACCACCTGGTCGACCACCCGCTCCTCTTTGGCGCCGGTGTATTCGTTCTCCAGCACCGCCACCAGCTTGTCGCCCTCGCGGTAGACCTTTTCCAGCATCATGTCGCCGGTCATGATCACTTCCTTGGGGTACATGCTGCGGTAGTAGGTCGGGAACGACGTACCGCCAATGGCCACGCCCGGCTTGATGTCGTCGGTGACGATCTCGACCTGGCTGCCTTTGTCCGCAAGGAAATCCGCCACCGACATACCGGTGAACTCGCAGATGGTGTCGTAGACCAACACGTTCTTGCCCGGTGCGACTTTGCCGTCGAGCACATCCCAGCTGCTCACGACCAAACCTTCGGCGGCGCCCCAGTGTTCGTTCTGCTCCACATTCGGCTGCCCGCCCACCGCCAGCACCACCACATCGGGGCGCAGGTCGAGAATGGTATCGGCATCGGCCGCCACACCCAGGCGCAGGTCGACTTTCAAGCGCGCCAGTTCCAGTTGGTACCAGCGGGTGATACCGGCAATCTGGTCACGCTGCGGTGCCTTGGAGGCCGTGGTGATTTGCCCGCCGATGAATTCTTTTTTCTCGAACAGGGTCACGTCGTGGCCACGTTCGGCGGCCACCCGCGCCGCTTCCATCCCGGCAGGGCCGGCACCGACCACCACGACTTTGCGCTTGGGCCCGGTGGACTTCTCGATGATGTGCGGCACGCCCATGTACTCACGGGAAGTCGCGGCGTTCTGGATGCACAGCACGTCCAGGCCCTGGTACTGACGGTCGATGCAGTAGTTGGCGCCCACGCACTGCTTGATCTGGTCGATCTGGCCCATCTTGATCTTGGCGATCAGGTGCGGGTCGGCGATGTGCGCACGGGTCATGCCGACCATGTCCACATAGCCGCCTTCCAGAATGCGCGTGGCCTGGTTCGGGTCCTTGATGTTCTGCGCGTGCAGCACCGGAACCTTGACCACTTCCTTGATACCGGCGGCCAGGTGCAAAAACGGCTCCGGCGGGTAGCTCATGTTGGGGATCACGTTGGCCAGGGTGTTATGGGTGTCGCAGCCTGAACCCACCACGCCGATGAAATCGAGCATGCCGGTGTCGTCGTAATACTTGGCGATCTGTTTCATGTCTTCGTGGGACAAGCCATCCGGGTGGAACTCGTCGCCGCACAGGCGCATGCCCACGCAGAAGTCGTCACCCACTTCGGCACGCACGGCTTTCAACACTTCCAGGCCGAACTTCATGCGGCCTTCGAAGGTGCCGCCCCATTCGTCGGTACGCTTGTTGACCCGTGGGCTCCAGAACTGGTCGATCATGTGCTGGTGCACGGCGGACAGTTCTACCCCGTCCAGGCCACCGGCCTTGGCCCGACGCGCAGCCTGGGCGTAGTTGCCGATCACGCGCCAGATTTCTTCCGGCTCGATGGTCTTGCAGGTGGCGCGGTGCACCGGCTCACGCACGCCGGACGGCGACATCAGGGTCGGCCAGTTGAAGCCGTCCCAGCGCGAGCGACGACCCATGTGGGTAATCTGGATCATGATCTTGGCGCCATGCTTGTGCATGGCGTCGGCCAGGTTCTGGAAGTGCGGGATGATGCGGTCGGTGGACAGGTTCACCGAGCTCCACCATTCCTGCGGGCTGTCGATGGCCACCACCGAGGAGCCGCCGCAGATCGCCAGGCCGATACCGCCCTTGGCTTTCTCTTCGTAGTACTTCACATAGCGGTCAGTGGTCATCCCGCCATCGGTGGCATACACCTCGGCGTGGGCGGTACTGAGCACGCGGTTGCGGATAGTCAGTTTGCCGATCTGGATCGGCTGGAACATTGCTTCGAAAGCCATGGCACGGTCCTCGGCTTACAACGGCTTGACGGTGAACAAGCCGTCATCGTGGCCCTCTTCGGAGCCTCCGTAGACTTGCTCGGCCACAGTGCGAATCTGGCTGCCACGCGCCTGCAGGATCTGGTCCATGGCGCCGGCAAACCAGCCGGTGAACATGTAGTCGACCTTGCGTCCGACCTTGCCATACACGTAGACGAAAGCGGAGTGTTCGAGCTTGACGCTGGCGGTGCCTTTGTCGAGGTCGATGTCCTGGATCTTGAACAGGCCCCAGCCACGTTGCGACAGGCGCTTCATGTAATGCTCGAACACCGCGACGCCCTCCAGGCCGTGGCATTCGGCTTCTTTTTCACACCAGTGCCAAGCGGATTTGTAGCCGGCCTTGTAGAGGATCTCGGCATAGGCTTCGGCGCCCAGTACTTCTTCGATACCCATGTGGTTGTTGACGAAGAAATGGCGCGGCACATACAGCATCGGCAGGGCGTCGGAGGTCCAGACACCGGTCTCGCTGTCGACTTCGATTGGCAATTGCGGGGCGATCTTGGCCATGGAAACTTAACTCCAGAAAATTCGTTTGGATGCTCCCCCGGCACGGATGGCCGGGGGAAAAATGCGTGGGCGGTGGCTTATTCGCCCCAGACGTCCTTGAGAACGTTGACCCAGTTTTCGCCCATGATCTTGCGCACCACACGCTCAGGGTGACCGCGCTTGAGCAGGGTCTCGGTGAGGTTGGGGAACTCGCCCACGGTACGGATGCCCAGCGGGTTGATGATCTTGCCGAAGTTGGTCAGGCGGCGGGCGTAGCCCTTGTCATGGGTCAGCATTTCGAAGAAATCCTGGCCATGGCCCTGGGTGAAGTCGGTGCCGATGCCGATGGCGTCTTCACCAACGATATTCATGGTGTACTCGATGGCTTCGGCGTAGTCGTCGATGGTCGAATCGATGCCCTTGGCCAGGAACGGCGCGAACATGGTTACACCGACAAAACCGCCGTGGTCGGCGATGAACTTCAGCTCTTCATCGGACTTATTGCGCGGGTGCTCTTTGAGACCCGATGGCAGGCAGTGGGAGTAGCACACCGGCTTTTTCGATTCGAGAATGACTTCTTCGGAGGTCTTGGAGCCCACGTGGGACAGGTCGCACATGATGCCGACGCGGTTCATCTCGCCGACAATCTCACGGCCAAAGCCCGACAGGCCGCCGTCACGCTCGTAGCAGCCGGTGCCGACCAGGTTCTGGGTGTTGTAGCACATCTGCACGACGCCCACGCCGAGCTGCTTGAAGATCTCGACATAGCCAAGCTGGTCTTCGAACGCATGGGCGTTCTGGAAGCCGAAGATGATGCCGGTCTTGCCCAGCTCTTTGGCGCGACGGATATCGGCAGTGGTTTTCACCGGGATCACCAGGTCACTGTTCTCACGGATCAGGGTCTGGCTGGCCACGATGTTATTGATAGTGGCCTGGAAGCCTTCCCACACCGACACGGTGCAGTTGGCGGCGGTGAGGCCGCCTTTGCGCATGTCCTCGAACAGGTCGCGATTCCACTTGGCAATAATCAGCCCGTCGATAACGATGCTGTCGGCGTGCAATTCGGCTGGGCTCATCAGGCGTCCCCTTATTGGCGATTCATGCGCCGAATCGTCTGCCGGCGCTTTGGGCCAGCATATGCCCAGGGGCCGACGGAACCGGGTGCAAAAACGACAGGGGAATTGCCGAAAGCGTCAATCCGCGACAAAGGCTGTTAAGACAGGCCTGACTGGTGGCTGTTCTTTGTCTTACGCTTGAGCCAGAATTCGGCCATTACTTGATATGAGACGGCGCAATGAAATCGATTTTCCTGGCTTTGGCACTCATCGCAACCACCGCCCACGCGGCTGAAGACACCGACAACACGCCGTGCGATGGCATCGAAAACGACAAACAAACCCTGGAATGCGCCACTTTCAACAAAACCACCGCCGAGCAATTGCTCAAGGATAACTACCAGGGCCTGCTCGAACGCATGGGTTCGACCTATGGCAGCAACAAGACGCAGCTCGCCGACATTACCGCTCGTCTGAAGGACGCCCAGCAGAAATGGGAAAAGCTGCGTGACGCCGATTGCGCGGTGGACACTTTCCCGGCAGTGGCGGGCACCAAGGACTACGCCATCCAACACAATGATTGCCTGGCGCGCATGAGTGATGAGCGGTCGGAGTTTTTGGAGTCGATCGGGCAGGAATAAAAGCCACTCCTGCGACCAGGGCGCAGGAGTGTTGCCACTTTCAAGCTTCGAAGGGTGACTTGAACGGACTTTTGCTTACGTTACTCTGAGGCGCGTACTCATAGCCCAGCACCTTGATATCCATGACATCTTGGATGCGTCGGGTCCAGGGTTTGATCACATCATCGTAATTGTGCCCCGGTGGGCCGTCCTGCATCGGTGCGTAATGCGGCGCCAAGCTCGGTTTATCCAACAGCATCTGGGCCTGCCAATCCGCCCAGACCTTGTCGATAAAACAATGGTGCAGAAAGAACACCGGGTCTTCAGGTGAGGTCATCGCCAACATGTTACCGCCGATCCACAGGTGAACCCGGTTATGCAATTGAGAGCCAGGCGTTGTCACTTGCGGATCGCCCTTCTGGGTAATCCAACCTTCAAGCCGGTTGCGGAAACCTCGGTTGAAGGGACTCGCATTGTAGTTTGGCTCGTCATAAAGACCTTCTCGCATGGCCATCTGTAAATCCGCTGGCGTCGGCAGGGAATCGACTAGCTGTGAAAACTGACGCTTCAAGCCCGGCCCCGGCAAGCCATCTTCCGGATAGGGCGGCACCGGCCAACTCTGATATTTGTGTGCAAAGGGCCCGTCTTGCACCCTGAACTCATCTGCCGGGTCACCGTCACCGCCCATCAGGCTCTGGCTCCATACCGGCGAGTTCTTGGGGTCTGCCGCATCCTGAGTCCAGTCCCAGTAAGGCAGTGTTATTCCGGACGTGATCGCTCGCAGGTCGCCTTCCAACTGCATCAGCATTTCACGATGCCAGGGCAAGAACGCTGGCCCCAAGTGAGCGCCATTACGGTAGTCCGGGTCTTGGGGCTCATAGGGATGCACCGTTGGCATCATGACAGCGTGGTGCCAATGAACGTACTTGTCATAACCGCCGTTACGCTTGAGTGCCAACAGCGTGTTGATGAACTCCAGCCGTTGCGGACCGGTCAGTGATCGGATTTCCTTGCGGATATTCATGGCGCAACTCCTTGTCGGAAGACGCTGTTTCAGCCCTCAAACCGAAGAAGGACCGTTGCCACGAATCTAAGCGAGACTCTCCCTGGCATCTACTGTCAGAACTAACAGGTTCACTCCATTCCCTGACGAATGGTCGGGGAAGGTTGATACCATCCATACTTCCCGTTCCCTCCTGAAAGGCCAGCCCATGACTATCTGCGGCATCGAAATCAAAGGCAGCGAAGCCATCATCGCCGTCGCCTCCCTGGACAACCAGGCGCTGAGCCACATCCCCTTGGCGACCAAGAAAATCGCGCTTGAAGACGATGAGGAGGCAGCCAACGTCAAGGCGTTCGCCGCCCAGGTGCAGGCCTTTGTGCGGGAAAACGCCATCACGCGCATCGCCATCAAGAAACGCAGCAAGAAAGGTGAATTTGCCGGCGGCCCGACCACGTTCAAGATCGAAGGGGTGTTTCAGTTGCTGGACGGGGCCGAGGTGACGCTGCTGTCGCCACAGACCCTCAATGCGCAGAACAAGAAGCACACTTTCGACCTGCCGGCGACGCTGAACAAATACCAGCATGAAGCCTACAAGGCGGCGTGCGCGGCACTGCTCAAGAAATAAACCCCATGTGGGAGGGGGCTTGCTCCCGATAGCGAACTGTCAGTCACTACATCTGTAGCTGCCCCACCGCTATCGGGAGCAGGCCCCCTCCCACATCTACCCTGCGTTGTCTCTAGTTGGCTGTACGACTCCTGTGCTGCAGCCAATCGCCAAACGTTTTGTCTTCCAGCGCATAGCCGCCCCGGCTCGACTTCCACACCAGTTCCTTGTCGCGCAGGGCATCGATGCAGGCCTGAATCGTCTGGGTGCCCGGCACCACATCGCTGCCCATCGCCTCCAACGTCTTGCTGACCGCGGTAATCGTGGTGTCGGTAAAGGGTGCAAAGGGTTCATTGCTTTGCAAACGCTCCACCATCACCTGCAGCACCGCGCGCTGCGGGAGGGTCAGGGCGTTCCAGGCGCTTTCAAATTCGCTCCACACACCGGCGCGCAGCAATTCGGCGCGACTGTGCAGCAGTTGGCCCAGATTGCTCGCCGCGCCCAACTCCAGTGCCACTTCACCGATAATCGTGCGCAGCATCTCGGGGCGCCGGCCTACCAGCTCGAAGGCTTCATCAATATCAGCAGCATTGAATTGGTTGGTCTGGGCCAGGTGCGCATTGAGGTGTGCGGTGTACGCCTGGGTGAACTCTTTACCCAGCAGCGGAAACGGCGTGATGCTCGACCCGAAAAACGGTTGGCTCTTGCCCAACACTAAATGGGCCAGCTTGTCGCGGTTGGAACCGGTGAACACCAGGAGCAAACCGCTGCCCTCCTCGTCACGGCCCTGGTTGAGCTGATCCCGGGCGGCCTTCAACGCGAACATCGCGTTGAGGCCCGACTCACTGGTCAGCGCGTGCTGCGCCTCGTCGATCACCAGCACGACGGGTTTTTCTGCGGCGCTGTGGAGCAATTCCAGGGCCTGGGTCAGCGTCGCACCGGCAGGCAGTTGTGGCTGGGTAAAGTCCCAGGACAGGGTACGCAGAAAGCTCAGTTTCTCGATGCCAATGTTCTTGGCCAGTTTACGGATGCCTTTTTCGTAGGGCGCCAGGGCCGCCGCAATAGCGCTGGCGATCAACTGCGCAGGGTCTTTCTCCTTGTCGGCCCACAGATCGACGTAGACGGCCAGCCAACCCCGCAACTGACACTCCGGGATCAGGTCTTCGCGCAAGAACGTACTTTTTCCGGTGCGTCGAGGGGCCGCGAGAAACAGCCCCGACGTGAAGTCCTGAATCCCCACCCCCACCAGTCCGTCGGCGATGCTGCTTGCCAGGGCGGGACGGCGAAACACAAAGCCGCTGTTCTTGGACATGCTTTTATACCCAATTATGGATTCAACTATAAATTATAGCCTTGAGTATAATTAACTATAATTGCCCGTCAAACCGCCTCCCGTCGCCGATCCTCCCGTGGACATTTCGCAAACCGCGCACGGTAGCTGCGGGTGAAATACGACGGCGACTCAAACCCGCAGGCAATGCTTACCTCCAACACACTCATACCGCTCTGACGCAACAGCTGCCGGGCCTTTTCCAGGCGCAGGCCGAGGTAGAAATTGCTCGGCGTATCATTCAAGTGCAGGCGAAACAGCCGCTCCAACTGCCGCCGGGTCACCTTGATCGCGTCGGCCAAGGCCAGGGTGCTCAGCGGCGGCTCAGTATGCTGCTCCATCTCGCCGATCACGTGCACCAACTTCTTGTTGTTGATGCCATAACGCGTGGCGATCTGCATGCGCTGGTGGTCTTTGCGTGGGCGGATACGGCCGAGCACGAACTGTTCGGACACCTGGATCGCCAGGTCAGGGCCGTGGGCCTGGGCGATCAGGTCGAGCATCAGGTCGATGGAGGCCGTGCCTCCGGCGCAGGTAATGCGGCGCCGGTCGATCTCGAACAGTTCCTGGGTCACGCTCAAGTGTGGATACGATTCCTTGAAGGCGTCGATGGCCTCCCAGTGCAGGGTCAGGCGGTAGCCGTCGAGCAGGCCTGCTTCAGCGAGCACGCAGGCACCGGTATCGATGGCCCCGAGAGTCACGCCGTCGTGGTCGAGACGGCGCAGCCAGTGCTCCAGTGCCGGCGTGGCGAACTGCAACGGTTCAAAGCCGGCGACCACCAGCAACGTCGCGCCTTTTTTCAGGGGTTCCAGCGCGGCGTCGGCATTCACCGACATGCCATTGCTGGCCAGCACCGCGCCGCCATCGGCACTCAATACGTGCCAGCGGTACAGCTCGCCCCGAAAACGGTTGGCCACCCGCAGCGGTTCCAGCGCGGAGATAAAGCCAATGGCCGAGAAACCCGGCATCAGCAAAAAGTAGAAATCCTGGGACATGGTGGCGCACTCGTCATACGGGCAGCGTGGCACTGTGATACTCCCGTTCATGCACGGATTCAAGGGGGCAGGTCGCTGCAGTGCAAGAGCTGGTCGCCGCCGTGCGCTTTGCCGCCCCCTGGCTTGCGTAACTTGGCCTCACGGCGCACGAAGACGCCGGAACCCCACAATAACGACCTGCCGAGGGATCCACCATGAACCGACTGATCAGCCGCTGTGTGCTTGCACTCAGCGCCAGCGCCATCTTGAGCACGAACGTACTGGCTGCCGACGCGGCGTCTTGCCAGAACGTGCGCATGGGCGTGGTGAACTGGACCGACGTAATCGCCACCAGCGCCATGACCCAAGTGCTGCTCGACGGCCTCGGCTACAAGACCAAACAAACCAGCGCCTCCCAGCAAATCATCTTCGCCGGTATCCGCGACCAGCGCCTGGACCTGTTCCTGGGGTACTGGAACCCGCTGATGACCCAGACCATCACCCCATTCGTCGACGCCAAGCAAGTCAAGGTGCTCGAAAAGCCCAGCCTGGAAGATGCCCGCGCCACCCTCGCCGTACCGACTTACCTGGCGGACAAGGGCCTGAAAACCTTCGCCGACATCGCCAAGTTCGAGAAAGAGCTGGGCGGCAAGATCTACGGCATCGAGCCAGGCTCGGGGGCCAATACCCAGATCAAAGCCATGATTGCCAAGAACCAGTTCGGCCTGGGTAAATTCCAGCTGGTGGAATCCAGCGAGGCCGGCATGCTCGCCGCCGTCGACCGGGCGGTACGCCGCAAGGAGGCTGTGGTGTTCTTCGGCTGGGCGCCGCACCCGATGAACGTCAACGTCGCCATGACCTACCTCACCGGCAGCGACGACGCCCTCGGCCCGAACGAAGGCATGGCCACGGTGTGGAGCGTGACTTCACCCAACTACGCCGAACAGTGCCCCAACGTTCACAAACTGCTGACCAACCTGACCTTCACCGCCGCCGACGAGAGCCGAATGATGCAGCCGTTGCTGGATCACAAGGACCCCATCGAGTCCGCCAAGCAGTGGCTCAAGGACCACCCGCAAGACCAGGCGCGCTGGCTGGAAGGTGTCACCACCTTCGACGGCAAGCCGGCGGCGGCGAACCTGCAATTGACCAGTAAGTAAACCTGTTTCGAACACCGTTTCGCGGTCACTTCCGACCGCGAGCGGCATCGCCACGCCCTTGAAATCACGCCTGTAAGGAACCGCCTCATGAACCACGACGTCATCATCACCTGCGCACTCACCGGTGCTGGCGACACGACCGCCAAAAGCCCGCACGTGCCGGTCACCCCCAAACAAATCGCCGCCGCGGCCGTTGAAGCCGCCAAGGCCGGCGCGACCGTGGTGCACTGCCACGTGCGTGACCCGCAAACCGGCAAGTTCAGCCGCGACGTCGCCCTGTACCGCGAAGTGATGGAGCGGATCCGTGAGGCCGACATCGACATCATCGTCAACCTCACCGCCGGCATGGGCGGCGACCTGGAAATCGGCGGCGGCGAAAGCCCGATGGACTTCGGCCCCAACACTGACCTGGTCGGCCCGCTGACCCGCCTGGCCCACGTGGAAGAGCTGCTGCCGGAAATCTGCACCCTGGACTGCGGCACCCTGAACTTTGGCGATGGCGACACTATTTACGTGTCCACTCCGGCGCAACTGCGTGCAGGCGCCAAACGCATCCAGGAGCTGGGCGTCAAGGCCGAACTGGAAATCTTCGACACCGGCCACCTGTGGTTCGCCAAGCAGATGATCAAAGAGGGCCTGCTCGACAACCCGCTGTTTCAACTGTGCCTGGGCATCCCATGGGGCGCACCGGCCGATACCACCACCATGAAAGCCATGGTCGACAACCTGCCGGCCGATGCGGTGTGGGCCGGCTTCGGCATCGGCCGCATGCAAATGCCAATGGCGGCGCAAGCGGTGCTGCTGGGCGGCAACGTACGGGTTGGCCTGGAAGACAACTTGTGGCTGGACAAAGGTGTGCTCGCCACCAATGGCCAACTGGTGGAACGCGCCGGTGAAATCCTCAGCCGCCTGGGCGCACGGGTTCTGACCCCGGCCGAAGGTCGGGCAAAAATGGGCCTTGCCAAACGCCACTAATCAACTGTGGGAGGGGGCTTGCTCCCGATGGCGGTAAGTCAGTCAACGAACCTGGCAACAGACCCACCGCAATCGGGAGCAAGCCCCCTCCCACATGGATCACCCAATTCTTTAGGACGTCGCCAATGAGCTTTATCACTGAAATCAAAACCTTCGCCGCCCTCGGCAGTGGCGTCATCGGCAGCGGCTGGGTGTCCCGCGCCCTTGCCCACGGCCTGGATGTGGTCGCCTGGGACCCGGCGCCCGGGGCCGAAGCCGCCCTGCGCAAGCGCGTCGCCAATGCCTGGGGCGCCCTGGAGAAACAGGGCCTGGCACCGGGTGCGTCGCAGGACCGCCTGCGCTTTGTTGCCACCATTGAAGAGTGCGTTAAAGACGCCGACTTCATCCAGGAAAGCGCGCCGGAACGGCTGGAATTGAAGCTGGAGTTGCACAGCAAGATCAGCGCGGCGGCCAAGCCGAATGCGTTGATTGGTTCGAGCACGTCCGGCCTGTTGCCAAGTGAGTTCTACGAGGGCTCGACCCACCCTGAGCGGTGCGTGGTCGGTCACCCGTTCAACCCGGTTTACCTGTTGCCGCTGGTAGAAGTCGTTGGCGGCAAGAACACCGCGCCGCAAGCGATTCAAGCGGCCATCAAGGTGTATGAGTCCCTCGGCATGCGCCCCTTGCACGTGCGCAAGGAAGTCCCCGGGTTTATCGCCGACCGCCTGCTCGAAGCGCTGTGGCGTGAGGCGCTGCACCTGGTCAATGACGGCGTGGCCACCACCGGCGAGATCGACGACGCCATCCGCTTTGGCGCGGGCCTGCGCTGGTCGTTCATGGGCACCTTCCTCACCTACACCCTGGCGGGCGGCGATGCCGGGATGCGGCATTTCATGGCGCAGTTCGGCCCGGCGCTGCAATTGCCGTGGACCTACCTGCCGGCGCCGGTACTGACCGACAAGCTGATCGACGACGTGGTCGATGGCACCAGCGATCAACTGGGCAAACACAGCATTTCGGCGCTGGAGCGCTATCGTGATGACTGCCTGCTGGCGGTGCTGGAAGCGGTGAAAACCACCAAAACCAAGCACGGCATGACTTTCGCCGAATAACGGGAAACCCTGACATGCCCGCACTGACCACCTACACCACCCAGGTCCACCCCGACTGGGTGGACTACAACGGCCACCTGCGCGACGCGTTCTACCTGCTGATCTTCAGCTACGCCACCGACGCGCTGATGGACACCCTGGGCTTGACCTGCGAAAACCGCGAAGCCAGCGGCCATTCGCTGTTCACCCTGGAGCTGCACCTGAACTACCTGCACGAAGTGAAACTCGGTGCCCAGGTGCAAGTGCACACCCAACTGATCGCGCATGACGCCAAGCGCCTGCATCTCTATCACAGCCTGCATGGGGTGGGCGATGCGAAGGAGCTGGCGGGCAACGAACAGATGCTGTTGCACGTCGATCTGGCGGGGCCGAGTGCGACGCCGTTCACCGAGGCCACGCTGGAAAAACTCGCCGCCATCCTGGCCGAACAGGCCGACCTGCCGCGCCCTGCCCTGCTCGGCCGAGTGATTGGATTGCCACCCAAGAAACCATAAGGAGCCGCCATGCAAACCGCCGCCGCTGTTGCCGATTTCCGTACCTACCCGAAGATCTGCGACCTCGCGCAGGTGCAGGTGCAGGCCGATCAGCTCCTTGTGCATTGGGCCGATGGGCGGGTCAGCCCGTTTCATCATCAGTGGCTGCGGGACAACTGCCCGTGCCCGGAATGCGTGTACAGCGTGACCCGCGAGCAGGTGCTTGAGATCGTCGATGTGGATGCCGACCTCAGTGCGACCTTTACGCGCATCGATCAAGGCAACCTGAGCGTGGAATGGAGCGGCGGCCACCACAGCCGGTACGATCCCGGCTGGCTGCGGGCTCACGCCTATGACGATGAATCCCGTGCTGAACGGCGTGCGGCAAAACCCAAGCCCCGGCTATGGGACAGTCAGTTGCAGTTACCGGTTTTCGACTATTCGGCAGTCATGGAAGACGCCAACGCGCTGCTGCAATGGCTGCTGGCCCTGCGCGATGGCGGCCTCACCCAAATCCGCGGCGTCCCCACCGAGCCCGGCTCCCTCGCGCTGGTCGCCAGGCGTATTGCGTTTATCCGCGAGAGTAACTTTGGCGTGCTGTTCAACGTGCAATCCAAAGCCGATGCCGACAGCAATGCCTACACGGCTTTCAACCTGCCGCTGCACAGCGATTTACCTACGCGGGAGCTGCAACCGGGGCTGCAATTGCTGCATTGCCTGGTGAACGATGCCAACGGCGGCGAGAGCATCTTTGTCGATGGGTTCGCCATCGCCAGCGCCTTGCGTCAGGAGGATCCCGAAGCGTTCCAGGCACTGTGTGAAATCCCGGTGGAGTTTCGCAACAAGGACCGTCACAGCGACTATCGCCGCCTGGCGCCGATCATTGCACTGGATGCCATGGGTGATGTGGCGGAGATCCGCATGGCCAACTTTTTGCGTGGCCCGTTCGAGACCAGCGTCGCCCGGATGCCGTTGCTGTATCGCGCGTATCGACGCTTTATCGGCATGACGCGCGAGGCGCGTTTTCGCCTGGTAAAGCGCCTGAATCCGGGGGAGCTGTGGTGCTTCGACAACCGCCGCACCCTGCATGCGCGCAATGCTTTTGACCCTGGGTCCGGAGCGCGGCATTTCCAGGGGTGCTACATCGACCGGGATGAGTTGCTCTCCAGGATTCTGGTGTTGCAGCGGTAGACCGCAGCGCGGCCTTCGCGAGCAAGCCCGCTCCCACATTTGACCGAGTTCCGCCTTTGGAATGCAATCAAGTGTGGGAGCTGGCTTGCTCGCGAAGAAGCCGGCGCAGTCACTCCAGATTCCAGACAAAAAAAGCCCCGGTCCAGCCGTGACTGGATCGGGGCAGAGCGCTTGGTGTGAGCGTGACATCCCGAGGGTGACCAAACCTTCAAGGTGTGTGCCTGGTGCCCAGTGTGCCTATTCCTTCAATCAGCAAATGGCCCGAAAACGACCTGTCCATAGCCATCTGAGTCATTCGTGGATTCTGCCCTTGCCGACCGGTCGTTGGCCTACCAGAATCCCAATCGACCCCCGCTCTCTACACCAGGATGAATGTCATGATGCACGCGGATTTGATTGACCAGGATGACCTGCTGGGCCACCTGCGCTCGCTGGGTTTTGAAGTATCCAGCGGTGCCACCGCCGAGCAAGCCTGCGAGTGCGCAGTACGCGGCTTGAGCCCGGCGCGGGCCAAGGCACTCAAGGGCATGGTGGAGCAGATGTACACCGGCAGCGCGACGATTCTGCCGGCCGTTCGCCAGGCGATCGACAAGCAGCTGTTACCGGCTCTGATGCAGTTCAAGCAGAACTCCGGCGCCTGAGGCGCCGCTGATCGGGAGCAAGTCGAATCGTCGCACCGCCCCTCCCACACTGACTGTGCTTACACATTCAGATGTGTGAATGCGGTCAAATGTGGGAGGGGGCTTGCTCCCGATAGCAGCACCTCGGACTAGAGCCTTACACTGGCAAAAGTCGACTCATTCCGAGCCTGGCTCAACGCCGACATCGGCCCCGACAACGGTGACAATACCAGCGCCTGCGGAATCGGCATCATCGCCACCTGCTGGGTGGTGTTGGAGCCCACACGCTCATCCCGTGGCGGAATGCCGAAGTATTCGCGATAGCACTTGGAGAAGTGCGGCGTGGAGACGAACCCGCACACCGACGCCACTTCGATGATCGACATCGGCGTTTGCTTGAGCAGCTGTCGCGCACGGATCAGGCGCAGCTTGAGGTAGTAGCGCGACGGCGAGCAGTGCAGGTATTTCTGGAACAGGCGCTCCAGCTGGCGACGCGATACGGCCACGTACACCGCCAGTTCATCCAGGTCGATCGGCTCTTCGAGGTTGGCCTCCATCAGCGCGACGATTTCCTGCAGCTTCGGCTGGTTGGTGCCGAGCATGTGCTTGAGCGGCACACGCTGGTGGTCCTGTTCGTTGCGGATGCGTTCATACACAAACATTTCGGAGATCGCGGCCGACAACTCACGGCCGTGATCGCGGCTGATCAGGTGCAGCATCATGTCCAGCGGTGCGGTACCGCCGGAGCTGGTGAAGCGGTTACGGTCGAGGGTGAACAAACGGGTGCTCATCGACACGCGAGGGAAGGCTTCCTGCATCGACGCCAGGCATTCCCAGTGCACGCTGCAATCGAAACCGTCGAGCAGACCGGCGCAGGCCAGTGCCCAACTGCCGGTGCACACCGCGCCGAGGCGACGGGACTGGCGCGCCTGGCTCTGCAGCCAAGACACGTGCTCACGGGTCACGGTACGCTGGATACCCACGCCACCGCACACGATCACCGTGTCCAGGGCCGGGGCTTTGTGCATGGCGGCGTCAGGGGTGATTTGCAGACCGTCGCTGGCCCACACCTGGTTTCCGTCGACACTCAGGGTCGTCCAGCGATACAGCTCGCGGCCGGACAGCTGGTTGGCCATACGCAGTGGTTCCACTGCTGAAGCCAGGGAAATCAGCGTGAAATTGTCCAGCAGCAAAAAGCCGATGGATTGAGGCGCGCGGTTCTGGGGTTGAGCCCCGGAGTTGAACGACGTCATCGCAGTATCTCCTCACACAAAGCGGGTGATGGCCTCAGGCGAGGCTCTTGTTATTGCGCTCTTCATCCGGCAAGGCGAGAGGCTTTGAATGGGTAGAGCAAATGCCGTGCCTAAAATTGAATGGCCATTCAATAACTCCTGAAAACGACCTGATGACGCGTCTATATAAGCCCGCGCGGTATGCGCGGGATATGACCTGAAATAGACGTAGGAACGGCCCTACTCAAGGGCTGTGAGCAGAACGGTAGCACTTGTGGGAAGGCGCTTTGGGGGCGTAGGGAAAGTCTGTCACCGCAAGCACGGATGACCAGTGGTCAAGCGGCAAATCGTTCGCAAGCTACTTATCTATTTGCGACGCTCTAAAAGGTGGCGCTTTTGGTCCGGGTGTTCACTTTATGAGCAGTGGCGCCTGGGTGATTGCTATCGGGGGCAAGCCCCCGATACAGGCGACACGGTCTCAGCACTCAACCGCGCTGACCGCCAACCCACCCCGCGATGTTTCTTTGTACTTGTCATGCATATCGGCGCCGGTGTCGCGCATGGTGCGGATCACCCGATCCAGCGAGATAAAGTGCTGGCCATCCCCGCGCAGCGCCATTTGTGCCGCGTTGATCGCTTTCACTGCCGCAATCGCATTGCGCTCGATGCACGGCACCTGGACCAGCCCGCCCACCGGGTCGCAGGTCAGGCCGAGGTTATGTTCCAGGCCAATTTCGGCCGCGTTGCATAACTGTTCCGGCGTGGCGCCCAGGATTTCGGCCAACCCGGCGGCGGCCATCGCACAGGCCGAGCCGACTTCGCCCTGGCAGCCGACTTCGGCACCGGAGATCGATGCGTTCTTTTTACACAGAATCCCTACCGCCGCCGCGCCGAGCAAATAGTCGACCACGTTGGCTTCGGTGACGTCTTCGCTGAACTTCATAAAATAGTGCAGCACCGCCGGGATGATCCCTGCCGCGCCGTTGGTGGGTGCGGTGACCATGCGCCCACCGGCGGCGTTTTCTTCGTTGACCGCCAGGGCGAACAGGTTGACCCACTCCATGGCGCTCAAGGTCGAACCGATCACATTGGGCTTGTTCAGCTCTTGCAAACTGCGGTGCAACTTGGCAGCGCGGCGGCGCACGTTGAGGCCGCCGGGCAAGATACCTTCGTGCTTGAGGCCCTGCTCCACGCAGTCTTGCATGGCACGCCAAAGCTTCATCAGGCCACTGCGGATTTCCTCTTCGGAGCGCCAGACCCTTTCATTGGCCATCATCAACTCGGCCACACGCAAGTTATGGCTCTTGCACAACTGCAAGAGCTCCACCGCGCTGGAAAAATCATACGGCAGCTCGGTGCGGTCCATGTCGGCGACACCGCTTTGCGCCTGGGCTTCGTCCACCACAAAACCGCCACCGACCGAATAGTAGGTGTCGCGGTACAGCTCACCGTCATCGCCGAACACCACCAACGTCATGGCGTTGGGATGGAACGGCAGGTTTTCGTCGAGCAGGCGCATATCGCGAGCCCAGATGAAAGGCACCGGCAGGCGTCCGTCGAGCAACAGGGTGTCGGTTTCGCGCAGGGTATGGATGCGCACACCGATTTGCGACGGGTCGATTGCGTCAGGCCATTCGCCCATCAACCCCATGATGGTGGCGGTGTCGCTGCCGTGGCCGATACCGGTGGCCGACAATGAACCGTATAGTTGAACCTCGACGCGCCGCACCTGCTCCAGCAGGTCGCGCTCACGCAGTGCTTGAACAAACAACGCCGCGGCGCGCATGGGGCCGACGGTGTGCGAACTCGAAGGCCCGATACCGATCTTGAACAAGTCGAAAACGCTGATAGCCATTGCCGTGGAACCTCTTGATGAGCACAGGCCGGGCGACCAGGAGCTGCTACGCTCAAGTCGCCTGAATGGCGGCATCATCAAGCTTTTTTTGCCGCCCACGGCGTCTCACACCGACGTACCCATGCTCACCAGCGTCGCCCCCGGGCAACGGGCCATTTTGGCCGTTTTTTGCGGTGCAGATCGCCGGAAACCCTGGATTTGAGGCTTAAAAAATCTGTAAGCGACGTCACCGACACTGGATACGACCCTCCCTGTACTGGATACGACGCGCCCTGTAGGCGTCAGATTTTCACTGGTACATGATCAGTCTCGACTCGTTTGCAAGGCCCCGTGGCGCCGCCTCAAAGCACGCTCCAACCGCAACCCTTATAAAGCGCGGCGAATGCCGTCAGAAAAAACACAGGAGTCTAGCCCCATGAAAGCTTCACCCTCGTTGTTGTTGGCCGCCATGCTGAGTCTGCCAGTCCTGGCGCACGCTGCAGAACCGGCCCAATGTCAGACCGTCAACTTCTCCGATGTCGGCTGGACCGACATCACCGTCACGACCGCGACCACCAGCGAAATCCTCAAGGGCCTGGGCTACAAGCCGCGCACCACGATGATTTCGGTACCAGTGACCTACAAGTCCCTGGCTGACGGCAAGAACATGGACGTCTTCCTCGGCAACTGGATGCCGACCATGGAAAACGACATC
This sequence comes from Pseudomonas sp. Q1, assembly GCF_009935975.1. NCBI lineage: Bacteria > Pseudomonadati > Pseudomonadota > Gammaproteobacteria > Pseudomonadales > Pseudomonadaceae > Pseudomonas > Pseudomonas sp. Q1. The sequence continues at coordinate 188,712 of NZ_QODI01000006.1, read as the reverse complement.
AAGCAGTACCGTGATGCCGGCACCGTGGAAACCGTACGTGCCAACCTGGAAAACGCCAAGTACACCCTGGCGGTGCCCGAAGAGCTGTACAACAAGGGCCTGAAAGACTTCGCCGACATCGCCAAATTCAAGGATGAGCTGGGTGGCAAGATCTACGGCATCGAACCGGGCAACGACGGCAACCGCACCATTCAGACCCTGATCGACAAGAACCAGTTTGGTTTGAAAGACGCGGGCTTCAAGGTCGTGGAGTCCAGCGAAGCCGGGATGCTTTCCCAGGTTGAACGCGCCACCAAGCGCGGCCAGCCCATCGTGTTCCTCGGCTGGGAACCCCACCCGATGAACACCCGCTTCAAGATCAAGTACCTGACCGGGGGTGATGACTCATTCGGCCCCAACTACGGCCAGGCCACTATCTATACCAACACCCGCAAGGGCTACACCCAGGAATGCAGCAACGTGGGTCAGTTGCTGAAGAACCTGTCGTTCACGCTGAACATGGAAAGCTCGCTGATGGGCAACGTCCTGGACGACAAAATGAAGCCCGACGCCGCGGCGAAAGCCTGGCTGCAGAAGAACCCGCAAGTGCTTGAAACCTGGCTTGCCGGCGTAACCACCGTGGACGGCAAACCAGGCCTGGAGGCCGTAAAAGCTTATCTCGCCAAGTAGTCACCGCTGACCCCGGGCCGGTGCGCTGGCCCGGGATGTTTTCCCCTTCGCATGTGGACATTCACTACCATGCTGACTGAACAGAAAATCCCACTAGGCCAGTACATCGCTGCCTTCGTCGAATGGTTGACCAAACATGGCGCCAACTATTTCGACGCAATCGCATCGACACTGGAAACGATGATCCACGGCGTGACGTTTGCGCTGACCTGGTTCAATCCGCTGGCATTGATCGGTCTGATTGCGCTACTCGCTCACTTTATTCAACGCAAATGGGGCCTGACCGTTTTTGTCATCGCCTCCTTCCTGCTGATCCTGAACCTGGGGTACTGGCAGGAAACCATGGAAACCCTCGCGCAGGTGTTGTTCGCCACCCTGGTCTGCGTGGTCATCGGCGTGCCGCTGGGCATTGTTGCCGCGCACAAGCCGCTGTTCTACACCATGATGCGGCCGGTACTCGATCTGATGCAGACCGTGCCGACCTTCGTCTACCTCATCCCGACCCTGACCCTCTTCGGGCTGGGTGTGGTGCCCGGTTTGATCTCCACGGTGGTGTTCGCGATTGCCGCGCCTATCCGCCTGACCTACCTGGGTATCCGCGATGTACCGCAAGAGTTGATGGACGCAGGCAAGGCCTTTGGCTGCTCGCGCCGTCAGTTGCTCTCACGCATTGAACTGCCCCACGCCATGCCGAGCATTGCCGCCGGCATTACCCAATGCATCATGCTGTCGCTGTCGATGGTGGTGATCGCGGCCCTGGTAGGCGCCGACGGCCTCGGCAAGCCGGTGGTCAACGCGCTGAATACCGCCGACATCGCCCTGGGCTTTGAAGCGGGCCTGGCGATCGTATTGCTAGCCATCATGCTCGACCGCATCTGCAAACAACCCGACGCTAAAGTAGGGGGTGATGCATGAGCATTATCCGATTCGACAATGTCGACGTGATCTTCTCCAAAGACCCACGCGAAGCGCTCAAGCTGCTGGACCAGGGCATGAGCCGTAACGAGATCCTGAAAAAGACCGGGCAGATTGTCGGCGTTGAAAAAGCCAGCCTGGACATCGAGAAAGGCGAGATCTGCGTACTGATGGGCCTGTCGGGCTCAGGTAAGTCGAGCTTGCTGCGCTGCATCAATGGCCTCAACACCGTCAGCCGTGGCCAACTGTTCGTGGAACATGAAGGGCGCCAGATCGATATCGCGTCCTGCACGCCTGCCGAGCTGAAAATGATGCGCACCAAGCGCATCGCCATGGTGTTCCAGAAGTTCGCGCTGATGCCCTGGCTGACGGTGCGCGAGAACATCAGCTTCGGCCTTGAGATGCAGGGTCGCCCGGAAAAAGACCGCCGCAAGCTGGTCGACGACAAGCTCGAACTGGTGGGCCTGAGCCAATGGCGCAACAAGAAGCCTGACGAGCTGTCCGGTGGCATGCAGCAACGCGTCGGCCTGGCCCGCGCGCTGGCCATGGACGCCGACATCCTGCTGATGGACGAACCGTTCTCCGCCCTCGACCCGTTGATTCGCCAGGGGCTGCAGGATGAACTGCTGGAACTGCAACGCAAGCTGAGCAAGACCATCGTGTTCGTCAGCCACGACCTGGACGAGGCGCTCAAGCTGGGCAGCCGTATCGCAATCATGAAAGACGGCAAAATCATCCAGTACAGCGTGCCGGAAGAGATCGTGCTGAACCCGGCGGATGACTATGTGCGCACATTCGTCGCCCATACCAACCCGCTGAACGTACTGTGCGGCCGCAGCCTGATGCGCACCCTGGACAACTGCAAGCGTATCAACGGTTCAGTGTGCCTGGACCCGGGCGGTGATTCCTGGCTGGACCTGGCCGAAGGCAACACCATCAAGGGCGCACGTCAGAATGGCGTGGCCATGAACCTGCAGAACTGGGCGCCGGGACAAGCAGTGGAAGGTCTGGCGCGGGTGCCGACACTGGTGGATTCGAACATCGGCATGCGTGATGCGCTGCAGATTCGTTATCAGACCGGCAACAAACTGGTGTTGCATGACAACAACCAGGTGGTGGGGATTCTGGGCGACAGTGAGCTCTACCACGCCCTCCTGGGCAAAAACCTGGGCTAGCAACATGATCGTTCCCACGCTCTGCGTGGGAATGCATCCTGTGACGCTCCGCGTCACGCCTTCAAGAGCAGACGCGGAGCGTCCATGGCTACATTCCCACGCGGAGCGTGGGAACGAGCATTCAGCGGCTAGCTGTAGACACGGCCAAGGAGTTGCCGATGGCTTTCAAACTGGTCGAGCACATCCCGAGTGATCTGCTCCTGGGTGAACCCCATCAGGTCGTATTCCTGAGGCCCGTTGTGCAGGTACACCTCAGCCCGGTAGTAACGCGTGCGCTCTTCCTCGGGCAGGTCGCTCGGTGCTGCCCTCCACCATCTGATCGTTCCCACGCTCTGCGTGGGAATGTAGCCATCGACGCTCTGCGTCTGCTCTTAAAAGCCGTGACGCGGAGCATCACAGGATGCATTCCCACGCGAAGCGTGGGAACGAGCATTCAGCGGCTAGCTGTAGACACGGCCAAGGAGTTGCCGATGGCTTTCAAACTGGTCGAGCACATCCCGGGTGATCTGCTCCTGAGTGAAGCCCATCAGGTCGTATTCCTGAGGCCCGTTGTGCAGGTAGACCTCAGCCCGGTAGTAACGCGTGCGCTCTTCCTCGGGCAGGTCGCTCGGTGCCGACGAGTAAGCATCCAGGCTCACTTCATAGACAAACGGATTGCCCTCCGCCATCTCGATACGCACACCGATGCAGCGCTTGGACTTGCCCAACAAGGTCTGCACTTCCAGCCCCTGATCGCGCAGCGCCGTCGCCGCTTCTTCCAGCGCAGGCGTCACATGCTTGTCCATGAAGCGTTGCACGGTGCCCTGGCTCGGTTGCAGGTCCAGTGCCGTCAAACGCTCGCTGAAACCACGACGGCCACGTTCGGCCAATTGCGCCTGCTCCTGTTCGATGGCCACATCCTGGCGCATGGCCTTGTGCAAACCGAACATGAAGAACACCAGCACCACCGAGAACGGCAGCCCCGCCAGCACCACCATGGTTTGCATGGCTTCGAAGTTACCGGCAAACAGCAAGCCGATGGTCACCAGGGTAATCACCGCCGACCAGAAGATACGCAGCCAGTGCGGCGCATCTTCGTCCACGTTGCCGCCTTTGCAGGAAAGGTTGGCCATCATCACCGCGCCGGAATCCGCCGGGGTCAGGAACAGCACAAAGCCCACAAAGATCGACACACCGATGACGACTTTCGACGCCGGGTAATGTTCAAGCAGTTGGTAGATGGCCATGGACGGCTGTTCCAGCGCCGTCTTGCCCAACTCCACCGCGCCGTGGTTGAGCACCAGGTCCAGGGCCGAGTTACCGAAGATCGACAACCACGCCAGGGTAAAGCCCAGCGGAATCAACAACACGCCGGCCACCAGCTCACGCACGGTGCGACCACGGGAAATACGCGCGATGAACATACCCACGAATGGCGCCCAGGAAATCCACCAGGCCCAGTAGAACAGGGTCCACAGGCCCATCCAGCGCTCGGTCTTGTCGGCGTCGCCCTCATACACGTACAGGTCGAAGGTTTTCAGCACCAGGCCGTTCATGTAGTCGCCGATGTTCTGCACGAAACCGTTGAGCAGGTGCAGGGTCGGGCCGAACAACAACACAAAGATCAGCAGGCCGCTGAACAGCATGATGTTGAGGTTCGACAAGCGGCGAATACCGTTCTCCACACCCGACACCGCCGCAATGGTCGCCACCGTGCTCATCACGATGATCACGATCAACAGGTTGGTGTTGTTGTGTTCCATGCCGAACAGGTTTTCCAGGCCGGACGACACCTGCATCGCACCAATCCCCAGGTTCGTCACCAGGCCCAGCAGGGTCACGAACATGCCGAAACCGTCCACCGCGTGGCCGGCCGCACCTTTCACCCAACGCTCGCCCACCAGCGGATACAAGGCCGAACGCAAGGCCAGCGGCTGGTTATGCCGGTACGCAAAGTACGCCACGGCCAAGCCGACCAGCGCGTAGATCGCCCAGCCATGCAGGCCCCAGTGCAGGAACGTCAGTTGCAGTGCCTGGCGCGCCGCACTGTTGCTGGCAGCGGCGCCTTCGGGCGGGTTGAAGTAGTGGTCCAACGGCTCCGAGGCGCCGAAGTACAACAGCGAGATACCGATGCCCGACGAGAACAACATGCCGGCCCAGGCGCCGTAGCTGAAGTCCGGGGTGTCGTCCTTGCTGCCCAGTTTCAACTTGCCGTAGGACGAAAACGCCAGCCCCACCACAAACACCAGGTAGGCGGCGATGACGACCATGTAGTACCAGCCGAAGCTTTTGGAAAGCCACGCCTGGGCTACGCCGAGCATGCGCCCGGCCTCCTGCGGGGCGATGATCAGAATGGCAGTCAGCAAAAGAATCAGCACGGTAGAGGTGTAGAACACCCAACCGTTGACCCGCACCTTTTCCGGTGGGGTCTTTATAAGAGAGGCAGAACTCATGGCGCAGATGCTCCGGGCAGTGCGAAAGAGAAACACAAGGCAACGGTTATCCCGGGACATCGATTTTTCGGCAGTCGACGGACGGGTGTTATAAAGACACCCCGAAAATTCTTGTACCCCGCCGAAGCAGTGGCCAAGCCCTGTCACGGCCTGTTTCAAGGGTTTTTGCAGGTGTCAGATGTCGCGGCTCGCAGGTAGGAAATATCTGTAGGCAGCGACCATTTGTCGCAGATCTTATTCTTTGTTGATTGAACGTTCAATCAAAACAAAATAGACTGGCCTTCAAGCCGACGGACGTCTGACGTCCGCCGCAGGCCTAACGAGAGGTGCTACATGCCCAAGGTCGGTATGCAACCCATACGCCGCCAGCAGTTGATCGAAGCCACGTTGACGGCCATCGATCAGGTCGGAATGGGGGATGCCAGCATTGCGTTGATCGCCCGTTTGGCCGGCGTTTCGAACGGCATCATCAGTCACTACTTTCAGGACAAGAACGGCCTGATCGCCGCAACGATGCGGTACTTGATGAATGCGCTGATCGAGAACGTCCACGAACGCAGACGTGCCCTGAAGGATGACAGCCCACGGGCGCACCTTCAGGTGATCATCGAAGGCAACTTCGACGCCAGCCAGGTCAACGGCCCGGCAATGAAAACCTGGTTGGCCTTCTGGGCCGCCAGCATGCACCACCCGTCATTGCACAGGTTGCAGCGGATCAACGATCAACGTCTGTATTCCAACCTGTGCTGCCAGTTTCGCCGAGTGCTGCCGCTGCCGCGTGCACGCAAAGCAGCCCGAGGCCTGGCGGCCCTGATCGACGGTTTGTGGTTGCGCGGCGCCCTGTCGGGAGACGCTTTCGACACGGAGCAGGCGCAACGGATCGCGTACGAATACATGGATTTCCAATTGGCCAAGCAGGTGAGTTAGAGCACACATAACCGCTCAACCCCTGAACCGCTTCCGATCAGTGCCGCCAGCACCTTGTGGCTCACTGCTTGGAGGTTAACGCCAACCACTTATGCACTTGCGAGGACTTTATGGCCCGTTTCGAATTGCAAAAACTCTACATTGACGGCGGCTACACCGACGCTGGCAGCGATGCCACCTTCGAAGCCATCAACCCGGCTAACGGTGAAGTTCTCGCCAAAGTGCAACGTGCAACGAAAGAAGACGTTGAACGCGCCGTGGTCAGCGCCGAAAAAGGCCAGAAGATCTGGGCTGCCATGACCGCCATGGAACGCTCGCGCATCCTGCGTCGTGCCGTCGACATCCTGCGCGAGCGCAACGACGAGTTGGCCGAGCTGGAAACCCTGGACACCGGTAAAGCCTTGTCCGAAACCAAATACGTCGACATCGTCACCGGTGCCGATGTGCTGGAATACTACGCGGGCCTGGTACCGGCCATCGAAGGCGAGCAAATCCCGCTGCGCGACACGGCGTTCGTCTACACCCGCCGCGAGCCGCTGGGCGTAGTGGCCGGTATCGGCGCGTGGAACTACCCGATCCAGATCGCCCTGTGGAAATCCGCACCTGCCCTGGCTGCGGGTAACGCGATGATCTTCAAGCCAAGCGAAGTCACTTCGCTGACCACCCTGAAACTGGCCGAGATCTACACCGAAGCCGGCGTTCCGGCGGGCGTGTTCAACGTGCTGACCGGCAGCGGCCGTGAAGTCGGCACCTGGCTGACCGAGCACCCGCGCATCGAGAAAGTCTCGTTCACCGGCGGCACCGACACCGGCAAGAAAGTCATGGCCAGCGCTTCGAGCTCTTCGCTCAAAGACGTGACCATGGAATTGGGCGGCAAGTCGCCGCTGATCATCTTCGACGACGCCGACCTCGACCGCGCCGCCGACACTGCGATGATGGCCAACTTCTACAGCTCCGGCCAGGTCTGCACCAACGGCACTCGCGTGTTCGTGCCCAAGCACCTGCAAGCGGCGTTCGAAGCCAAGATCGTCGAGCGTGTCGCGCGCATTCGCGTGGGCAACCCGCAAGACGACAACACCAACTTCGGCCCGCTGGTCAGCTTTGCGCACATGGAAAGCGTGCTGGGCTACATCGCCAAAGGCAAGGAAGAAGGCGCCCGCCTGCTGTGCGGCGGCGACCGCCTGACTGACGGCGAATTCGCCAAAGGCGCCTTCGTGGCCCCGACCGTGTTCACCGACTGCACCGACGACATGACTATCGTGCGCGAAGAAATCTTCGGCCCGGTGATGAGCATCCTCACCTACGAAACCGAAGAAGAAGTGATCCGCCGCGCCAACGACACCGACTTCGGCCTGGCTGCCGGCCTGGTCACCAAAGACCTGAACCGCGCCCACCGTGTGATTCATCAGTTGGAAGCGGGCATCTGCTGGATCAACGCCTGGGGCGAATCCGACGCGAAGATGCCGGTCGGTGGCTACAAGCAATCCGGTGTGGGTCGTGAGAACGGCATCAGCTCGCTGAACAACTTCACCCGCATCAAATCGGTACAGGTTGAGCTGGGCGACTACGTCTCGGTGTTCTGACAACCCGAGACTTGTGTTGCCTTTGAGGCCGCCATCGGGAGCAAGCCCCCTCCCACACTGACTGTGTTCACACGTTCAGATGTGTGAGGGGGCTCGCCCCCGATGAGGCCCCCGCTGACCCAACTCCAAAAGAGGGTGCATTCATGTCCCAAGAATACGATTACATCATTGTGGGTGCCGGTTCCGCCGGCAACACCCTGGCGACCCGTCTGACCGAAGACGAAGGCGTCACCGTTCTGCTGCTGGAAGCCGGCGGCCCTGACTACCGCTTCGACTTCCGCACGCAAATGCCTGCGGCGCTGGCGTTCCCGCTGCAAGGCCGCCGCTACAACTGGGCCTACGAAACCGACCCGGAACCACACATGGACGGCCGGCGCATGGAATGTGGTCGCGGCAAGGGCCTGGGTGGCTCTTCCCTGATCAACGGCATGTGCTACATCCGTGGTAACGCGATGGACTACGACGGCTGGGCGAAACTGCCGGGCCTGGAAGACTGGACCTACCTCGACTGCCTGCCGTATTTCCGCAAAGCGGAAACCCGCGACATCGGCCCCAACGACTGGCATGGCGGCGATGGCCCGGTCAGCGTGACCACGCCCAAGCCCGGCAACAACCCGCTGTTCCACGCCATGGTTGAAGCCGGCGTGCAGGCCGGTTACCCGCGCACCGAAGACTTGAACGGCTACCAGCAAGAAGGTTTCGGCCCGATGGACCGTACCGTCACGCCCAAGGGCCGTCGCGCCAGCACCGCACGCGGTTACCTGGACACCGCCAAGAAGCGCTCGACGCTGACCATCGTCACCCACGCCCTCACCGACAAAGTGCTGTTCGAAGGCAAGCGTGCCGTCGGCGTGCGTTACTTGATCGGCGCGGCTGAAGAGCGCGTCGAAGCCCGTGCGCGCAAAGAAGTCATCGTGTGCAGCGGCGCAATCGCTTCGCCGCAACTGCTGCAACGCTCCGGTGTTGGCCCGGCCAAGCTGCTGGAAAGCCTCGATATCCCGGTGGTCCACGACCTACCGGGCGTCGGCGAAAACCTGCAGGACCACCTGGAGCTGTACCTGCAATATGCGTGCACCCAGCCCGTGTCGCTGTACCCGTCGCTACTCTGGTACAACCAGCCGGCCATCGGTGCCGAGTGGCTGTTCAACGGCACCGGCATCGGCGCCAGCAACCAGTTCGAAGCGGGCGGTTTCATCCGTACCCGTGAAGAATTCGAATGGCCGAACATCCAGTACCACTTCCTGCCGGTGGCGATTAACTACAACGGCAGTAACGGTGTGAAAGAGCACGGTTTCCAGGCACACATGGGCTCCATGCGTTCGCCAAGCCGGGGTCGCATCCAGTTGAAGTCGAAGAACCCACGGGACTACCCGAGCATTCTCTTCAACTACATGGCCACCGAACAGGACTGGCAGGAGTTCCGCGACGGCATCCGCCTGACCCGTGAAATCATGGCGCAACCGGCCCTGGACCCCTACCGTGGCCGCGAAATCAGCCCGGGCATCGAAGTGCAAACCGATGAGCAGCTGGACAAGTTCATCCGTGAGCATGCCGAAACCGCGTTCCACCCGTCCTGCTCGTGCAAGATGGGCACCGACGACATGGCGGTAGTGGATGGCCAGGGCCGCGTGCATGGCATGCAAGGCCTGCGTGTGGTCGATGCGTCGATCATGCCGATCATCACCACCGGCAACCTGAACGCGCCGACGATCATGATCGCCGAGAAAATCGCCGACAAGATCCGTGGCCGCCAGCCACTGCCGCGCAGCACCGCCGACTACTACGTCGCCGGCGATGCGCCGGTGCGTGGCAAGCCGCTGCGTGAAGTGGGCCAGACGGCGCAGTAACTGATAAACCGCAGCGCTCCCATCGGGAGCAAGCCCCCTCCGTACGGTGTTCACACGTTCAGATGTGTGAATGCAGTCAAATGTGGGAGGGGGCTTGCTCCCGATGAGGCCCGCCCAGACAAGACACGCCACCCGCCCTACACTTTCCTTGATCAGCTCCCAGCCCAGGCCTACTCTGTTCGCCTGCCCGCGCCGAGCCGCCCACAAGGAAGGCCCCATGTTCGACCACCACGCCACACTCAAAAAACATTTCAGTGCCCTGCGCACCACCGCCGAATTCTTTTCGCTGCGCTACGTGCGCGAATCCGGCCAATACTTGTCAGTGCGCAAAAACGTCGCCGAACCGCCCCACCTGAGCCACGACGAAGGCGCCATGCTGACCGTGCGTCTCAATGGCGTGGAAGCCTATGCCGCGACCAACGATATTTCCCTGGCCGGCCTGCAAGCGGCCCTCCAACGTGCCGAACAGCAAGCCCGCCTGATCAAGCCCCACGCCCTGCTCGACCTGCGCGACCAAGCCGTCTCCAGCGCCGTCGCCGACTACCTGTCCCCCGACCTTGACCAGCCCTTCCCGTCCTTGAGCGACTGCTACCAACTGCTGGGCAACGAGTCGGCCGCCGTGCCCAAGGACGAGCGCCTGGTCAGTTGGGACGTGAGCCTGGGCCTGACCCGCGTCGAGCAGATCTACCTCAACAGCGCGGGCGCCGAATTGCGCCAGGCGCAGCGCTTTGTATTCCCCGGTGTCAATGTCACCGCCTACGACGGCAACGATAGCCAGACCCGCACCTTCGGCGGCAGCAACTTCGGCCAGCAAGGCGGGTTCGAGGTGATCAGCCGCTTCGGCCTGGTCGGCGCCGCGCCGCGCATCGCCGATGAAGCCCTGCAACTGCTGGCCGCGCCAAACACGCCCAGCGGCGCGCGTGACCTGCTGTTGATGCCCGACCAGATGATCCTGCAAATCCACGAATCCATCGGCCACCCGCTGGAGCTGGACCGCATCCTGGGCGATGAACGCAATTACGCCGGCACCAGTTTCGTCAAAGCCAGCGACTTCGGCCAGCTGCAGTACGGCTCACCGCTGCTCAACGTGACCTTCGACCCCGACATTCCCGAACAACTCGCCAGCTACGGCCATGACGACGAGGGCACGCCGGCCCGCAAACAATTCCTGATCCGCGAAGGGCTGTTGCTCAAGCCGCTGGGCGGAGCGTTGTCGCAATTCCGCTCGGGCCTGGGCGGCGTGGCCAACAGTCGTGCCAGTAGTTGGAACCGTCCGCCGATCGATCGCATGGCCAACTTGAATATCGAAGCGGGCGACAAGAGCCTCGCGCAACTGGTCGGCGGCATCGAAAACGGCATTCTCATGTCGACCAACCGCTCCTGGTCCATCGACGATGCGCGCAATAAATTCCAGTTCGGCTGCGAATGGGGCCAGTTGATCGAAAACGGCGAGCTCAAGGGCGTGGTGAAAAACCCCAACTACCGGGCGATTTCCGCACAGTTCTGGCGCAACCTCAGCGCCGTCGGCGACGCCAGCACCTTCAAGGTCCTGGGGACGCCAAACTGCGGCAAAGGCGAACCCAATCAGGTGATCCGCGTGGGCCATGCCTCGCCCGCCTGTGTGTTCAGTCATATCGATGTATTTGGGGGAGATGCCTGATGAACAACTTCAAGGCACTGGTGCAATGGCTCAAGCAGGCCATCACCGACAAGGAACAATTTCACCTGGGCTATGCGGATGAAGCGTCCGAGTTCGTACGCTTCAACCACGCGCAGGTGCGCCAGGCCGGGCAGGTGCAACAAGCCAGCCTCAACCTGAAGCTGATCAACGATGGCCGCCACGCCGACCTGGGCATCACCCTGTCCGGTGAGCCTGCGCTGGACCGCCAACGCCTGGCCGACGGCCTGCAGCAACTGCGTGAAACCTTGCCGTTGCTGCCGCGGGACCCGTACCTGTTGCTGAACCACAATGCCTGGCAGAGCCACAATGAACAGGCGCGACCACTGCCGGAACTGGCCCAGGTATTGGAAGCGATCGGCCAGGCCGCTGACGGTGTCGACCTGGTCGGCTTCTACGCCGCCGGCCCCATCAGCCGGGGTTTCGCCAGTTCGGACGGGGCCTTTGGCTGGCACCGCGCCAACAGCTTCAACTTCGATTTCAGCCTGTTCCATGCCAATGGTGAAGCGGTGAAAGCCAGCTACGCCGGGCACACATGGAACAGCGAAGAGTTCGCCGCACGGTTGCAGCAGGCACGCCAGCAATTGGAATTTCTCGGCCGCCCGCTGCACACACTGGCCCCTGGGCAATACCGTGCCTACCTCGCGCCGGCGGCGCTGGAAGAGATCATCAGCATCATCACTTGGGGAGGGTTCTCCGCCCAGGCCATCGCCAGCAAAGGCAGTTCGCTGCAAAAGCTGTATGCCGGTGAACAGTCGCTGAGCCCGTTGATCAAGCTCGATGAACAGGTCAGCGGCTCCCTCAGCCAGGCGTTCTCCACCGAAGGCTACCCCCGTAGCGATGTCACGCTGATCAACCAAGGCAAGGCAGAAGGCCAACTGATCAACTCACGCAGTGCCGCCGAATATGGCCTGAGCACCAACGGCGCGAGCAGTGACGAATCCCCGAGCGCCTTGCAAATGGCGGCGGGCGACCTGGCCCAGGCCGATATTCTCAAGCAGCTGGGCACAGGGCTGTATATCAGCAACCTGTGGTACCTGAACTACTCCGACCTGCCGGCCGCACGCCTGACCGGCATGACCCGCTTCGCCACGTTCTGGGTCGAAGACGGCGAAATCAAGGCGCCGGTCAGCACCATGCGCTTTGATGACAGTGTGTACAACCTGCTCGGTTCACAGCTGGAAGCGCTGACCGCCGAGCGGGAATTGCTGCTGTCGCCGAGCACTTACGACCGACGCAACACGGCCTCCAACTTGTTGCCGGGGGCCTTGGTCAAACGCCTGACCCTGACCCTCTGAACACAGCAGTGGGAGGGAGGGTGCTCCCTCCCACACTGCTTTGTGCAGATTTCAAATACTCCAGCTCGCCCCCTTCCTACCGTAAATTCTCATCTTCCGCTTGTTCCTGCGTGCTCTGTTGTCGCCTGCAAAAAACCTCGTTATAAGGGTTAGTGGCATCCCGCCACTCTCCCCCACGAGAGCACGACCTTGCCCGGGATAGGGCAAGCTGGAGCGTTGACATGGACCATGGAAGTTTTGTCATACAAAAGCTGTTCAAGCACTACAACGTTCACGTTGAACGGCTTGGAAATCATCCGCAAAAAAACACCGTGCTCATGGTCAATGGAGCACTGTCCACCACGCGGTCCTTTGCGCGAACCAGTAAATGCCTGGCCGAGCATTTCAACGTACTGCTGTTTGACTTGCCCTTTTCAGGTTACTCCCGCGAGCACAATACCGACCTCGACCTGGTGACCAAGGACGATGAAGTGCAAATACTGCGCGCCCTGGTGGAGCGCTTTGAGGTCAACCATCTGGTCTCGGCCTCCTGGGGCGGCATCTCCACGCTGTTGACCCTGGCGCACAATCCGCCGTCGATCAAAAGCTCGGTGGTGATGGCCCTGGCGCCCCACCTCAATCAGGCCATGCTCGATTATGTGGAACGCGTACGCGTGCTGATCGAGGCCGATGACAAATCCGCCGTCGGCCATCTGCTCAACGAGACTGTCGGCCAATACCTGTCGCCGCGCCTCAAGCGCAATAACCATCGACACCTGTCGAGCATGGCCACCACCGAGTATCGCCAGGCGCGCTTTCACATTCACCAGGTGCTGGCCCTGGGCGACGGCAACTACCTGCCGGCGCTCAGGCAGATTGAAACACCAGTGCACTTCCTCAACGGCGCCCTGGACGAATACACCCCCGCCGCCGAGGCACAGCTGTTCAAGCACTATGTGGGGCGCAGCAGCTTTGCCGTGGCCGAACACACGGGCCACTTGCTGGATCTGGAGTCCAACGAAGCGGCTGCGGCGGTGCACCGTGAACTGCTGGATTTCCTGGTGGGAAAAGGCGCGACGAATGGCGCATAATTGCCGAAACGTAGCCAGCTAACAAAAGGGTTCACATGCCGAATCGCGCCCCTCTCGATGCCAAGACCGCCCGCTGGCTACCCTGGGTGGTAGCGATTGCCTTCTTCATGCAGTCGCTGGATGGGACGATTCTCAACACGGCACTGCCGGCCATGGCCCGCGACCTCGCGGAAAACCCGCTGCGTATGCAAGGCGTGGTGATTGCCTACATGCTCACCGTCGCCTTGCTGATCCCGGCATCGGGCTGGATCGCCGATCGTTTCGGCACCAAGAAAATCTTCTTCGGCGCGATCATGTTGTTCAGTATCGGCTCGCTGCTGTGCGCCCTGTCGAGCAGCTTGACCATGCTCGTCGGCGCGCGCGTGATCCAGGGCCTGGGCGGCGCCTTGATGCTGCCGGTCGGACGCTTGGTGGTGCTACGTGCCTACCCTCGTTCGGAGCTGGTGCGCATCATGGGCTTCATTACCATCCCCGGCCTGCTCGGCCCGCTGCTTGGTCCGACCATGGGCGGCTGGATGGTGCAATACCTGACCTGGCACTGGATCTTCCTGATCAACCTGCCGGTGGGCATGATCGGCTGCTACGCCGTCTGGAAACTCATCCCCGACCTGCGCGGCAGCGAGCGCACACGCTTCGACGGCATCGGCTTTCTTCTGTTTGGCGCGGCAATGGTGCTGATCACCATCGCCATGGAGGGCCTGGGCGAACTGCACTTGCCGCATCTGCGGGTGATGTTGCTGCTGTTTGGCGGGCTGGCGTGCCTGGCGGCGTATTGGCTGCGCGCCGGGCATCTGGATAACCCGCTGTTTTCGCCGATGCTGTTCAAGACTCGCACCTTCGCCGTGGGCATCCTCGGCAACCTGTTTGCACGCCTGGGCAGCGGCGCCCTGCCGTTCCTGGTGCCGTTGCTGCTGCAGGTGGCGCTGGGGTATTCGCCGTCGGAAGCCGGCATGAGCATGCTGCCGCTGGCGGCGGCGGCGATGTTCGCAAAATCCATCGCCCGCGTACTGATCGAACGCCTCGGCTACCGCGTGGTGCTGACCGGCAACACCTTGTTCCTCGGCATCATGCTGGCGAGCATGGGCCTGGTCAGCGAGCACACGCCATACCCATTGCTGCTGTGCATGCTGGCGGTACTGGGGGCGATCAATTCCCTGCAATTCACCGCGATGAACACCGTCACCCTGATCGACCTCGACGACGCCCAGGCCAGCAGCGGCAACAGCTTGCTGTCGGTGGTTGCGCAATTGTCCCTCAGCCTCGGCGTGGCCTGTGCCGGTGCGTTGCTCGGCGGCTTTACCGCCCAAACCGGCAATGACGGCGTGGAAAGCGTGCTCGGCGCGTTCCAACTGACCTTTCTCACCGTGGGCATCATGGCGATGCTGGCGGCGGCGATCTTCCTGCAATTGTCGCCAACGGACGGTAAACGCGTGGTCAGCCGCGAACACGACATCGAGCATTAACCGGCTTCTCGTCTAGAACTTGCGGGGAAATTCCTTTGAGACTGGTACACTGCGCGACATTTTGTTTTGCAGAGCCAGTCCCGTGACTACCATCGCCACCGCTTTTAATACTTTGCCCCTGTCCGCCGCCATGCTGGCTAACCTCGACTCGCTGGGTTATGTCGAGATGACGCAGATCCAGGCGCAGAGCTTGCCGGTGATCCTCAAAGGGCTGGACCTGATTGCCCAGGCCAAGACCGGCAGCGGCAAGACCGCCGCCTTCGGCATCGGCCTGTTGAACCCGATCAACCCGCGCTACTTCGGCTGCCAGGCCCTGGTGATGTGCCCGACCCGTGAGCTGGCTGACCAGGTCGCCAAGGAAATCCGCCGCCTGGCCCGCGCTGAAGACAATATCAAGGTGCTGACCTTGTGCGGCGGCGTGTCCCTGGGCCCGCAGATCGCCTCCCTGGAACATGGCGCCCACGTCATCGTCGGCACCCCGGGCCGCATCCAGCAGCACCTGCGCAAAGGTTCGTTGGTACTGGACGGCTTGAACACGCTGATCCTCGACGAAGCCGACCGTATGCTCGACATGGGCTTCTACGACGCCATCGAAGACATCATCAGCAAAACCCCACCGCGTCGCCAGACCTTGCTGTTCTCGGCCACCTACCCGGTAAGCATCAAGCAGCTGGCGTCCAAGTTCATGCGGGCGCCGCAACAGGTGAAAGCCGAGGCGTTCCACTCCGACGACCAGATCGAACAGCGTTTCTATGAGATCTCGCCAGAAGAGCGCATGGACGCGGTGACCAAGGTGCTGGCGCATTTCCGCCCGACCTCGTGCGTGGCGTTCTGCTTTACCAAGCAGCAAGTGCAGGAAACCGTGGACCACCTGACCGCCAAGGGCATTTCCGCCGTCGGCCTGCATGGCGACCTGGAACAGCGCGATCGTGACCAGGTGCTGGCGATGTTCGCCAACCGCAGCACGTCGGTACTGGTTGCCACCGACGTCGCCGCCCGTGGCCTGGACATTGACTCGCTGGACATGGTGATCAACGTCGAACTGGCCCGCGACTCGGAAATCCACATCCACCGTGTAGGCCGTACCGGCCGCGCCGGTGAGACCGGCATCGCGATCAGCCTGGTGGCGCCCTCCGAAGCACACCGCGCCCAAGCCATCGAACAGTTGCAGAAAACCCCGCTGAACTGGGACCAACTGGACAACCTCAAGCCACAAAGCGGTGGCCCGCTGCTGCCGCAGATGAGCACCCTGTGCATCGCCGCCGGCCGCAAAGACAAAGTGCGTCCAGGCGACATCCTCGGTGCATTGACCGGTGAAGCCGGCATCCCGGGTGCCCAGGTCGGCAAGATCGCGATCTTCGACTTCCAGGCATTCGTGGCGGTGGAGCGCGGGATCGCCAAGCAGGCGCTGCAGCGTTTGAATAACGGCAAGATCAAAGGCCGTTCGTTGCGCGTGCGCATCCTCTGACAGGATCGTTCCCATGCTCTGCGTGGGAATGCATCCCGTGACGCTCTGCGTCACCCTGCGGACGCAGAGCGTCCATTGCGGCATTCCCACGCAGAGCGTGGGAACGATCTGATAAACACGAGGACACCGTTTTGCGCTCGACCGAAGTTGTGATCATTGGCGCCGGCGCCGCAGGCTTGATGTGCGCGCTGACTGCCGCCGGGCGTGGGCGCAAGGTGATGTTGATCGACCATGCGAACAAGGCCGGCAAGAAGATCCTGATGTCGGGCGGTGGCCGCTGCAATTTCACCAACATGTACACCGAGCCGGCCAACTTCCTCTCGCACAACGCGCACTTCTGCAAGTCCGCCCTGGCCCGCTATACCCAGTGGGACTTTATCGGGCTGGTGGCCAAGCACGGCGTGCCGTACCACGAAAAGAAACTCGGCCAGCTGTTCTGCGACAACAAGTCCAGCGACATCCTCGGCATGCTGCTCGATGAGTGCCTCCAGAACGGTGTGAACCTGCACCTGGACACCTCCATCCAGGAGATCGCCAAGGTCGACGGTGGCTATCAATTGCAGACCACCCTGGGCGAACTGCGCTGCGAATCCCTGGTGATCGCCACCGGGGGCCTGTCGATCCCGACCCTGGGCGCTACCGGTTTTGGTTATCAGGTCGCCAGGCAATTTGGCCACGAACTGCTGCCGACCCGCGCAGGTCTTGTGCCCTTCACCATCACCGACCAGCTCAAGGAACTGTGCGGCGAGTTGTCCGGCACCTCCGTGGACTGCCTGGTCAGCTGCAACGGCCAGAGCTTTCGCGAAAACATCCTGTTCACTCACCGCGGCCTGAGCGGCCCGGCGATTTTGCAGATTTCTTCGTACTGGGAGTCCGGCGACACCGTCGAGATCAACCTGCTGCCCGATCATGACGCCCACAGCTGGCTGCAACAGCAACAGGTCGAGCATCCCAACAGCGAGTTGAAAACCCTGCTCGGCGACATCTTCACCAAGAAGATGGCCAACCTGCTGGCGCAAAGCTGGTTCGTGTCCAAGCCGATGAAGCAGTACACCCACGCCGAAATCGCCGAAATCGCGCAAAAGCTGTCGAGCTGGCAGGTGGTGCCGGCCGGCACCGAGGGCTATCGCACCGCTGAGGTGACGCTGGGCGGAGTGGATACGCGGGAAGTGTCGTCCAAGACCATGGAATCGCTGAAAAGCCCAGGGCTGTACTTCATCGGGGAAGTGCTGGATGTGACCGGTCACCTGGGCGGGTTCAACTTCCAGTGGGCCTGGGCGTCAGGCTACGCCGCTGCACAGTACGCCTGACGAAACCGGATCAAAAATGTGGGAGGGGGCTTGCTCCCGATAGCGGTGGATCAGCCAGCTTATCTGCCGCTGCCCCACCGCTATCGGGAGCAAGCCCCCTCCCACTTGGATTGCATTGCATATTGAAAATGGCGGGCGGGAATATATTTTGCTGTCGGATGTGATCGCCACGCTTGCCGTGGCGTCATTACTGGCTCAATTTAGCGGCATCGTCCCGGAAGACTCCAGACTTCATGTCATCGACCTCGTTCAAGCAGTCCATGCGGCGCCTGTGGGCGCTGGATAAATTCAGTTACAGCGTACGGGTATTCATCGCCCTCACCGGCAGCATGGCGCTGTGCTGGTATCAGGATGAAATGACGCTGCTGATCCCGTTGTTCCTGGGGATTATCGCCAGCGCCCTGGCCGAGACCGATGACAGTTGGCAAGGCCGCCTCAATGCCCTGGCGGTGACGCTGGTGTGTTTCAGCATCGCGGCACTGTCGGTGGAGCTGCTGTTTCCTTACCCCTGGATCTTCGCGATAGCCCTGGCCCTGGCCAGTTTCGGCCTGACCATGCTCGGGGCGCTGGGCGAACGTTATGGGGCGATTGCCTCGGCGACGCTGATTCTGTCGGTGTACACCATGATCGGCGTGGACCAGCGCGGTGGCGCGGTCACGGATTTCTGGCATGAGCCCCTGCTGCTGGTAGCGGGTGCAGCCTGGTATGGCGTGCTGTCGGTAGTGTGGCAGGCACTGTTTTCCAACCAGCCGGTACAGCAGAGCCTGGCGCGGTTGTTCCGCGAGCTGGGACGCTACCTTAAACTGAAGTCGTCGCTGTTCGAGCCCATCCGCCAGTTGGACGTGGAAGCGCGCCGCCTGGAACTGGCCCAGCAAAATGGCCGGGTGGTCGCGGCGCTGAATGCGGCGAAGGAAATCATCCTGCACCGCGTGGGCAATGGTCGGCCAGGCTCGAAAGTCAGCCGCTACTTGAAGCTGTACTTCCTCGCCCAGGACATTCACGAACGCGCCAGTTCATCCCATTATCCCTACAACGCCCTGGCCGAAGCCTTCTTCCACAGCGACGTGCTGTTCCGTTGCCAGCGCCTGCTGCGTCAGCAAGGCAAAGCCTGCCAGACCCTGGCCGAGTCGATTCAGCTACGCCAGCCGTTCATCTATGACGACAGCTTCGCCGAAGCCCTGGGCGACTTGAACGCATCCCTGGAGCATCTGCGCATCCAGAGCAACCCTGCCTGGCGCGGCCTGCTGCGCTCGCTGCGGGCCTTGGCGGCCAACCTGTCCACGCTCGACCGCCTGCTGAGCGACGCCAGCAACCCCGACGCCCTGGCCGACGCCACCGACAGCAGCCTGCTTGACCGCTCGCCGCGCAACCTCAAGGAAATGTGGACGCGCCTGCGCACCCAACTGACGCCGACGTCGTTGCTGTTTCGCCACGCGTTGCGCCTGCCGCTGGCACTGAGCATCGGCTACGGCATGGTGCATTTGATTCACCCGTCCCAGGGTTACTGGATCATCCTCACCACCTTGTTCGTCTGCCAGCCCAACTACGGCGCGACACGGCGTAAGCTCGGCCAGCGGATCATCGGCACCGCCATCGGCCTCACCGTGGCCTGGGCCTTGTTCGACCTGTTCCCAAGCCCGCTGGTGCAGTCGATGTTCGCCATCGCCGCCGGCCTGGTGTTCTTTATCAACCGCACCACCCGCTACACCCTGGCCACGGCGGCGATCACCCTGATGGTGCTGTTCTGCTTCAACCAGGTCGGCGATGGCTACGGGCTGTTCCTGCCGCGTCTGTTCGACACCTTGCTCGGCAGCGTGATCGCGGGCCTGGCAGTGTTCCTGTTCCTGCCGGACTGGCAAGGCCGGCGCCTGAACAAAGTGCTGGCCAACACCCTGACCTGCAACAGCATCTACCTGCGCCAGATCATGCAGCAATACGCCGCCGGCAAGAGCGACGACCTGGCCTACCGCCTGGCCCGGCGCAATGCACACAACGCCGACGCGGCACTGTCCACAACCCTGGCGAACATGCTGATGGAGCCGGGGCACTTCCGTAAGGAGGCAGACGTGGGCTTTCGCTTCCTGGTGTTGTCCCACACCCTGCTCAGCTATTTATCGGGGCTGGGCGCGCACCGCGAAACCCAACTGCCGACCGAAGCGCGTGAACATTTGATCGAGGGCGCCGGCAATACCCTGGCGGCAAGCATCGATGAAATCGCCACGGGGCTGGCCAACAAGCAGCCCATTGCGATTCAAAGCGATGCCGAGGAAGCGATGGCCGCGGAGCTGGAGCAGATGCCGGATGAGATCGATGAAGGGCAGCGCCTGGTGCAGACGCAGTTGGCGTTGATCTGTCGGCAGTTGGGGCCGTTGCGCACATTGGCTGCACACTTGATCAAAGACACCGGCGCAGCTTAGGCCGCTATCGGGGGCAAGCCCCCTCCCACAGGGGACTGCATTCCGAAGGCAGGACGATAAGGCCAGAAAGAACGCTACATCCCATGCTCTTTCATTAACCGGTCATAACTACCGTCGGCCTTCATCTTGGCGATCTCCCGATCGAAGCCGGCAACGATCTGCGCATGCTCCGGGTTCTTCAGGCTGACCAGGATATGCAGGCTGTTCTCACTCAGCGGCTTGGGCAGGAACTCCACCGAATTGCGCACCCGCGGCGACTCCCGCGCCAGGTAGTAGCGGGCCACATACTCATCTTCCAGCGTCAGCCTCACCCGCTGTGCAGCGAGCATGCGCACGGCCATGGCGAAGTTATGCACCGGTATTTTCTGTAACTGTGCATCCTGATCGAACGCTGGCGAATAGGCATACCCGCGCACGACAGCAATAGGTTCGCCGTGCAACTGCTCCAGGTTCTGATAGTCGATCGGGTCATCGCCACGTTTAATGAAACGCACCCGGTTGAGCAGGTACTCGGCGGAGAACTGCCCAAACTGCGTGCGGGCATCGTCGTACCAGGCATTGATCAGCACGTCGTAGCGCCCCTCACTGACCCCCATCAGCGCGCGCGCCCAGGGCACCTGCTCGAAATCGCTGGCGTAGCCGGCGCGGGCCAACGCAGTGCTGACAATATCGGTGGCCAACCCACCGTTGACCAGCGTGATATCGGTAAACGGTGGCCAGGCGTCCGCGACCAGACGCAGGCGTTGCGCGAGCGCCGGTTGGGCCAGCAACAGCACTGCAATCAAAGCAACGGCACGATAACTTCGCAGCATGCTCAAAGTCCTTGGCGGGCACGTGATGGCTTTATAACAGTAGCTCATCAATGAGCTTGTATTGCAGATTACACAAAGAAGTCAGCGGCGAGCGCAGAGAATGATGGCAAATTGACGCCATTCACAAAAATGCACGACTTAGACAGCAACCGCCGTCGCGCTTACTATCCTCTCCAGGCATTTCCAAGAGCACATATGATGACGATTGAATGGGTCTGCAAGCATCACGACGATTTGGGCAAAGAGCAGCTCTACGCCATCCTGCGCCTGCGCTGCGAGGTGTTTGTCGTGGAGCAGCGGTGCGCTTATCAGGACATCGACGGGCAGGACCTGTCCGGCGATACCCACCACCTGATGGCCTGGAAAGAGAATGAACTGGTGGCCTACCTGCGCTTGCTGGACCCGGAGTCCCAGGGCGGCGACGTGGTGATTGGCCGGGTCATCGTGGCACCCTCGGCGCGCGGCAGCGGCCTGGGGCACCGGATGATGGAGGAGACGCTCAAGCACATCGCAGAAATCTGGCCCGAGATGCCGATCTTTCTCTCTGCCCAGGCGCATTTGCAGGAATATTACGGGCGGTATGGGTTTGTGGTGGCGGGTGAGGAATACCTGGAGGACGATATTCCACATATTGGTATGCGGCGCGCTTGAGGGCCCCATCGGGGGCAAGCCCCCTCCCACATTTTGACAGTGTGAACCCAACCCAGTGTGGGAGGGGGCTTGCCCCCGATTGCGTCAGCCCTATCACCGCATCCCTCAGGGGTAACCCAACACCTGCTTGATCGACACCAGATTCCCTTCGATCCATTGGCGATCAATCGCGCCCCAGCTGCGAATCCGATAGTGCCCGGCATGATTGCGCGCACCGTCTTGCTGCTCGAACTCACACACGATATCCAGGTCGGCCAGCGCCGCAATCGTGTCCTGCGCGGTGCGCCTGGGCATGCCGGTGACGTCAGTCAGTGCCGGGACAGTGCTGGCCAGCTGGCTGTCGATCAAGTACGCCACGTACAGGCGGCGGTAAAAGCTGCTTTTGGTCTTGCTCACATCCATGGTCAATCGCCTTGTGCGGTCAGGGCTTGCCCTGCAGGTCGCGATACGTGAGGTACACCCGCAGGTCGAATTCCACCTGATGGTAGCCCGGCATCATGTAGTCGCAGAGTTTGTAGAACGCCTTGTTGTGGTCCGATTCCTTGAAGTGCGCCAGCTCATGCACCACGATCATGCGCAGAAATTCCGGTGCCGCCTCCTTGAACAACGCGGCAATACGGATCTCTTTCTTGGCTTTGAGGTTGCCGCCCTGCACTCGGGAAATCGTGGTGTGCAAACCCAAGGCGCGATGGGTCAGGTCCAGGCGGTTATCGAACAGCACCTTGTCGATGGCCGGGGCGTTGCGCAGGTGTTCCTGCTTGAGCGCCAGCGCATACGCGTACAACGCCTTATCGCTCTGCACCGCGTGGCGCTCGGGATAACGCTGCTCCAGGTAGGCGCCCAACTGGTCCTTGGCGATCAATTGGCGCACCTGCTCCTGGAGCGCGGCGGGATAGGCCTGGAGGTATTTCAACGCGGTCATGGGATCTGCAACGGGGCTCGAAAGGCCACCAGTGTAGCGAATTCACAGCTGACGGGGGTGAGACCAGGCGCCAACTTCCTCGGCGAGCAATGGTTGCGCCGCCAATGGGCCCTGGATAAACAGGCAACCATGGGTTTTAAGCCACAGGGCCTGCTCCGATGTCTCCACGCCCTCGGCGATGACCAACACATCGAAATGCTCGCACAGCTGGATAATGCTGCGAGCCATCGCCGCGTCCCGTGTCGAGCCCGGCAGGCGAGCCACCAGTTGCGGGTCCAGCTTGAGCGTATCGAACTCCAGGTCACGCAGATGGGCCAAGGAGCAGCGACCCGAGCCGAAATCATCCAGGGCAATGCGTACACCGATCTGGCGCAGTAACTTGAGTTGCTTGGTGGAGTCTTGAAGGTTGTTCATCAGGCAGTCTTCACTGATCTCGACCTCCAACTGCCGCGCCTTCAAGCCATGCTGCTCCAGTACCTGCTGCAGTTGGTTCGCGAGGTTAGGCATATTGAACTGGCTGCTGCTGAGGCTGACACTCAACACCAGCTCGCTATCGAAAATGCCTTGCCAGGCTTCGCGCTGAACCGCGACCTCCTGGTAGATCCAGGCACTCAGTTGGCTGATCAGGCGGGCCTCTTCCAGCAACGGTAGAAACAGCCCCGGCGGCACGTCGCCGACGCTCGGGTGCTGCCAGCGCAACAGGGCCTCGAAGCCACGCAAACGCCCATCCTCCAACGACACCTGCGGCTGGAACACCAAGGTGAACTCTTTGTTCTGGATCGCCGTGCGCACACTGTCTTCGAGCATCAGCCGTGAGCGCGCGCGGCCGTTCATGTCTTTATCGTAGTAACGATACTGCTGGCGGCCGGCGCGCTTGGCTTCGTACATGGCGATATCCGCCGCTCGCAGCAGGCCGCTCAGGTCGGCACCGCAATCCGGGTACGTCGCAATCCCGATGCAGGCCCCGAGCATCACATCCAAGCCGTCGACGTGTTGGCTGACAGACACGCGCTCGATCAGTTTTTCCGAGATTTTCGCCGCTTGTTCCGGAAATTCCAGCTCCAACAACGCGGTGAACTCATCCCCGCCCATGCGCCCGAGAATGTCATAGGAACGCAGACACGCCTGCATCTGTTCCGAGACCCAACGCAGTACACGGTCACCGGCGTCATGGCCCAAGGTATCGTTGACCCGCTTGAACCCGTCGAGGTCCAGGTACAGCAACACCAGTGATTGATCACTGCGCTCGCTGCGCGCCAGGGTGCTTTCCACCGCCTGCTGGAAACCGCGCCGGTTCAACAGCCCGGTCAACGGATCGGTGACGGCCTGGAA
This sequence comes from Pseudomonas sp. Q1, assembly GCF_009935975.1. NCBI lineage: Bacteria > Pseudomonadati > Pseudomonadota > Gammaproteobacteria > Pseudomonadales > Pseudomonadaceae > Pseudomonas > Pseudomonas sp. Q1. The sequence continues at coordinate 164,743 of NZ_QODI01000006.1, read as the reverse complement.
CTCCAACTGTTGATGCAGATGGCGCACTTCCGACATGTCGAGCACCGTCACCACCATGGCCCTCTGCTCAGCGGGCAGAGGCGCACAAGACAAGGCCACCGGCACTTGCTGGCCGCGACGGGTGCGCAAGATCGCGTCGTGCTGGCGCCACGTTTCGCCTTTGCGATACGCCTCGTACATCGGGAAACCCAACCAGGCAGGCACGTGAGGCTTTTGCAGGAAACTCAGGAAACTTTCACCCTGCAACTCAGCCATCGTAGCGTTGAGCAAGCGTGAAATCGCCGGGTTGGCATACTGGATGACACTGCCCTCACCCACCACCAAAATACCCTCGGCAGCGTTGTCCAGCACCGAGGCATTGAAGGCACGGGCAGCCTCCAGCTCAAGGCTCAGGCGCTGCAAGGAGCGCCGGTTACGCTGGTGTTCCAACAGTGCCTGCACTTTGGGCTTGAGGATATTCGGGTCAAAGGGTTTGAACAGGTAATCGATGGCACCGCTGGCATAGCCTTCCTGCACTGCGTCGGGCGATTGGGCATGGGCGGTGAGGAAGATGATCGGGGTCATTCGCGTACGCTGGCTGCCGCGCATCAGGCGCGCCACTTCAAAGCCATCCATGCCGGGCATGCGCACGTCCAGCAATACCAGATCGATCTCGTGGGCCAGCAATAATTCGAGGGCTTCCAGGCCGGAAGCGGCGGTAATCACCCGCCAGTCTTCGCGCTGCAACAATGCACGCATGCTGATGAGATTTTCCGGGTAGTCATCGACCACCAAAAGAACCGAACTGCCATCGCCGTGGTGTGGAGCACAATCCATGCTACTTCTCTTCCTTGAAGGGCTGCACCGGTCACTTCTAAGACTAAAACCGGACAAACACTGAGGTCTCACTCTAGACCCGGTTCTAAAAAAGCAGAAGCGACGTCGATACCATCATTGCGCCAATAGCCAGGAAGCCGACTAACGGTACAGCCCTGCAGGCCACGCGGTATGGGACACATGGCTTTTTGGCATTCCATTGGCGCCAAAAAATTGCCAACAAGTATTTAACAATCGGTTTGAACCGACCTATAAAGAACCCGTGCAGCCCTCGGGCTAAAGCCTTCAACCCCTGTAATAAGGCCAACACCATGATCGACCTTTCCACCTGGAACCTGAGCATTCCTGTCGGCTCCCCGCCCGCGACTATCGACACACCGAAGCTGGTCAGCGGCTTCAAGGACCAGTACTTCCAGGCCGAAGGCAGCAACGTGCAATTCTGGACACCGGTGACCGGCACCCGCACCGAAAACGCCATCTACCCCCGCAGCGAATTACGTGAAACCTATGCCGACGGAAGGCTGCGAAACTGGACCTACCCAGAAGCGAACAACTTCCTGCGCGCGACCCTGGAGGTCAACCAGGTGCCGTCGTCCGGTAAAGTCGTGATCGGGCAGATTCATGCCTATGACAGCCAGAAGCCGCTGATCAAACTCGAATACCAGTTCAAGGAAAAGACCCAGACCGGCAACATCGTCGCCAAGGTGCGCATGCGCCCGGACGACGGCGAAGGCCGCGTGGTAACCATCGCGTCGAATGTGCCGCTGGAGAAGAGTTTTACCTACGTGATCAACCTCAACAAAGCCGGCCTGCTCAGCGTGTATGCCGCGGACGGAGAGTGGAACGAGCGAATCGGCGCGGCGTGGGGGAACAAGCCGTTGTACTTCAAGGCGGGGGTGTATGTGCAGGACAACAGTGGGGATAGCAAGGAAGGCGCGCGGGTGACGTTTGCCAAGTTGGATATTGATCACGAGTGAATGGTCCTGTGATCCCAAGGATTGCACCTCGATGAATCCAGTTTCTTAAACCCTCTGTGACGCCGGGCTTGCCTGCAATCGGAGTATCAGCCAACTTCTTCAAGTGACTGACACCCTTCTATCGCGGCAAGCTTGGCTCCCACGGTTGATCTCATTTGCCTGTTCGCAGCAAACGGTGGCTATTCTTCTCCTGAGTTAAGAATGTTCCATGAAGCCAACTGCCACCTTGCCGGTTCATGCCTTGCACTGAATCGGCAACCGACACCCCTGTTCTGCTCATCGATAGCGACGCCCCACTACCGGATATCCACGCCTGCCTGTTGGAACACAGTGTCAGCGAGCTAAAGCTAATGAGCCATCAGTAGTACTAAGCTCTCAGACCGCCCCTGAAGCTTTGTTCTACCTCTCATAATCTCAACCTTCGTAGCGTTCAATTTCAGCGACGGAGATCACACCCTACTACTCTCTCACGACACACTACCTACGGGATCTGAAAGCTCTCTCGAAGCACGTTTTGAATAGAAATTCGAATTAGATATAGCAAAAAACCATAAAGAACTGTGAATATTAACAGGTTCATAGAGAGCAAAATGAAGATAGTATTTTAAATACTACACACCAGTAATATTTAACCACTCGAAAACCTATGAGCAAATACTCCCAGGCGACATAGCTATCGCTATAAAGACAGGAATAAATTCATGACCACACTGACGGCGATTTCTCCTTATCCACTTCAACCGATAACGTCTGCAATTTCGGCGACATCGATCAATGGCCTGCCAGTCATGACACCTGCGGCAGGGTACGCACCGCTTATCGTGTTATCGCTAAGTCTCTTGGGTTTAACGACCTTCCTTCATGTCAACACTAGAGTAGGAGACAGGATGGATTTCTATTTGGACCCTGTTTCAGGTCCGCCCGCAGCCGCTCCATTTCATACAAAAACATTCACTCAGGCTGACCTCAACTTATTATTGTCTGCCAATGTGGCGCGATACGCTGCCGAAATTCAAAATTTCGCGCCCCCTCCACTAGGCGACTATGACTGTTATTACGTACAAACCAATTCAAATGGAACAGTAGCAGTAGCATCATTGGCAATGATCTGGAGGTTCAGTTAATCAATTCTATTTCAAAAATCGCTTCAAATAAATCACTCCTCACACCCATCAAGGGTAGAAATCCGTAAGAATTACATCTCACCGGCGTGGCAGCAAACGCATGATCGACTAATTTCAATGCTGTTTTCTAGGCATTTGTCTCGAGTATCGAGCCTTTAACTTCCCCTCGAAATCCCCCCTTCACCCTCCGCACGATTCAATATTTTTCCATTATCAATACGATACATATCTCAGTAAACGCTTTCTTGAAACAAACCCAAATTAAAAGTGCTGAGGCACATATCACTTTTCAAGTTCCCAAAAAAATTCCTCAGCCCTTAAAATCATATCAAAAATATTTTTATCGCAAAAAAATATATACAACTGTTATTTCTAACAGTATCCATCAGGTTCCATTGGTACCAATATCAAGGCTCACCTACGTATAGGAGTTCCAACATGGCAATTATCTACGCTCCGGGTTCAACGGTCTTCAACAATGGCCCTGTTATCTACCCGTCAGTGCCACAACCTGCGCCACAACCTGCACCTACAGTGGGAATAACTTTCACGCCGCTAGGTTGCTTGTTATTGACTGGCCTGTTTGGAAAAGTACCACGCAAATGCTACCTAAAGTCCGTAAACATGGCCAACTCAACAATTGAAGTAACTGAGGAGTCGGGAGTTAATACTACAATCGACACTAAAACAAACCGAATCTACATTAATGCTCCGTACTCAGTCATCAACAACTATGAAAACAACTTTTACCAAAATCCTTACATTAACGCACCCGGTTCACAGTTCTCGATATGGGGTAGAAAAATAGATCTTTCGCAACCGATTATTGCCATCACTAATCAAGTTTCTTAAAGACTCTGAGGATTAACACATGCAAACCACATGCAATGCAGACGCCAGTATAGCACTGGAAATTAATGACCCAGTCACGTTTATAGCAAACGCAACTTTGTATGAAAACGTGAACCTAGTAGGTTTAGATCAAAAGGCCGCAAGTATAATAGTGGTAGGTCCAACGACGGGAGGGAGACCCCGTGCATTCCTCGTAAAGGATTGCACCTTCCTACTGGCAATTGACCTTACGACCCCCTCAGCATTGAGACCAACACCTGTTCTCTATCTGACGACGCAAGGAAGCTGAAACCCAAATATTTTTTGGGAGGGATTTCCCTCCCATATTTTTAGAGTTTAAAGCCGAGGCGACCATGGCATTCTCTTCTTATCTAACTAACATTTATCTATCACCTGAACCAGGTGAGCAGCTTGAGATAAGGACAGCACAAGGAAATTTTATTTCAACGGACATCTGGGCAGACCCACAAACCAAGAACATATATTTTAAAACAAAAGATGGAAGAACTTACAACTTCACGATTTATGATGTAGACACTATTACATATATAGCCTCAGAAGACTCTATTCTCCAAATACCGATACAACTGGAAGACGGCTCGGTCTCACACGTCATTACTACAACAGGACCATCCACAATCGACATATTCCATCTTCAGCCAATTTACCGTACCAGCACGACGTATAATCGAAACAACATACCTACAACAGCAAGAGCTAGAGTATGGTTAAAACTAGCACATAACACTCAACAGCTACACATTGTACATTGTTAATTCGAGCAAACTCTGTAACGCGCACCTAAACCTCTTTATGCAAGATAGCTTTAATTGCGGCATCAGAGCCGTACAGCGGGTTTAAAATTGCCAACCTAGAGATTAGTTTTTGATACCGAGACATAGCCAAACTTATTAACCCCAACCTTATATTCGAGATTATCTCATGACAACTCTTCCTCAACGCCCATTCGGCGCAGGCCAAGCCCCGCAACTGGTAAACCCAAAACAATTTCCGTCGCCGCCCTTCTTCACCTCCAATCCAATTGCTGACATAGCAAACAACACGCCGATTGACTTTCTTATCCCCAGCCACTCTAGTTTTCGGCCAGGAGACGTTATAGAGATTTACATAGACCGAACACCCACAGCAACTCCTAGCACAACGCCTTATGCAACAATCCCGGTAGGAATTATGCCTGGAACAAACAGCGTCGCTCAAAATACCAAGTTCCAAATACCCTTTACCGACGCAAGAAAAATGTTAGACCACGTGTTTGAGATATCCTGTGCCTCTGGAACGCCTGGAAGCCCGCATATATTCCACGTCAGTTATTTTTTTGGAATTACGTTTATAGTGCCCTAACTCGCACATTACAAAAACCTAGCTTAAAGCGCTCGCACCCTAAGTTAAATTATTTTCTGAATCAATTGGCGCGCTTTCTAATCAGGCTCCAGCCTGTGCTGAAGCCCCTTCTGTATGTACTCTTATCTTGTTTATCTATCAATGGCTCCTGTTAACTTCAAAAATGAATCAAAAATTAAGCGCACAGAAAAATCAGCCCTGTCAACTGTCAGAGTTCACAGTTGAAAGCCTCATTACCGAGACTAAGATAATACCTCACACACCCATAAGGTGATCATCATGGCCACGCCAACATACAAGGTTTTCCCACAACTTGAGCTTCTCTACAGCACCGACGCGAATGCCAATACGCCTTTTACTGAGACTATCATTGGTATTGACAGAAAAAATCCTGCATGTGTTGACTACACAGTTAATAATAAAAACTACGCCACCCACTCAAATACCTCAGGACTCATGATTCGAACTGCACCATCGGCGCTGATCAAAAAAGGTTATATAGTAGATATCTATATAGACAACCTGACTAAAGGCACTACTTTAGCTTACCAATTCACATTGACATACGAACTCTCCGGCGCAATATACTTCCCCCAAAAAGAAATGGAGATTCTAGACGAAGGAAATTGGGACCTATATGGAAGCATATCAACGCCTGCCGCCAGTGCAAACTATACGGTCTATGCAATACTCTCTAAATACCTGCAAGTTAAAAAACCCTAAATCATCCGTCTCTTTTCGAACGCCTGACCGACCAACATTGACTACTTTGATTAAAATCCAGCTTAACCAGATATTCAGCCACAAAAAAGCCCGCATTATTGCGGGCTTTCTTCAAATACCTGAAATTCAAATCACATTAGCGTAGCTCAGCCGATCAAATGACGCTGGAAATAATACCGCCTTCAAAAAATTCTATGACTTGTGGATGCTGAGATCGACTTCAGAGCGATACACGAAAGATCTCTATCGTCTAAACAACCTCATGAAAACTCAACATCACGCCTATTACAGACTTATATACCAAAATAAAACACATATGACAACTACTTAAAACAATAAATTCTAAACACCTGTCAACATTCACAGTTACCTTCTCAAGAATCATACTCTAGATTAATTATAAACAACTGCCTATCACCGAATTTGGTGCATGCCAGTTTCCAAACCAGGGATCTCTTCGATCAAAATTCATCTATGGTTTTTCAATCACACACCACAACAGCCCTTAGCAGGAGGCCCTCTAACCATGACTAACTTTTAATTCGAATCTTTATCAAAATTACATCACCACGATTCGCGACCCTGATTAAAACAACCATAAGCATCACAGGAACCACACAAAACAAACGTATCAACAGAAAACAAACGACAAAAAGGAATATGATCATGAACGCTAAAAAAACAGTTGTGAGCGTAGTTCTTGATGTAGAGTCCCATGTAAGCTTCGTCGCTGACGTAAATGGTAGGGTTAGAGCAACTTCTGGAATAATAAAATCTCTTGATAAAGCTACAAAAACATTAACACTTGAACTCGACGGCACCACAGCAAATACAACTTACCCCTTGGATAAAATCAAGTCATTTGAGCTACCAGATAGCTATCTCAGCACCGCATATGCACTCACAAAATTCACTTCTTATATCAAAGATGGACACCAATATTATACAATTCATGAATCTCCAATCCCACCGGGAGGCGGACCACATTCTGTAACAGCAGGGTCATATGAAGTTAGTGGAAGTAATATCAGCCAGGATGTTGGCGATGAAGACGATGACGATGACTATGACGATGATCAAGAAGACGGCAGCGGCTACGACTTCGCCAAAGGCATGTATCGCCTTTATTTCAGCGCTACCCATTTCACCACTAGCCGCAGGGGTACACCTGCTCTTATCTTGAATTTAATAATCCCTTAAATTGCAAACATTTAGGACAATAACCAACTCACCACTCACATCAAAAAACTACCAAAGTATTTACCGATCTAGGCTTCACGCCTTCATTACTACAGGTTCCGGCGTGAAGTTCTAGATCACATACCACTAATAACTAAATCCATGTCAGTGGACGCATCATCCCGGATAACAAATGTTTTTCAAAGTTAACCATTACGACAGCTTAACGTACAAATTCAAAGTTCAGAGATCACCCACCGTATACACTCATTAAATTAACTTTTTACAGATCCCAGTCAAACTCATTTTCTTGTGTTTACAGGCGAAGGCCAGATATCAATTTTCGCCCACCTAATAACTGATTGCTCATTCGTCGGCCGAAAAAAACCCGCATCACTGCGGGCTTCTTTTCAAACACCTGAGGCTCAATTCACCTTGGCGTTCAACTCACCTTTCAAATACCGCTGGTACATCGCTTCCAACGAGATCGGCTTGATCTTCGAAGCATTACCGGCCGTGCCGAACGCTTCGTAGCGAGCGATGCACACGTCGCGCATTGCCGTTACGGTGGCGCCGAAGAACTTACGTGGGTCGAACTCGCTCGGGTTGGTCGCCATCAGGCGACGCATCGCACCGGTGGAGGCCAGGCGCAGGTCGGTGTCGATGTTGACCTTGCGCACGCCGTACTTGATGCCTTCGACGATTTCTTCAACCGGTACGCCGTAGGTTTCCTTGATGTCGCCGCCGTACTGGTTGATGATCGCCAGCCACTCTTGCGGTACCGAGGAAGAACCGTGCATCACCAGGTGGGTGTTGGGGATGCGCTTGTGGATTTCCTTGATGCGGTCGATGGCCAGCACGTCGCCGGTCGGTGGCTTGGTGAACTTGTAGGCGCCGTGGCTGGTGCCGATGGCGATGGCCAGGGCATCCACCTGGGTCTTTTTCACGAAGTCGGCGGCTTCTTCCGGGTCGGTCAGCATCTGGCTGTGATCCAGCACGCCTTCGGCGCCGATACCGTCTTCTTCGCCGGCCATGCCGGTTTCCAGGGAGCCCAGGCAGCCCAGCTCACCTTCAACCGAGACGCCGCAGGCGTGAGCCATGGCCACGGTTTGTTGGGTCACGCGTACGTTGTACTCGTAGTCGGTCGGGGTCTTGCCGTCTTCGCCGAGGGAGCCGTCCATCATTACCGAGCTGAAGCCCAGTTGAATGGAGCGCTGGCACACATCAGGGCTGGTGCCGTGGTCCTGGTGCATGCACACCGGGATGTGCGGGAATTCTTCGATCGCGGCAAGGATCAGGTGACGCAGGAACGGCGCGCCAGCGTATTTGCGGGCACCGGCCGAAGCCTGGACGATCACGGGGGAGTCGGTCTTGTCAGCGGCTTCCATGATGGCGCGCATCTGCTCAAGGTTGTTGACGTTAAAGGCTGGGACGCCGTAGCCGAACTCGGCTGCGTGGTCCAGCATTTGACGCATGCTGATAAGTGCCATTGTGTTGTCTCTCCCGATCGAGGGTCGTTAATCGTGCAAGCCTGCCGTAGCGCAGGCCGCTATTCAAGTTATTGCCGGTCAGGTTTTGCACGCCTGGCCTGCTGAATCGTTATTTCTGATGGGCGCGACTCAAGTTCCAGTTTTGAACCGAATCTCATGTGGGAGGGGGCTTGCTCCCGATGGCAGCCTCCCAGTGATGAATCTCTTGACTGACCCACCGCTATCGGGGGCAAGCCCCCTCCCACATTTGGATCTCATGACCTTCGAGACCGCGCTCCAGTTACTGGGCCTTGCAGCCGCGCCCGATCAAATCGTCAGTCGCAACCCAGTAGACCAGGCCTTCCTCACCTTTAGTGTGAAACGCCAATTGACCGTCGCTGTACAGCACGCCCGAGGCGGCAACCTCTTGTTTGAGGCGGTAAACCTGCTCGGAACCCCCGAGACGTACATCCACCTCGGAACGAGCCTGGTTCGCGAAGCGCCAGTTGACCTCAGCCTTGCTGTCGCAGGTCCAGGTGGTCCACTTATCGGCAGGCTCTGCCTTGTTGAACATGTTCATGCTGCTGCAACCGGCCAACAGGGCCAGTGCCGTGAGGGCGAAAACGCCTTTCATTGCCAATCCTCGAACGCAGGCCCAAGGGCCCCTGCTGCTGTCGGTTAGTTGATCAGACCCGTCAAGGGCAACCCTGTTCCTGACCGTTGGGCGCGGCGTCGTATTTCTCCAGCCGCTCGTTGCCGATGCGCTTGTTGATCACCGGCATGGTTTCGGCTTGCCAGTCAGCCTGGTAGCAACTGTGTTTGCGAGGCGCATCGGCTTTGTCCGCCTCGGGCGCCACACGTGGCGTACTACCGCAGGCGGCCAACAGGCCTGCGGTCATCACCAATGCCAGCGACTTGATCATGGGAATGCTCCTTTTCCGGATCACGCGCCTTAACCTTTGGCTCGGGTTTCCAGCACTTCCACGGCCGGCAGCACCTTACCCTCGACGAACTCGAGGAACGCGCCACCACCGGTAGAAATGTAGGAAATTTGATCAGCAACGCCATATTTATCGATGGCCGCCAGGGTGTCGCCGCCACCGGCGATGGAGAACGCCGCGCTTTCAGCAATCGCCTTGGCCAGCACTTTGGTGCCGTTGCCGAACTGGTCGAATTCGAACACGCCGACCGGACCGTTCCACAGGATGGTCCGGGAAGCTTTCAGCAGTTCGGCGAAATTAGCCGCGGTTTGCGGGCCGATATCCAGGATCATGTCGTCGGCGGCCACGTCAGCGATCAGCTTGACGGTGGCTGCGGCGCTCTCGGCGAACTCCTTGGCAACCACCACGTCGACCGGCAACGGCACGCTGACCTTGGCGGCGATGGCGCGGGCGGTGTCCAGCAGGTCCGGCTCATACAGCGACTTGCCTACCGGGTGGCCGGCAGCGGCCAGGAAGGTGTTGGCGATACCGCCGCCGACGATCAGCTGGTTGCAGATCTGGCTCAGGCTGTTGAGCACGTCCAGTTTGGTGGACACTTTGGAACCGGCCACGATGGCGGCCATCGGTTGCGCCGGCGCGCCCAGGGCCTTGCCCAGTGCATCCAGTTCAGCCGCCAGCAGTGGGCCGGCCGCCGCGACCTTGGCGAACTTGGCCACGCCGTGGGTCGAACCTTCGGCACGGTGAGCGGTGCCGAAGGCGTCCATCACGAACACGTCGCACAGGGCCGCGTATTGCTGGGCCAGTTCGTCGCTGTTCTTTTTCTCGCCCTTGTTGAAGCGCACGTTTTCGAACAGCACGATATCGCCCGCTTTAACCTCAACGCCACCCAGGTAGTCAGCTACCAGCGGCACGTCGCGGCCCAGGGCCTTGCTCAGGTAGTCGGCCACCGGCTTGAGGCTGTTTTCGGCGGAGAACTCACCTTCGGTCGGACGGCCCAGGTGGGAGCACACCATCACGGCCGCGCCTTTTTCCAGGGCCAGCTTGATGGTCGGCAGCGAGGCCAGGATTCGCGCATCGCTGGTGACAACACCGTCCTTGACTGGGACGTTGAGGTCTTCGCGGATCAGTACGCGCTTACCTTGCAGATCGAGGTCGGTCATCTTCAACACGGTCATGGGTCGCAGTTCCTGAATTACTGTTGAGGTTGTTTAGAAGCGATGTGCAGATAGTGTTCGGCAACATCCAGCATGCGGTTGGCAAAGCCCCATTCGTTGTCGAACCAGGCCAGGATGTTCACCAGCCTGGGGCCGGAAACGCGGGTCTGGCTGGCATCGACAATCGCCGAATGCGGGTCATGGTTGAAATCACAACTGGCGTGGGGCAACTCGGTGTAGGCCAGCAAGCCTTTGAGCGGGCCGCGGGTGGCGGCATCACGCAGGATCCGGTTGACCTCCGTCGCATCGGTGTCGCTGACGGTCTGCATGGTGATATCCAGGCAGGACACGTTCACCGTCGGCACCCGTACGGCTTTGGCCTGGATTCGCCCGGCAAGTTCCGGCAAAAGGCGCTCGATCCCACGGGCCAGGCCGGTGGACACCGGAATCACCGACTGGAACGCCGATCGTGTGCGGCGCAGGTCTTCGTGATGGTAGGCGTCAATCACCGGCTGGTCGTTCATCGCCGAGTGAATCGTGGTGATCGACACATAATCCAGGCCAATCGCCTGATCCAGCAGGCGCAACAGCGGCACGCTGCAGTTGGTGGTACAGGAGGCGTTGGACACCAGCAACTCATCACCGGTCAGGCAATCCTGGTTGATGCCGTAGACGATGGTGGCGTCGACATCCGCCTCGCTGGCCATCGGCTGGGAAAACAGCACGCGTGGCGCGCCAGCGTCGAGGAACCGCTGGCCATCGCCACGGGTGTGGTAGGCACCGGAGCATTCCAACACCAGGTCGACGCCCAGCGCCGCCCAGTCGATGCCCTCGGGGGTGGCACTGCGCAGCACTTTCACGCAGTTGCCATTAATGTGCAGACAATCGCCGTCAACCCGCACTTCGCCAGGGAAGCGGCCGTGGGTGGAGTCAAAGCGTGTCAGGTATTCAATACTGGCCATGTCGGCCAGATCGTTGATCGCGACAATTTCAAAGCCAGCCGCCGCCCCTCGCTCGAACAGAGCACGCAAGACGCAACGACCAATGCGGCCGTAGCCGTTGAGTGCAACTTTGTAGGGACGCGGTTGAGGCATGGGGTTCTCGTAGTGTGGGCGACATAAACCATTGTAGGAGCGAGCTTGCGTGGCGAGGGAGCTTGCTCCCGCTGGAGTGCGAAGCACTCCCAGACCGGTTGACGAAGTGTATCTGACACATATCGATCGCACGGTTTGGGGCCGCTTCGCAGCCCAGCGGGAGCAAGCTCCCTCGCCACAACAAGCTCGCTCCTACAAGGAGACGTGCTTTTAGTCTTCCAGCAGCTCTTCAGCCTGGCCCAGGATGTTCTCCAGGGTGAAGCCGAACTCTTCGAACAACGCTGGCGCCGGCGCCGACTCACCGTAGGTGGTCATGCCGATCACACGGCCTTCCAGGCCCACGTACTTGTACCAGTAGTCGGCGTGAGCCGCTTCGATGGCAATGCGCGCGCCGACTTGCAGCGGCAATACCGATTGCTTGTAGCTCGCGTCCTGGGCTTCGAACACGCTGGTGCAAGGCATCGAAACAACACGAACCTTGCGGCCTTGCTCGGTCAGCTTGTCATAAGCCTGAACCGTGAGGCCCACTTCGGAACCGGTGGAGATCAGGATCAGTTCCGGCTCGCCGGCGCAGTCCTTGAGCACGTAGCCGCCGCGGCTGATGTCGGCGATCTGCGCGTCGGTACGCACCTGGTGCTGCAGGTTCTGACGCGAGAAGATCAGCGCCGATGGGCCGTCCTTGCGCTCGATCGCATGCTTCCAGGCCACCGCGGATTCCACCGCGTCGGCAGGGCGCCAGGTGTCCAGGTTCGGCGTGGTGCGCAGGCTGGTCAGTTGCTCGACCGGCTGGTGCGTCGGGCCGTCTTCGCCCAGGCCGATGGAGTCGTGGGTGTACACATGGATTACACGCTTCTTCATCAGCGCGGCCATGCGCACGGCGTTGCGTGCGTATTCCATGAACATCAGGAAGGTCGCGCCGTAAGGCACCAGGCCGCCGTGCAGCGACACGCCGTTCATGATGGCGCTCATACCGAACTCGCGCACGCCGTAGTACATGTAGTTGCCGCTGGCATCTTCAGCCGAGACACCTTTGCAACCTTTCCACAGGGTCAGGTTGGAACCGGCCAGGTCAGCCGAACCGCCGAGGATCTCAGGCAGCAGCGGGCCGAAGGCATTCAGGGTGTTCTGGCTGGCTTTACGGCTGGCGATGGTCTCGCCCTTGGCCGCGACTTCGGCGATGTAGGCCGAGGCTTTTTCCGCAAAATCGGCAGGCAGGTCACCGGCCAGGCGGCGTACCAGTTCGTTGGCCAACTCAGGGAACTGGGCGGAGTAGGCAGCGAAACGCTGATCCCATTCGGCTTCAGTGGCCAGGCCCTTTTCCTTGGCGTCCCACTCGGCATAGATGTCGGCAGGAATTTCAAACGGGCCGTGGTTCCACTTCAGCGCTTCGCGGGTCAAGGCGATTTCCGCGTCACCCAGCGGGGCGCCGTGGCAGTCTTCCTTGCCTTGCTTGTTCGGCGAGCCGAAACCGATGGTGGTCTTGCAGCAGATCAGGGTTGGCTGCGCGCTCTTGCGAGCGGTATCGATAGCGGTCTTGATTTCTTCCGGGTCGTGGCCGTCGACGTTGCGGATCACCTGCCAGTTGTAGGCTTCGAAACGCTTCGGGGTGTCATCGGTGAACCAGCCTTCGACTTCGCCGTCGATGGAGATGCCGTTGTCATCGTAGAAGGCAATCAGCTTGCCCAGGCCCAGGGTGCCGGCCAGGGAAGCGACTTCGTGGGAAATGCCTTCCATCATGCAGCCATCACCCAGGAACACATAGGTGTGGTGGTCGACGATGTCGTGGCCAGGGCGGTTGAACTGTGCGCCCAGTACTTTTTCAGCCAGCGCAAAGCCGACGGCGTTCGCCAGGCCCTGGCCCAGGGGGCCGGTGGTGGTCTCCACGCCTGGGGTGTAGCCGAATTCCGGGTGGCCCGGAGTGCGGCTGTGCAGTTGGCGGAAGCTCTTGAGGTCATCGATGGTGACGTCGTAGCCGGTCAGGTGCAGCAGCGAGTAGATCAGCATCGAGCCATGGCCGTTGGACAGCACGAAGCGGTCACGGTCGGCGAACGACGGGTTGCTCGGGTTGTGCTTCAGGTAGTCACGCCAAAGTACCTCGGCGATATCCGCCATGCCCATCGGGGCACCGGGATGGCCGCTGTTGGCTTTTTGCACGGCATCCATGCTGAGGGCACGAATGGCGTTGGCACGCTCACGACGGCTGGGCATCGCTGATCTCCTGGGGATTTTGAATAGACAATGAATAAAAGAAACGGAAAAAAGGACCGGCATTTTCCCTCAGCCACCGCCTGCGGGCAATGACAGATAGTCACTTGGCGGTGTTTTTCCTGTGCTTTAAGCGGCAATCGCCTGCAGAAACCTTTCACCGGTTCGTCCCAAGACTATACCGACTGCTTATAACCGCCACTTATCGTTCAATATCAAAACTTTTTGATATTGACCTTGCGGGGACCTCCCCCCACCACTAGACTGCTGGCCTTATGAACCTACCCGTGCCCTCCCTGCGCCCAGACGACGGCGATGAACTGGCAGCCTTGTGCAAGGCCGCTGGTGATCCGCTGCGCCTGAACGTATTGCGTGCACTGGCCAACGACTCCTTCGGTGTACTGGAACTGGCGCAGATCTTCGCCATCGGCCAGTCGGGCATGAGCCACCACTTGAAGGTGCTGGCCCAGGCCGAACTGGTGGCCACCCGCCGTGAAGGCAATGCGATCTTCTACCGCCGCGCCCTGCCCCACACCGAACTGCTCGGCGGCAAGCTGCACGCGGCCTTGCTGGAGGAGGTGGACAACCTCGGGCTGCCGACGGATGTACAGGCGCGTATCGCTCAAGTGCACGGGCAACGCGCCGCTGCCAGCCAGGACTTTTTCTCACGGGTAGCCGAGAAGTTTCGCGCCCAGCAGGACCTGATCGCCGGTTTGCCCCAGTACCGCGAGAGCGTACTGGCGTTGTTGGACAAGCTGAGCTTCAGTGAAGAGGCGAGCGCACTGGAAGTCGGCCCTGGCGATGGCGGTTTCCTGCCGGAGCTGGCGCGCCGCTTCAAGCAGGTCACCGCGCTGGACAACAGCCCGGCCATGCTCGAGCTGGCGCGCCAGTTATGCGAGCGCGAGGCACTGGGCAATGTCAGCCTGCAGTTGGCTGACGCCCTGAATCACACCAGCCTGCGGGCCGACTGCGTGGTACTGAATATGGTCTTGCACCATTTCGCCGCCCCCGCCGACGCCCTCAAGCAAATGGCCGGGTTGCTGCACCCCGGCGGTAGCCTGCTGGTTACGGATCTATGCAGCCACAACCAGAATTGGGCCAGGGAGGCCTGCGGTGATCTCTGGTTGGGTTTTGAACAGGACGATCTGGCCCGTTGGGCCACCGCTGCGGGACTCGTTCCCGGGGAAAGCCTCTATGTAGGTTTACGTAATGGTTTCCAGATCCAGGTTCGCCACTTTCAGCGACCGGCTGGCGACACTCACCATCGGTAAATATCAGGAAAACATCGAGATGAGCGAATACTCCCTTTTCACCTCCGAGTCCGTGTCTGAAGGGCATCCGGACAAAATCGCCGACCAGATTTCTGATGCGGTGCTGGACGCCATCATTGCTCAAGACAAGTTCGCCCGCGTGGCGTGCGAGACCCTGGTGAAAACCGGTGTAGCGATCATCGCTGGCGAAGTGACCACTTCGGCCTGGGTCGACCTGGAGCAGATCGTCCGTGATGTGATCACCGACATCGGCTACAACAGCTCCGACGTCGGCTTCGACGGCGCCACCTGCGGCGTGATGAACATCATCGGCAAGCAGTCCCCCGACATAAACCAGGGCGTGGACCGTGCCAAGCCGGAAGATCAAGGCGCGGGCGACCAGGGCCTGATGTTCGGCTACGCCAGCAACGAGACCGACGTGCTGATGCCGGCACCGATCACCTTCTCGCACCAGTTGGTACAGCGCCAGGCCGAAGCCCGTAAATCCGGCCTGCTGCCATGGCTGCGCCCGGACGCCAAGTCCCAGGTGACCTGCCGCTACGACGGCGGCAAGGTGGTCGGTATCGACGCTGTTGTATTGTCGACCCAACACAACCCGGACGTGTCCTACGCCGACCTGCGTGAAGGCGTGATGGAACTGATCGTCAAGCACGTGCTGCCTGCCGAACTGCTGAGCAAAGACACCCAGTTCCACATCAACCCGACCGGCCAGTTCATCATCGGTGGCCCGGTGGGCGACTGCGGCCTCACCGGTCGCAAGATCATCGTCGACAGCTACGGCGGCATGGCCCGTCACGGCGGTGGCGCGTTCTCGGGCAAAGACCCATCCAAGGTTGACCGCTCGGCGGCCTACGCCGGTCGTTACGTGGCCAAGAACATCGTCGCCGCCGGCCTGGCCGAGCGTTGCGAGATTCAAGTGTCCTACGCCATCGGTGTAGCGCAGCCTACGTCGATCTCGCTGAATACTTTCGGCACCGGCAAGATCAGCGACGACAAGATCATCAAGCTGGTACGCGAAATCTTCGACCTGCGCCCTTACGCGATCACCACCATGCTCGACCTGCTGCATCCGATGTACCAGGAAACCGCAGCCTATGGCCACTTCGGCCGTACACCTGCACAGAAGACCGTCGGCGACGACACCTTCACCACCTTCACCTGGGAAAAAACCGACCGCGCCAACGACCTGCGCACCGCTGCCGGTTTGTAATCGCTCGCAGTACCCAAGGCCCCGCCGGTTAGCCCGGCGGGGCTTTTTATTGCCCGCAGGTTTACGCACAACGGTCAAATATTTTGGATCCAAACCTTGCAGGCCAAATAATGGCCCTCTAGAATCCGCGCCCTCTCGGGCCCTTCACCTCCATCTGGATATTGCACTGCGCCCGCCCGGGACGGATAAGCGCGCAGGCAATCGAACATTGAGGTTTTTCATGCGCATTTCCACGCTCGCCCCTGCCGCCCTTCTGCTCAGCCTGTTCACCCTGCCGGCTCACGCCGCGGACCTGAGCGCACTGAGCGGTGCCCTGAGCTCCCAACTGGGCGGCGGTAATTCCGGCGATTGCCAGCAACACGCCAAAGACCTGCAAGCCAAGATCGATGCAGCCAATGCTCAGAACGACGTTTTGAAAGTGAAGGCCTTTGAGGCTGCGCTGGAACAAGTCAACAAAGGTTGCAACAAACTCGCCGAGTCCCAGGCCAAAGTCGACGCCAGCCAGCAAAAGCAGCAGGCCAAGGCACAGAACAACGACGCGGTGAAAGCCTTGGGCGGCCTGTTCAAGTAAGCCGAAACACCCAGTAAAAAGCCCCGCTCGTTCGGGGCTTTTTTGTGGCTGCGTGGATCACTTAGGCTGGGCACCCTTTTCGAGCAAGGATGCTCATGATGCGCTTGCTGATGGTTTTACTGCTGAGTGCTCTACCTTTGTGGGTCACGGCCGAAGACTGCACCGACCGGACCCGCTCACAGTTCGACACCCTGGCCAGGCAAATACACCTGTGGGATGACCGTTACCACCGCCTCGGCCAATCCCCCGTCAGTGACGAACTCTACGACCAGGCCCGCCAGCGCCTGAGCCGGTGGCGCGAATGTTTTCCCCACCCCACATCGGACACCGACTCACCTCTGGCCAGTTCACGGGGCACGCGGCCTCATCCGGTGGTACACACCGGCCTCGAAAAGTTGCTGGATGAATCGGCCGTCGCCGACTGGCTTGGGCGCCGCCAAGACGTCTGGATTCAACCCAAGGTCGACGGCGTGGCGGTGACATTGGTGTACCGCAGCGGGCGCTTGAGCCAAGTCATCAGTCGCGGCGATGGCGTGCTCGGCCAGGACTGGTCCACCTCCGCCAGCAAGATCGCCGCGATCATCCAGCAACTGCCGGAGCCCATCGATGTCGTGTTGCAAGGCGAGCTTTACTGGCGCCTGGATGCACACGTGCAGTCGGAACAGGGCGGGCTCAATGCCCGCAGCAAAGTAGCCGGCCTGATGAATCGCCACCAGTTGAGTGACGTCGAAGCCGCCGGAATCGGCCTTTTCGTCTGGGCCTGGCCAGAAGGCCCGGCCAGCTTCTCCGAGCGCCTGGCGACCCTGGCACGCTGGGGTTTCAGCGACAGCGAGCGTTACAGCCACCCTATCAAACACATCAGCGAAGCCGCGCATTGGCGCACTTATTGGTACAACCAGCCTCTGCCCTTCGCCAGCGATGGCGTGGTGCTGCACCAAGCCGCGCGCGCACCCGCCGAACGCTGGCAAGTCGCTGCACCTTACTGGGCAGTCGCCTGGAAATACCCGGCCGCCAAGGCCCTGGCACTGGTACGCAAGGTGCAATTCAAGATCGGTCGTACGGGGCGCATCACCCCCATTCTGGAACTGGAACCCGTGCGCCTGGATGATCGGCAGATCAGCCGGGTCAGCGTCGGCTCCCTGAAGCGCTGGCAAACCCTGGATATCCGCCCCGGAGACCAGGTGTCCATCAGCCTGGCCGGCCAGGTGATTCCCCGATTGGACGAAGTCATCCTGCGCAACGAGACCCGGGTGCAAGTGCAAGCGCCCGACGCCCATGCGTTCCATGCCTTGAGCTGCTGGCAACTGGACCCCGGCTGCGAGGAGCAGCTGCTCGCGCGCCTGACCTGGCTCAGCAGCAACCAGGGCCTGGCTTTACCGCATATGGGCCGCGAGACCTGGAACATATTGATCCAGGCCGGTCTAATCGCAGGCTTTCTCGATTGGTTAACCCTGGATGCGACAGAGCTTGCTAACATTGACGGCTTCGGCGACCGCAGCCGTGCGCGGGTGCTCGACAACATCCACAGCGCCCGGCAACGCCCTTTTGCACAATGGCTCAAAGCCCTGGGCGTACCGCCCTCGGCACGCAATAACCTGGAAGGCGGCTGGCACACTCTGGCTGCCCGGGACACACAAGCCTGGCTCGCCACCGACGGCATCGGCCCGGGTCGCGCCGCGCAACTCAGCGCTTTTTTTCACGACCCGCAAGTGCAGGCGCTGGCTCAAACATTACGTACGGCCGGAATAGACGGGTTTTGAACCCAGGCCAACTACTTTTAACCCCGGCAGAATTCATCCTGCCATCGGATCGCGACTTTGGAGTCCCACATGAATTTTTTCGCCCCCCTCGCCCTATTGACCGCCGCAAGCTTCATGACCACACCGTTGCTGGCAGCCGAAGAAGACTCGCCACTCACCGGCTGCGCCGCCAAGCGCCAGGCCATCAGCACGCAGATCGAACAAGCCAAGGTGCACGGCAACAGCGAGCAGCAGGATGGCCTGGAAAAAGCCCTGAGCGAAGTCACCACCCACTGCACTGACGCCTCCTTGCGCAAAGAGCGTGAAAACAAAGTGCTCGACGCCAAGCACGAAGTCAGCCGCCGTCAGGCCGACCTCGACAAGGCGATGAAAAAGGGCGACGCCGACAAGATCAACAAGCGCAAGGACAAGCTCGCCGACTCGCGCAAAGA
The DNA here is from genome assembly GCF_009935975.1 of Pseudomonas sp. Q1. Taxonomy (NCBI): domain Bacteria; kingdom Pseudomonadati; phylum Pseudomonadota; class Gammaproteobacteria; order Pseudomonadales; family Pseudomonadaceae; genus Pseudomonas; species Pseudomonas sp. Q1. Next base: position 145,604 of record NZ_QODI01000006.1, on the reverse strand, counting down.
GCTGCAGGACGCCGTGGAAGAACTCGACAAATAAAACCGGTCAATGGTCTCGGAACTGCTTATGGCAGGCGGTGCAGGCATCTTCGACTTTCTGCACGGCAGGCCCCAGGTTGCTGGCTTTGTAAGGCTGGACTTGGCTGGCGATCACCAGTTCACCGGTGGCCGCCTCAAGGTTACGCGCCAGCTCCTGGAAACGTGCCTGTTGTTGCCACACGTTATCCTTGGCGCTGGTATGGTCTTCTTCACGTACGCTTGGGAAATGTTTCCACGGTTCGTGGGACAACGCGTCCAGCTTGACCGCACCTTCGGCAAACTTTGCGCCGTCGAACGGAATGCGTCCGCGCAACATGCCCCCCAGGTCTTCGCCGGTCTTGAGCATCTGCTTGAAGATCGCCTTGCGCTGACCCAGCGGCGAGTTCGGATCAACACCGCCACAGGCGGACAACGTCAGGCAGGCCAGCAATACCACGGTCAGTTTTTTAAAAGTCATGATGGCTTCAAGGTCACGGGAACGGCGGCCAGTATCCTCGCCCCGCCCGTAAAGACCAATAGCCCTATTAATAATAAGGGTTGCCCACAGGCATAAATGCACGGGTGACCGCTTCAGGAATTGCTTGTATATGAATCTCACCTTCAAACCTTGGAGCCGCCTGGCGTGGGCTCTGCCGATCTTCGCGCTGCTGGCGGGCTGTGACGGCGGCAAAGACGCCAATCAACCGCAAGCCCCCAAACCCCATGCTATCGCCACTTATGTGAGCGCGCCGTGGGAAGCCTTGCCAAGCGTGTCCGACAGCGACCTGCTGGCCGGTTTTGAGTCCTGGCGCAGTGCCTGCCAACGCCTCAAGGCCGATCCGGTGTGGGGCGCGACCTGTGCGGCCGCAGTGAGCGTGCCGGGCAATGCCGAGGCGGTTCGCGGTTTTCTCAAGGAGCGCCTGGATGTATTTGGCCTGCGCTCGGCCGACAACACTCCGAACGGCCTGATCACCGGCTACTACGAGCCGGTCTACCCCGGCAGCCTGACCGAAACCGCCACGGCCCATGTGCCGGTGTATGGCGTGCCGGACGACCTGATCATCGTCAACCTGGAAAGTATCTACCCCGAACTCAAGGGCAAGCGCCTGCGTGGTCGCCTGGAAGGTCGCGTCCTCAAGCCCTATGACGACGCCAGCACCCTCAACAGCCAAGGCTCGACCGCCAAGCCGATTGCCTGGCTGACCAACCCGATGGACCTGCAGTTCCTGCAAATCCAGGGCTCGGGGCGTATTCAACTGGCAGGCGGGCGCCAACTACGCGTGGGTTACGGCGACCAGAACGGCTACCCCTATCGCCCGATCGGACGCTGGCTGGTAGAGCAAGGCGAACTGAAAAAAGACGATGTGACCATGGGCGCCATCAGCGCCTGGGCCAAGGCCCATCCACAGCGCATTCCGGAACTGCTGGCGAGCAACCCCAGCTACGTGTTCTTCAGCGCCCGCCCCGACAGTAACGAAGGGCCACGGGGTTCTTTGAATGTGCCGTTGACGGCCGGTTATAGCGTGGCCGTTGATCGCAAGGTCATTCCGCTCGGCAGCCTGTTGTGGCTGTCGACCACCAAACCCGATGGTTCACCGATCTCAAGGCCCGTCGCCGCGCAAGACACGGGCGGCGCGATCACGGGTGAAGTGCGTGCGGACTTGTTCTGGGGCACGGGGGATGCGGCGGGTGAATTGGCCGGGAACATGAAGCAGCAGGGGCAGATCTGGATGTTGTGGCCTAAAGGTGCTGCATTGCCACAGGTGCCGGACGCGCCTGCCGGCACCTGATGTTGACCTATGGCGAGGCCGCCCCAAACCAGGCACCTGAGCTCTGCCTGGAAGAACGCGGTGCCTGGATTAGGGCGGCTTCGCCATAGGTCAACATCAGGGGTTTGCGTCAGGCGTCAGATCGAGACAAAGAAGAAACTCGCAATCAACGCCATGCCCACGAACCACACCAGCGAACGCAACATCGCCCAGTCCGCCAGGTAGCAAATGATGTACAGCAGGCGACTGGTGATAAACAACACGGCCAGCACGTTGATCGTCACCAGCGACGCCGTACCGGCCAGGTGCGCAATAATCACCGCCGCGGCGAATGCCGGCGTCACCTCAAAGCTGTTCAGTTGTGCGTTGTGGGCGCGTCTGGCTACCCCTTCCAGGGTATCCAGGAAAGCACGTGGGTCGTGGTTCTGCCGCGGTCCGAATTTGCCGCCGCTGAACTTGGCCACTCCCGTGCACAGGTAAGGTAGGAAAATCGCGATCAATACACACCAGAATGCCACCGTCATCACAGATTCCTTTTGTTGTTTTAACCAGCGGTTAGAGTTTTAGCACCAAACATTCGCGACCGCACTCACCCGCTATGAGCCCTGTCGAACCGAAAAGGTTCTATCCAGCGCTTGCAACATCCCACCGCTGCTGCGGTCCATCCACCCATTGACGAACGATCCAAACCACTTCCAAGGACCCCGGATGCTTGAACTTGTCGCCGCTTTCATTTGCCTCACCACACTGCTCACCTATGTGAACTTCCGTTTCATCGGCCTGCCGCCCACTATTGGCGTGATGGTCACGGCCCTGCTCTTCTCACTGATCCTGCAAGGGTTGAGCGTGCTTGGCTACCCTGGCCTGGAAGACCGCATCCAGCAACTGATCGGCCAGATCGACTTCGGCGACTTGCTGATGAACTGGATGCTGTCGTTCCTGTTGTTTGCCGGCGCCTTGCACGTGAACTTGAATGACCTGCGCAGTTACCGCTGGCCCATCGGCCTGCTGGCAACCTTCGGCGTGTTGATTGCTACCGTGGTGATCGGCAGCCTGGCGTATTACATCTTTGCCCTGTTTGGCTGGCACGTGAGCTTCCTCTACTGCCTGTTGTTCGGCGCGCTGATTTCCCCCACTGACCCGATTGCAGTGCTCGGCGTACTGCGTACCGCCAACGCCTCGAAGCCCTTGAAAACCACCATCGTCGGCGAATCGCTGTTCAACGACGGCACAGCGGTCGTGGTGTTTACCGTATTGCTGGGCATCGCGCAGTTGGGCGAAACCCCGACCGTGGGTGCCACCGCCATGCTGTTCGCCCACGAGGCATTGGGTGGCGTGGTGTTCGGCGGCTTGATTGGTTACCTGGTGTACCTGATGATCAAAAGCATTGAACAGCATCAGGTCGAAGTGATGCTGACCCTTGCCCTGGTCATCGGCGGCTCGGCGATGGCCACCGAACTGCACGTCTCTGCACCGATTGCGATGGTGGTCGCAGGGCTGATCATCGGCAACCTGGGCCGCAAACTGGCGATGAACGACATGACCCGGCGCTACCTGGACGGTTTCTGGGAACTGCTCGATGACATGCTCAACGCCCTGCTGTTTGCGCTGATCGGCATGGAGCTGTTGCTGCTGCCGTTCAACTGGCTGCATGTGTTCGCGGCAAGCTTGCTGGCCGTGGCGATCCTGCTGTCGCGCCTGCTGACGGTGGCTCCGGCGATCCTGCTGCTGCGTCGCTGGCGCAGCGTGCCGCGTGGCACCATCCGCATTCTCACCTGGGGCGGCCTGCGCGGCGGCGTTTCGGTGGCATTGGCCCTAGCCTTGCCGCTGGGCCCGGAACGCGACCTGTTGCTGAGCATCACCTACATCGTGGTGTTGTCATCGATCCTGCTGCAGGGCTTGAGCATCGGCAAGCTGGTCAAGCATGTGACCCAGGGCGAACCCGAGGCCACACCCGAACCTCACTGATCCTTGTTGATGGGCTGCGGATGCCTTGGGTCCGCAGCTTGTTTGCCGGGCAGGCTGCCTTCGCTGCGGATCTGCGCATGGCTGATCAACGCAAAGATGAAGCTGCCACCAATGATGTTGCCGGCCAGGGTCGGGCCGGCAAATACCAGCCAGAAGTCATGCCACGACAGTTCACCGGCAAACACGAGGTAGGACACTTCCGCCGACCCCACCACGATATGGGTGAAGTCGCCCAGCGCCATCAGGTAGGTGATCAGAATGATGATCCAGATCTTGGCGCTTTCCATCGACGGGATCATCCACACCATGGTGGCGATCATCCAGCCGGAAACGATGCCCTTGGCGAACATCTGGCCGGCGTCGTTCTCCATGATCTTGCGCCCGATCTCGAGGAAGGCAAGGTCGGTCTTGCTGTCGAAGATCGGCAAGTGCAGCATCACGTAGGCAACCAGCAAGGTGCCGCACAAGTTACCCACCAGCACCACGGACCACAGCCGCAGCAGCCGACCCGCATTGTTCAGCGTAGGTTTGCTCATCACCGGCAGCACGGCGGTCAGGGTGTTCTCGGTGAACAGTTGCTGGCGTGCCAGGATCACCGCGAGGAACCCCGCGCAGTAGCCGAAACTGGCGATGACCTTGAAGGCTTCGCCCTCCGGCAGGCGCGAGTTGAGCAGCCCCATGGCCATCAATGACAATCCCATGGTCAACCCGGCTGCCAGCGCCGACCACCACAACGCCGCAACGTTGCGCTCCAGTTCCTGGTCGCCCTGGGTACGGATGATTTCATGCAGCACAGCCGCACGGGGCGGCTGGTTTTTGTCTACGTCCTGCTGCTCTTCCTGCGACAGGTTGGGGGTCTTGCCGTCTTCGGGGGTGGCCATGATCTACAGTGTCCTTAGGGGGTTCCTGTAGCTACGACACGCCACAACGATGGCTGTTCAGTGGCACCGTATTTAAACCGGAATGCGCCAGGCCTTGGCCATTTCAACGGCTGTTCAGTGGCACCGTATTTAAACCGGAATGCGCCAGGCCTTGGCCATTTCAACGGTGGTCGACCTGACCGGCTTGCTCCAGGGTTTATTGCGCGCACCGTAGTGCTCAATGATGCCGTCGAGTACGCGGTTGAACTCGGCGGGCGTGGTCGCATCGGCCAAGTCACGCGCCGAGCGCTGCAATAACTCAAGATTGGCCTTCGATTGGCCCGGGCGGTGCATTGAGGGGTAAATCACTTCACGCGTGAAATTCTCGGCTTTCACCGCGATATCGCGTCTTTTCATCTCAGCGACGGCACTGCTCATCACTTTGGACAGGGGCGAAGCCTGTTTGGCAGCCACTTGCAGCAACTGCTGGAAGTTGCGCTGGCCCGGCGCATTCAAGCGCTGCGCCAGCCACTCGATGTGCTCAGGTTTACGGGCCAGCGCGTCCAGGTTACGCAAGGCTGCCGCCACCTTGGGCGTGACCTTGAGGGCGCCACCGGTTTGATTGGCCTCGCTGATGGCGCTGTCCAAGGCGTGCAAGGCTTGTTGTGCATGCCTGCGAAACATCAACACCTGTGCGGCAGCCGGGTCTTTCTGGAGTTCCGTTTGCACGCCGGCAAGCAGTTCATCGTCCATCGCCAGCACCGCACTTTCCAATGAAGGAAACTCGTGCGTTTCACGCGCCTGCGCACGCTGATCCAGATGCCCTGCGACCGCTTGCCGGCTGCGTGCCTGCAGCTCCTGTTTCTGTTCGGGGGTCATGGTGAAGTTGACCGTACCGTTGAGCAGGCCGCGAAAGTCACCTTTGTTGGTTTTCAGCGGCAAGGTCACCGTCTGATCGCGATACGCCTTGAGTCGCTGCTCCTGATAAGCGCCCGCTGCGGCGTGGGGCGTACCGGTAAAGCGGTCGACCAAATGACTGAAGAATCCCCCACTTTTTTTCGGCCCTGCTGCTGCGGACTCAAACTCGACGACCAGCGACTCGGGCCGATTCAACGGGCCCTGCGCAACGGCGCCGCCGATCACCCCCGGCGCGGGCGTATTGGCCAGCAGGCCACCGTCCTGAAACGCCGTGATCTGAGCCTGTGCCTGGAATGCATGGCCTTGCTCCTCAGGGCTTTTGAACAGCCCCGGCAAGGCACCCGAGATACGCGCTGCCCGGGCAATGTCCATATCCGGAGTGAGACTGGCGTTGAACACAACCAACTGCGGCCGCCCATCGAACATGCCCGTGCCGGTGATATTGAGTGACTTGATCGCCGGGATATGCCGGCTCAACACCTCCAGATCGCGGAACGTCGGCGCACCACCGGCTCTGAGCCTGGCGGCGATCTTCATCACCTCGGCGGGCGGCTTGGCCCCGGGCATTGCGGCGATATGGGCGAGGATCGACTTACGCGACTCGTTGCGTATCATCTCCTCCAGCGGCGAGGCCTCGGTTTGCAGGCGCGGCAACAGGGTCAGCAGCAGTTGGGAAATGTTTCCGGCGGCGCCAGGCAGACGCCCGGCGAGCTTGCCAAGTTCGGAACTGATGGTTTGCAGCCAGGCCGTCACCGGGTCCTGGCTATTGAGCAGGCTGGGCAGGTCGATACTGTTCGACAACTCACCGAACGCCTGCGCGCCCATGCCGCTGGCGATCAGCGTCGCGGAAATCGCTCCGGCCGATGAGCCGGAAATCACTTTGACGCCAGGGAGCTTATTGGCCTGCTCGAGCGCCTGTAGCACTCCGGGGAAAGCGATACCCTTCGCACCGCCACCACTGAGCACAAGATGGCTCACCGCCGGCGGCGACAGAACCACTTTTACGCGGCCATCGCTGTAACGATGAAGGCTTAACTTGCGCGGGCCCACCTCTTTGAGCAGAGGCGTCTTCACCGCCTGTTCGAGCGCTTGAGGAAACGAAGATTGGACAGGCGAGGTTGACACTTTCATACACGGGGCTCTCTCTACAGGGTGTAGGCCTGAGTGATAAGAGAGCCACGCAAAGATCCTTACGGAATAACCCGGTAAAGATTCAACACCTACCCGGCGACGGCGTCGTCCTGGAACTGGTCCTTCACGTATTTGATCTCGGTACGCCCATGGGGCGCAGGCAAGCCATCTTCGCCGAGGTTGACGAACACCATTTTTTCCACGGTGAGGATACTTTTGCGGGTGATCTTGTTGCGCACTTCACAGGTCAGGGTGATGGAGGTGCGGCCGAACTCGGTAGCCGTGATGCCCAGTTCGATGATGTCGCCCTGGCGCGAAGCGCTGACGAAGTTGATTTCGGAAATGTACTTGGTCACCACGCGCTGGTTGCCCAGTTGGACAATCGCGTAGATGGCCGCTTCTTCATCGATCCAGCGCAGCAGGCTGCCGCCGAACAGGGTGCCGTTGGGGTTGAGGTCTTCAGGTTTTACCCACTTGCGGGTGTGGAAGTTCATGGTCACTCCAAAGCGTCTTGCCGAATGATGGGTGACATCATGGCAGAGCCTGGGCTCTGGCTCTATGAGCCATTGCCTATCAACCCCATGAGCGATCTTCATATGACCGACGGAAAGGCTTGGGAAGTCAGGCGCACACGGCTATAATCGCCACCGTTTCAAAACGGTCATCTACGATTGATACCGTTCTCCCGCCACCTGTCCGAGGGGCGCTGCAGCAGGTTCAACCTGTCAGGCTCGGATGGGGCGTTGTCCGGCCTGGTTGCCCTGGCCTGATACTAAACGCACAACGGCGCCCATTCGCACACTACGAATGGAGGCTCTTCATGAGCGCTGTCAACACGCCTGCAGATTTCAACGACTACAAAGTCGCCGACATGTCCCTCGCTGCCTGGGGCCGTCGCGAAACCTTTATCGCCGAATCCGAAATGCCTGCCCTGATGGGCCTGCGTCGCAAGTACGCCGCTGAGCAGCCGCTCAAGGGCGCGAAGATTCTCGGCTGCATCCACATGACCATCCAGACTGCCGTGCTGATCGAAACCCTGGTTGCCCTGGGTGCCGAAGTACGCTGGTCGTCCTGCAACATTTTCTCGACTCAAGACCAGGCCGCTGCCGCGATCGCTGCCGCCGGTATCCCGGTATTCGCCTGGAAAGGCGAGACCGAAGAAGAGTACGAGTGGTGCCTGGAGCAAACCATCCTCAAAGATGGCAAGCCTTGGGATGCCAACATGATCCTCGACGACGGCGGCGACCTGACCGAGCTGCTGCACAAGAAATACCCGGCCATCCTGGACCGCGTCCACGGCGTGACCGAAGAAACCACCACTGGCGTACACCGCCTGCTGGACATGCTGGCCAAGGGCGAGCTGAAAATCCCGGCCATCAACGTCAACGACTCGGTGACCAAGAGCAAGAACGACAACAAGTACGGCTGCCGTCACAGCCTGAACGACGCCATCAAGCGCGGCACCGACCACCTGCTGTCGGGCAAGCAAGCCCTGGTGATCGGCTACGGTGACGTGGGCAAGGGTTCGTCCCAGTCGCTGCGTCAGGAAGGCATGATCGTCAAAGTCTCCGAAGTCGACCCGATCTGCGCCATGCAAGCCTGCATGGACGGCTTCGAAGTGGTTTCGCCGTTTATCGATGGCGTCAATGACGGCACCGAAGCGAGCATCGACAAGGCCCTGCTGGGCAAGATCGATCTGATCGTCACTACGACCGGCAACGTGAATGTTTGCGACGCGAACATGCTCAAAGCCCTGAAGAAGCGTGCTGTTGTCTGCAACATCGGTCACTTCGACAACGAGATCGACACCGCTTTCATGCGCAAGAACTGGGCATGGGAAGAAGTGAAGCCGCAGGTACACAAGGTTCACCGTACCGGTGCCGGCGATTTCGACCCGCAGAACGACGACTACCTGATCCTGCTGGCTGAAGGCCGCCTGGTTAACCTGGGCAACGCCACCGGCCACCCAAGCCGCATCATGGACGGCTCGTTCGCCAACCAGGTACTGGCACAGATCTTCCTGTTCGGCCAGAAGTACGCCGACCTGTCGCCGGCCCAGAAAGCCGAGCGCCTGACGGTAGAAGTACTGCCGAAGAAACTCGACGAAGAAGTGGCCCTGGAAATGGTCCGCGGCTTCGGCGGCGTTGTGACTCAACTGACCAAGACCCAGGCCGACTACATCGGCGTGACCGTTGAAGGTCCGTTCAAGCCGCACGCTTACCGCTACTGATTTGCCTGCTGCCCGCTCTCTACTCACGGGAGAGCGGGCTTTATGTGGGAGGGGGCTTGCCCCCGATGGCGGTAGCACATTCAACAGCTCTGTTGACTGAACGACTGCTATCGGGAGCAAGCCCCCTCCCACATTGACGGTGTACACCTCCCGGCATTTTGAGTTTCCAAGGATCCGACCATGTCCCAAGACCGTCGCTACAGCTTCGAGTTCTTCCCGACCAAGACCGATGCTGGGCATGAAAAACTGATGGCCACTGCTGAGCAACTGGCCCGCTACAACCCTGACTTCTTCTCCTGCACCTACGGTGCCGGCGGTTCCACCCGCGACCGTACGATCAACACCGTGCTGCAGCTGGAAAGCCAAGTCAAAGTTCCCGCCGCTCCGCACTTGTCGTGCGTGGGCGACAGCAAGGCCGACCTGCGCAGCCTGCTGACCCAATACAAGCAAGCCGGCATCAAGCGTATCGTCGCCCTGCGTGGTGACCTGCCGTCCGGTATGGGGATGGCCAGCGGTGAACTGCGCCACGCCAATGACCTGGTGAGCTTCATCCGCGAAGAAAGCGGCGATCACTTCCATATCGAAGTGGCGGCTTACCCGGAGATGCACCCTCAGGCACGTAACTTCGAAGACGATCTGCGCAACTTCGTACGCAAGGCCAATGCCGGCGCCGACAGCGCGATCACCCAGTACTTCTTCAACGCCGACAGTTACTTCTACTTCGTCGAGCGTGTACGGGCCATGGGCGTGAACATCCCAATCGTGCCGGGCATCATGCCGATTACCAACTACAGCAAGCTGGCGCGTTTCTCCGACGCTTGCGGCGCTGAAATCCCACGCTGGGTGCGCAAGCAACTGGAAGCCTATGGTGATGACGTCAAGAGCATCCAGGCGTTCGGCGAACAGGTCATCACGCAAATGTGCGAACAATTGTTACAAGGCGGTGCGCCAGGGCTGCATTTCTATACCCTGAACCAGGCTGAACCCAGCCTTGCCATCTGGAACAACCTCAAGCTGCCACGCTAACGCTTGCCCGGTTGTGCCAAGGCCCTCGTCCAGACGAGGGCCTTTGTCGTTTTACGTAGCCACGGAACTGCGAAATCCGCCCCACCTCCGATCAAGGCCCATGCCCACTTGATGGACGCTGCGGCGAAATAGCTCGCGCCGCCAATGCGCGTGCCAGAGCTTCTCTTTAGGGCTGGAGCGTCGTAATCTCCCGGCATGCCTGTCATTTTAAAGCTGTTGACTGCTGCGCTTTTCGCTTGCCTGAGCCTGGCCGCTTACGGCGAGAAGCTGCGCATTGTCACTGAGCCTTGGACGCCCTACGTCTACGACGACAACGGCACCATGCGCGGGCTCGACTATGAAACCACGGTGACCGTGTTCCAGCGCCTGGGGGTGGATGTGCAATGGCAGTTCCTGCCCTGGAAGCGCTGCCTGGCAATGCTCGACCAAGGCCACGCCGATGGTGCGCTGGATATTTTCCACAGCCACGACCGCGATGCCCTGCTGCTTTACCCCAGCGAGCCGTTATCGGAGGTCGAGTTCGTGCTGTTCTACGCCAACGAACGCCCTCACCCCGCCAAGACCCTGGACGAGTTGCGCGGCCTGACGGTCGGCATCTCGCCAGGCTACCTGTATGGCAGCGCCTTCAGTGACTCCACGGCCTTCAACCGCGAACCCGCTCCCAGCCACGAAGCCAATTTCGGCAAACTCATGCTGGGGCGCATCGACCTGCTGATCACTGACCGACGCGTGGGAATGCATGTCATCAAGGACCTGGGCCTGGAAGGCAAGGTCAGCCAGGCACCGCTGGTGGTCAGTCGCCAGCAGCAATTTCTGGCCGTACGCCGTGGCGCGGGCATGGACCTGCTGGTGCAACGTTTCGCCGCCGAGCTCAAGCGCTTCAAACAAGAGCCGGCCTATGCCGTATTGAGCGCAAAATACGGCGATGCCCACCTGCACACCATCCCGATTACCACGCCCGCAGGAACCGTTGAGCAGCAGGAAAGCAGCGCGCAGTGATTGCTCTGTTATACTCCGGCCTTTCCGCCAGGCTTACGCCCGGCCGCTGAGGTCTTGAAAAAGGCACCTAACCCAGCTACTGCGCAGCTTTCAGCCCGCGCGAGCCGGTGGAGTGCCCGCCAGACGCAGCAGGACCGGACGGGGTTGCGCTCCCCTAAGCGCCATTCACGCCCGGCAAGATTATCCCTTTGGGCCAAGCCCTAACTAAAACAGGATTACTCATGTCCTTTGCTTCCCTCGGTCTCTCCGAGGCTTTAGTCCGCGCCATCGAGGCTGCGGGCTATACCGAGCCTACTCCGGTGCAACAGCGGGCCATTCCCGCCGTGTTGCAAGGTCGCGACCTGATGGTTGCGGCACAGACAGGTACTGGTAAAACCGGTGGTTTCGCCCTCCCGATTCTGGAGCGGTTGTTCCCCAACGGTCACCCGGACAAATCCCAGCGTCACGGCCCGCGCCAACCGCGCGTACTGGTCCTGACCCCAACCCGCGAACTCGCAGCCCAGGTGCATGACAGCTTCAAGCTGTATGCCCGCGACTTGAAGTTCGTCAGTGCCTGCATCTTCGGCGGCGTCGGCATGAACCCACAGGTTCAGGCCATGTCCCGGGGCGTTGACGTGCTGGTAGCGTGCCCGGGTCGCTTGCTCGACCTGTGCGGTCAAGGCAGCGTCGACTTGTCCCACGTCGAAATCCTCGTGCTGGACGAAGCCGACCGCATGCTCGACATGGGCTTTGTCCATGACGTGAAAAAAGTCCTCGCCCGTCTGCCGGCCAAGCGCCAGAACCTGCTGTTCTCGGCGACGTTCTCCCAGGACATCACCGCCCTGGCCGGCAAGCTGCTGCACAACCCGGAGCGCATCGAAGTCACGCCACCGAACACCACGGTCGAGCGTATCGAGCAACGTGTGTTCCGCCTGGCCGCCAGCCACAAGCGTGCATTGCTGGCCCACCTGATCACCGCCGGCGCCTGGGAACAGGTGCTGGTGTTCACCCGTACCAAGCACGGCGCCAACCGCCTGGCCGAGTACCTGGACAAACACGGCCTCACCGCCGTCGCCATCCACGGCAACAAGAGCCAGAACGCGCGCACCAAGGCCCTGGCCGACTTCAAGGCCGGCACCGTACGCATCCTGGTTGCCACCGACATCGCCGCCCGAGGCCTGGATATCGACCAGTTGCCGCACGTGGTCAACTTCGAACTGCCTAACGTCGACGAAGACTATGTGCACCGTATCGGCCGTACCGGCCGCGCCGGTCGTTCGGGTGAAGCCATTTCCCTGGTTGCACCGGACGAAGAAAAACTGCTGAAAAGCATTGAGCGCATGACCAAGCAGAAGATCGCCGACGGCGACCTGATGGGCTTCGATGCCAGCGCCGTAGAGGCTGAAAAGCCTGAAGCGCGCGAGCGTCCGGACGTGCGCAACCCACGCAACCCACGCGGTCCTAAGGGCGATGGCCCGAACGGCGGCGGTGGTGGCGGCGGGCGTCGCGACAAGGGCAAAGACAAGGGCAAGGAAAAGTCCGCGAGCAACGGCCGTGGCGAACGCCCAGCCCGCGAGCAGAAGCCCCGCGAAGGCACACCGGCCCGCGAACAGCGCCAGCCGAGCCAGCCACCCCGCGCCGCAGCCGACCGTGCTCCGGACGAGTTCCTGGACGACGATATCGACAACTTCGGTAACCGCGTCGACTACGTGCCTCAGGCCAAACCGGCCCAGGGCCGTGGCCGCCGCCCAGGTGCTCCGGCACAGGGCGCAGGCGCGGGCGCTCCGCGCAGCGGCCAGCCTCAAGGCGGCCGCCAGAACGGCCCACGCAACAGCAGCGGCGGCACCGCCGGCACCCCACCAGCCAAGCGCAATGGCGGACGTAATGGCGCATCACGTGACGGCCAGGCCCGTCGCGAAGATTCGCGTAACCGCCGCCCGGCCCGTGACGACCAGCCTCGCTCGTCTGAACCTGCCGTGCAGAACCCGCGTGGTGGCCCGGCGCCGAAGATCATCCACAAGGAGTCCAAAGCCGACCGCTTCCCGACACCCGAGCAGCTGGATCAACTGCCAGGCCGTCCTCGTGGTGAAAAACCAGCGCTGCTGACCCGCAACCGCTGAGTTTTCAAGCCCCATAAAAAATGCCCCGCATCGAAAGATGCGGGGCATTTTTGTATGCGAGGCGAAAATTACTTCGCTTTCACACCTTCAAAGGTGATGTACAAATTAACCACGTCGGACTGTGGACCTACGTCCATGCCACCTGGATTGAACTCCTTGCGGCTGATCGAGGTGGTCCCTTCAAAGCCGGCACGGTAGCCGCCCCATGGATCCTTGCCTTCACCCAGGAACGTAGCCTTGACCACGATAGGCTTGGTCACGCCGTGGAAGGTCAGGTCGCCAGCCACATCGGCAGTCTGCTTGCCATCAGCATTCTTGCCGGTTGGCTTGACGCTGGTGGAAACGAACTTGGCGTCCGGGAATTTGCCCGACTCCAGGAAGTCCTTGCTGTTGACGTGCTTGTCACGTTCAGCATGGTTGGTGAACACACTGGCAGTGCGCACATTGACTTCGATCTTGGCGTCTTCAGGCTTGGCCGCGTCAAAACTGAACTTGCCGTCCAGATCCTTGAAGGTACCGGTGATGTAGCTGTAGCCCAGGTGGCTGATCTTGAAGTCGACGAAGGCGTGCTGGCCTTCTTTGTCGATCACATAGTCGGCAGCCATTGCCGAACCTGCGGACAGCAGGGCAGAACCGATTGCCAGAGCGGCGAGAGTCTTTTTCAACATGCTTTCTATTCCTTGTGAGTCGAGGTTGAACATCAGGCTTTGCGCCCCAGCATTCGCGTCAGGGTCACATCACGATCGATAAAGTGGTGTTTCAATGCAGCCACGCCATGCAAACCGGCGAAAACCACCAGCACCCAGGCCAGATACAAATGCACCACACCCGCGGTATCTGCCTGGTCCGGTAGACCGGAAACCAAGGCAGGAATTTCAAACAGGCCAAACACCGGGATACCGACACCGTCGGCGGTGGAAATCAGGTAACCGGCAATCATCACGGCAAACAGCCCGAGATAGAGAAACGCGTGGCCAAATGCGGCCCCCATACGGGTCAAGCGGCTATAGCTGGCCAGCGGTGGTGGCGGCGGGCTGATCAAGCGCCAGACGATCCGCACCAGCATGATGGCAAACAGCGTGATGCCGATGCTCTTGTGCAAATCCGGAGCTTCTTTGCGCCAGGCGCTGTAATAGTCGAGACCGACCATCCACAAGCCCAGGGCGAACAAACCAAACACCACCAGGGCAACGCCCCAGTGCAAGACCATACTGACCCAACCATAGCGGGCCTCTGAATTGCGTAGCTGCATGTACTTAATCCCGTAAGAGCTGTGCCAAGCCTAGCGATTTACCTATCGAATTAAAGCGGAAAATTTTGCTTTGAAATATCAAGAAATACGATATTGAGAGTAGGCAGATTAAATTAACAAGGGATTAAGGACTATCCAGAAGAAACGTGACAGACCGTCCTGTGTTTACTGCCTATTCGCACGTAATGGGTTGTGACACGGCCGCCCATTGCATAGGCTTGCGCGATTGTTTCGCCTGCGTGGTGCGCAGGACCGCTTCGAGGAGAAAACCGATGGGCTTGAACAACCAGTGGATGCAACGCGACCTCGCGGTGCTGTGGCACCCCTGCACCCAGATGAAAGACCACCAGCAATTGCCGCTGATCCCCATCAAGCGCGGTGAAGGCGTGTGGCTGGAAGACTTCGAAGGCAAGCGCTACCTCGACGCCGTCAGTTCCTGGTGGGTCAATGTGTTTGGTCACGCCAACCCGCGCATCAACCAGCGCATCAAGGATCAGGTCGACCAGCTTGAACACGTGATCCTCGCCGGTTTCAGCCACCAGCCGGTGATTGAGCTGTCCGAGCGCCTGGTGCAAATGACGCCTGAGGGCCTGACCCGGTGCTTCTACGCCGATAATGGATCGTCCTGCATCGAAGTCGCGCTGAAAATGAGCTTTCACTATTGGCTCAACCGGGGCCTGCCGAACAAGAAGCGCTTCGTCACCCTGACCAACAGCTACCATGGCGAGACCATCGCCGCGATGTCGGTAGGCGACGTGCCGCTGTTCACCGAAACCTATAAGGCGCTGCTGCTCGACACCCTCAAAGTGCCCAGCCCGGACTGCTACCTGCGCCCTGAGGGCATGAGTTGGGAAGAACACTCGCGCACTATGTTCCAGGCCATGGAACAGACCCTGGCGCAGCACCATGAAACGGTCGCCGCCGTCATCGTCGAGCCGCTGATCCAGGGCGCCGGCGGCATGCGCATGTACCACCCGGTCTACCTCAAGCTGCTGCGCGAAGCCTGCGACCGCTACGGCGTACACCTGATCCACGACGAAATCGCCGTGGGCTTCGGCCGCACCGGCAGTATGTTCGCCTGTGAACAGGCCGGCATCCGCCCGGACTTCCTGTGCCTGTCCAAGGCCCTCACCGGCGGCTACCTGCCGCTGGCCGCCGTGGTCACCACCGAAGACGTGTACAGCGCGTTCTACGACGACTACCCCACCCTGCGCGCCTTCCTGCACTCCCACAGCTACACCGGCAACCCGTTGGCGTGCGCGGCGGCCCTGGCCACCCTGGATATTTTCGAAGAAGACAACGTCATCGAAAATAACCAGGCCCTGGCCCAGCACATGGCCAGCGCGACTGCGCATCTGGTTGACCACCCCCACGTCGCGGAAGTCCGCCAGACCGGCATGGTGCTGGCCATCGAGATGGTCCAGGACAAAGCCACCAAGACCGCCTACCCCTGGCAGGAACGCCGTGGCCTGAAGGTATTCGAACATGCCCTGGAACGTGGCGCGCTGTTGCGGCCGCTGGGCAGCGTGGTGTATTTCCTGCCGCCCTATGTGATTACGCCACAGCAGATCGACTTCCTCGCCGAGGTGGCCAGCGAAGGCATCGATATTGCGACCAACAGCCGCGTCAGCGTGGCGGTGCCCAACAATTTCCACCCCGACTTCCGCGATCCCGGCTGACTGATCGTTCCCGCGCTCTGCGTGGGAACGCATCCCCGGACGTTGCGCGTCCGCTCTGCAGACCCTTTTCCAGAGAACACAAATGAGATTGTCCCGTTTCTTCACCGACACCCCGCTGAGTCTCGGCGATCACGAATTGCCCGAAGCCCAGGCGCATTACATCAGCCGCGTGCTACGCATGACGGAAGGCGACGCCGTGCAATTGTTCGACGGCTCCGGCCAGGAATTCCTGGGCAGCTTGCTGGAAGTCGGCAAAAAGCGCGTCACCGTGCAGCTGACGGAACGTTTCGCAGGCCAGGCCGAATCACCGCTGCACATCCACCTCGGCCAGGGCCTGTCCCGGGGCGAGCGCATGGACTGGGCGATCCAGAAAGCCACCGAATTGGGCGTCAACGCCATTACCCCGATTTTCAGCGAGCGTTGCGAGGTGCGCCTCAAAGACGAACGCGCCGACAAACGCCTGCTGCACTGGCGCCAGGTGGCGATCAGCGCTTGCGAGCAATGCGGACGTTCAACGGTGCCGGTGATCCATCCGCCGCTGCTGTTGGCGGACTGGTTGAAGCAGACCGAGGCCGACCTGAAGCTGGTGCTGCATCCGGTCGCGGCGCCGCTGGTCAGCCATGCCAAGCCCTCGAGCCTGGCCTTCCTGATTGGCCCCGAGGGTGGGCTGACGGACGCCGAAGTCGAAACCGCCCAAGGCGCCGGCTACCATGCCGCCCGCCTTGGCCCACGGGTGTTGCGTACCGAGACGGCACCGGTGGTGGCGCTGGCGGTGGCCCAACAACTGTGGGGCGATTTCTAAGCCTGTTTGGTAAAACCAATCCCGATAATGTGGGAGCAAGCCCCCTCCCACATCCACCTCTATCCAGGCGGGGTTATCAGTCCACCGGATCACTGACCGGCTTGGCGATAATCGCCTTCAACTCAGCGGTCATCGGGAATTCCAGGTTCAGGCCCTTGGGCGGAATCGGCTGTTCAAACCAGCGCTGGTAAATCCCGTTGATCTCCCCGCTGCGATACAGGTCGCCGAGTGTCTCGTTGACCACGGCCAGAAATTGCGGGTCGTCCTTGCGCACCATGCAGCTGTAGATTTCCCTCGATTGCTCCTTGCCGACCACCACCCAGTGGTGCGGGTCCCTGGCCTTGGCGCGCTCGCCGTACAGCAGCGCGTCATCCATGTAGAACGCCGCCGCACGGCCGGTCTCCAGCATCTTGAACGCTTCGCCATGATCCTTGGCGCTGATCACGAACATATTGGTTTTGTGCTCGGCGTCATAGCTCTTGAGAAAGCGCTCGTTGGTGGTGCCCGCAGTGGTCACCACGTTCTTGCCCTTGAGGTCGTCGAACCCCTGGATGCCACTGTCCTTGGCGGTGAGCAACTGGCCCTTCACGTAGATAAAGCCATAGGAGAAGGCCACCTGCTTCTGTCGCTCGGCCGTCACCCCGGTGGACCCGCACTCCAGGTCGACGGTGCCGTTCTGCACCAGGGGAATGCGGGTCTGGGAGGTCACCAGGTTGTATTTGACCTTGAGGTCCGCCACCCCGGTTTTCTGCTGAATGCGTTCGACGATCTTGTTCGCCAACTCCACCGAATACCCCATGGGCTTGCCGCTCTGGTCCCCTACGTAGGAAAACGGCACCGATGCGTCGCGGTAGCCCAGGGTGATGGACCGGCTGCTGGCGATCTTGCTCAGCGTGCCCTCCAGCGGTGCTTCGTTCGCATAAGCCTGTGCCCCGAGTAAAAGCCCCAGGGTGCAGCCGCTCAACAGGATTTTTTTCATTGTTATGCTCCGTTGGTTTTTTGGATTATTGACGTACGGCGATCACGCTGATTTCCACCTGTACACTGGGCCGCGCCAGCTCCGCTTGCAGCGTGGTGCGCGTTGGCGCCATGCCCGGGGATAGCCATGCGGACCACACTTCATTCATCGGGGCAAAACCCGCGCCGATATCTTTCAGATAAATAGTCGCATTGAGCAGATGGTCCTTATCGCTACCGGCCTGGGCCAGCAGCGCATCGATCTTTGCCAGGACCTCGCGGGTTTGTGTCGCCACGTCCTGGCCTTCGCCCGGCACCTGACCCGAAAGAAATACAAGATCCTTGAAGGTGACGGCGCCAGAGAGGCGCTCGTTGCTGTCGATTCGGCTGATGGTCATGGGACATCCTCATGCAGCGCGGGGCGCCAGGCCCTGCATATCAATGGAAGGAACCTGCTGGCCAATCAACTCAGCCAGCAGTTGGCCGCTACCGCTGGCCAGCGTAAACCCGAGCGCGCCATGGCCCAGGTTCAACCACAGGTTGCTATAAACACTGGCGCCGATCAGCGGCACGCCGGTCGGAGTGGCCGGACGCATGCCTGCCCATTCGACCGCGTGGGCATAGTCGCCGGCCAGAGGGAAAGTCTCCAACGCCTGACGCTTCATCAGCGCCAGGCGCTTGGGTTCAAGGCGGGCGTCAAAACCGACGATGTCCACCATGGCCGCCACCCGCAGTTGCTCACCGATGCGCGCGTAGACGATCTTGCGGTCGTAGTCGGTGATGCTCACACTCGGCGCCCGGTGCTGTGGGCCGATGGGCACGCTCAGGCTGTAGCCCTTGAGCGGATACAGTGGCAGCGCCAACCCCGGCAGGCCCAACTCAGCACTGCGATGGCCGGCCGCGAGTACCAGTTGTTCCACGGGCAGCACTTCATCGCCCAACTCGACGGCCCGCACCACGCCGTTGGCGTGGCGAATCGCAGTCACCCGCCGCCCCAGCAAAAACCTGCACCGGCCCGACGCCTCAAGCCGCTCGGCGAGCCGCCGGCAGAAGGCATGACAATCGGCAACTTCCTCGTTCGGCGTGTAAATGCCGCCGACAAAACCACCGTCTGCCAGTGCGGGTTCTAAACGCGCGCACTCCACGGCCGACAGTACTTGCTGCTGGAGGATATCCGTGACTTTGCTGCGTGCCTGTTCAAACGTGGCCGCGTGGCGGAAGGTCACCAACTTGCCGTTACGCCGCCAGTCGAAACCGTCCAGATGATCATCCTCGCGCCAGCGCTGCAACGTGTCCTGGCTCAGGGACGCCAGGCGCAGCAGGTGCTCGGCATTGCTCTTGTTGACCGAGCCACGGCAGGCGCCAAGAAACGCGGCCATCCAGCGCCATTGCTGAAGGTCCAGGCGCGGGCGCAGCCTCAGCGGCGAGTCACCACGCAGCAACCAGCCAATGGCTTGCAGGGGGACACCGGCGTCGGCCAACGGTGCGACGTAGCGATAAGACAACTGCCCACCGTTGGCGAAACTGGTTTCACTGCCCACACTGTCGCGAGCCTCGATCAGTGTCACCTCATGGCCCGCCCGCACCAACGCGTAGGCACTGGCCAAACCGATGACGCCACCGCCGATGATGCAAACTCGCTTGGCCATCCCCGCCACCCGTGGTTGAAGTAAGAGGTTCCAAGGGTAGAGGCAGGTGACAGGTCACCGACAATGAATAAAGATGGTCCACCTATAAACAAAGGTTATGGACTTGCCATGCGCTTGCGGCATATCGAAATTTTCCAGGCCATCCGCCAGACCGGCTCCGTCAGCGCCGCCGCGCAGTTGTTGCACGTCTCGCAACCGGCAGTGACCAAGGTGTTGCAACACGCCGAATTGCAGCTCGGCTTCCCGCTGTTCCTGCGGGTGCGCGGCAAATTGCAGCCCACCCCGGAAGCCCTGGCGCTGGAAAGTGAAGTGGAGAAAGTCATCCAGAGCCTGCAAGGGGTGCGGCGCCTGGCCAAGAGCCTGCGCCACGAGCCTGGGCAAAGCGTGCGCATCGGTGCGATTCCGGCGCTGGCATTGTCACTGTTGCCACCGGCGGTGCTGGAGTGGAAGCGCGATTACCCGGACATCGCCTGCGAGCTGTCCAGCGACCACAGCCGCGAGCTGGTCCACAAGCTGTTGATGCGCGAGATCGACCTGGCGCTGACGCTCAACTTCTCCGGCCATCCGGGGCTGACCACCCAGGTGCTGGCCAACGGTGTGCTGGTGGCGTTGGCGTCCAAAGGCTATTGGCCCGAAACCGCGTCGGCTCAACCTTTACCTTTATCGGATCTGGCCGGCGCACCGCTGATTGGCTTGTCCAGCGCTGACCCACTGGCGGCAAAACTCGAGAGTTACCTGGAAAGCGTCGACCCGGCGCCTCGGGTGACCCTCTCCGTACAGACCTACTCCCTGGCCCGGGCCATGGTGGAGTCCGGCGCGGGCTTGACGGTGATCGATCCCTTCACTGCATCAGGTGCCTCGACGACCACCACCTGCATCCGCACGCTCACACCGCCGCTGCCCATCACCCTGTATGCCTTGACCCGCGCCGACGAGCCGCCGCCGCATATGCTGGCCAAGCTGGTGGAGATCTTCGGACTGCGCGCCAGGGAGCTACTGGAGCGCTTATAAGACGTAATGCATGATCGCCACGAAGTGCAGCAGGCTGCCGCCGATCACGAACAGATGCCAGATCCCGTGGGAATGCCGCAGCCGGTCCTCCAAGGCAAAGAAGATGATGCCGACGGTGTACAGCACCCCACCCGCCGCCAGCCAGGTAAACCCCGCCGTGCCCAGCGCGGCGATCAGCGGCTTGACGGCCACCAGCACAATCCAGCCCATCACCGCGTAGATCACGATCGACAGGATGCGCGCCTCGGAGCGCGGCTTGATCTCCTGCAGGATGCCGATCACCGCCAGCCCCCACACGATGCCGAACAGCGTCCAGCCCCACGGGCCACGCAAGGTCACCAGGCAGAACGGCGTGTAACTGCCGGCAATCAGCAGGTAGATAGAGAAATGATCGACCTTCTGCATGATCTCTTTTCGCCGCCCGCGCACGCTGTGGTACACGGTCGACGCGCTGTACAGCACCAGCAACGTAAAGCCATAAATCGCCACGCTGACAATCTTCCACGGGCTGCCATCCAGGCTTGCCACCACCAACATCCACACTGCACCAATACACGCCGCCACTGTGCCGAGCAAATGGCTCCAGGCGTTGAATCGTTCACCGTGGTACATCTGTCACCGACCTCCCTAACCGTTAACCATTGGCGAGCTAGCGTCCAACCTTGCGCATAAGAGTGCAAGTGTCTTGTGACGTTCCGAGGACGCCACGCGGTTTTGCGGGCACAATCGAACGCATTCGAACAAGAGCCACGGCCATGCTGATCGACGAAGAGTTCACCCTCAAGAAGCTGGAAATCTTCCTGGCGTTCATGCGCACCGGTAACCTGGCCCGCGCCGCCGCCGAGCTGCAAACCAGTAACGTCAGCGTGCACCGCGCCATCCACTCCCTGGAAAATGCCCTGCGTTGCCCACTGTTCAAACACGAAGGGCGCAACCTCACCCCGCTGGAAAGTGCCTACGTGCTGGAAGAGCGCGCGCAAAAACTGGTCGCCGATGTGGTCGACAGCGTGCGCTTGACCCGTGAAGCCGCGGGTTTCTCCGCCGAACGCTTCAAGCTCGGCGCGTTGTATTCGCTGACGGTCAAGACCGTGCCGCAACTGATCATGGGCCTGAAAATACGACGCAGCGAACTCAACATCGACCTGATCCTGGGCTCCAACTTCGACCTGCTCTACAAGCTCAAGAATATGGAAGTGGACGCGATCCTGATCTCCCTCGATGAACACGCCAACGACCCTGACTGCGAACAGATCGCACTGTTCTCGGATGACATCTTCCTCGCCACCCCGGCCGACTCGCCGTTCGATCGCGAGCAGCAGATCGACCTCGCCGATGTTCGCGACGCCACCTTCATCACCCTCACGCAAGGCTTCGCCACCCACCAGGATGGCAATCGCGTATTCAAGCAAGCTGGGTTCGAACCGAAGGTCGCGATGCAGGTGAATGACATTTTCACGTTACTGAGCATGGTCAGTTCGGGAGTGGGCTATGCCCTGCTGCCGGGACGGATTGCGGCGGTGTATGAGAACCGGGTGAAACTGATACCGCTGCAACCGCGGTATCGGTTGCAGCAGCATATTGGCGTGGTGTTCTTGAAGGCCAAGGAACGCGACCCGAATTTGCTCGCGTTGCTGGCGGAGTGTCGGATGTATGCCAACCGCCAGACCGCTATCGGGAGCAAGCCCCCTCCTACATTTTGATATGTGAACCCAATCAAGTGTGGGAGGGGGCTTGCTCCCGATGACGCCAGACCAGACAACACAAACTGCAGCGTCAGCCAACCAGCCCACGCACAATGAAGTACAGCACCGAAGGCCCGAGCAAACATCCAAGCCCGGTATGGAACGTCGCCGTCAACGCCCCATAAGGCACCAACCGCCGATCCGTCGCCGCCAGCCCCGCCGTCACTCCGCTCACCGTGCCGGCCAAACCGCCAAACACCATCGCCGAGCGCGGGTTATCCAAGCCCATCCAGCGCGCCGCCACCGGGGTGCCGACCATCACCAGAATCGCCTTGATCAAGCCGGTGGCAATCGACAGCGCCATCACATCCGACGTCGCGCCAATCGCCGCGCCGGTCACCGGGCCGACGATGTACGTCACCGCACCGGCGCCGATGGTGGTCATGCTGACCGCATCGCGATAACCAAAGGCCCAGGCCATGCTGGCGCCGACAATAAACGGCAGCACCGTGCCCAGCAGCAACGCGATCACGCCGATCAACCCAGCCTTGCGCGCTTCGGTGGCTTGCACTTCAAACGCCGTGGCCACGATGGCGAAATCCCGCAGCATCGCACCGCCCATCAGGCCAATGCCGGAGAACAACGCCACATCGGCCAAGCCCTTTTGCCCGCCGGTAAGTGTGCCGCCGACCCAGGCCAGTACCAGCCCGATAACGATGGCAATCGCCGAACCATGAATGCGCCCGAACGTCAGGCGCTTGGACAGCACCACGGAAATCCACATCACCACACCCACGAAGGCGAATGCGGTAACCAGGCCGTTATGTTCCAGACCTTTCTCGATGAGGTCCCACATATCAGCGACCTCCTGCCGACGCGATCAGCGGCTCTTCAGCGGGTAGCGGTTCGCCTTTGTGGGTGCGGCTGATCAGGGCAATCGTGCAACCGCAAACCAGTACCGAACCGATGGCCGCCAGTACCGCCACCGGCCCACCGTGCAGGGCCGTCACCACGTTTTGTTGCGCCGCCATCGCCACCACCACGGGGATGTACATCGCGCCCCAGAAGCCCACGCCCATCTCGCAATCCTTGGTCATGCCACCGCGTTTTTGCATCCACAGGCGGGCGCAGATCAGCAGGATCATCGCAATGCCCACTCCGCCCACGTTGGATTTGACGCCCAGCAACACGCCGAGCATGTCGCCCATGATCACGCCCGCTAGCGTGCAGATCGCCAGCAATGCCACACCGTAGATAATCATTGTTGTTGTCCTCAAAGTGCTCGATCGAAATTGTTGTTTTTGTACTTCGAATGCCTTGGGTGGGGCTTTATCGGTGGCGGCGTTCCTCCTCTTGCAGCAGGGCCTGCAAGGTGTCCAGGCGCGCGCCTTCATAGGCGATCACCGTGCCTTGCTCGAACACCCGGCGTGACAGGCCGGTCAGCACGGAGCCCGGCGGCAATTCGATTTGCAGGCGCACGCCGCGCTCATAGGCGCTTTGCACGGTGCCGCGCCAATCGACGATGCGGCACATGTTGAACGCCAGGTCATCGCGCAGTTGCTCGGGGTTGTGGATAGGTCGGGCACGCGTGCTGCTCAGGTAGGTGATGCGAGGCGCCTTGAGTGCAACGAAGGCTTGTGCCAACACCTGGGCGGGTTGCTCCAGCAGCGCGCAGTGGGACGGCACGCTCACCGCCAGGCGCTTGGCAATGCCGTTGCCCTTGATGCGCTCGGCGACAAGCGCCATCGCCGCGTTGCTGCCGGCAATGACGACCTGGTTGTCGGCATTGATATTGGCCAGGTACACCGGGGTTTGCGGGCTGTGGATAGCGGTCAGCAAGGCTTCGACGGTGGCTAACTGCGCACCGATGATCGCCGTCATGCCATACCCTTGTGGATAAGCCTGCTGCATCAGTTCGCCGCGCAGGCTGACCAGTCTGACCGCGTCGGCAAAATCCAGGGCACCGGCGATCACCGCGGCCGGATAAGCACCGATGGAGAGGCCCGCCACGTAATCCGGTGTGTATTGCAGCTGGCGGGCATGGGCCACCCCGCTGATCAACAGGCACAGTTGCACGGCGCGCGTCGACTCAAGGGCTTGCGCGCAATCGAGTTGGCGAACGTCCTCGCCCAAGGTATCGCTGGCTTCATCCAGCACAGCGGCAGGCAATGGCTGGAGCATGCCCGGCCGTTGCGCGCCCTGCCCCGGAAACACCAGCAGGCTGCTCATGCCACGGCCTGCCAGGGGTTGAATACGAGGTGCGCACCGCTGACGGTTTTCAACAACACGCGGCGTGACGGGCCAGCCCATTCGCGTAAAGCGACCGCGCCGAAGGGCGTTTGCAGTTGCAGGTCCACCGCACACACGGCCGTGTTCAACAACGCCAGCAGGTCCCGCGCGGCATGCCGATCAAGCGGTTCAGGTGTACACAGAATCAAATCCAGATCGCTTTGGGCATGCAGCGCCTCGATGCCGCTGGCCAACTCAAAGCCGGCGCTGCCGCTGACGCCCCAGTCCAAAGACGCCAGCAACGGGCGCAGTTGATCAAGCGCGCGCAATGCCGGCATCTCCCGCGACGAGCGGCGCTCACGCAGGGCTTGCGGCGTGACGCTGCGCTGCACCGAGTGCAGGGGCATGGTCGTGGCAAAACGTTGCTCGCGTAAACGCCCACGCACACCGACCGCCACAGAGCCAGGCTCGGTGATGGCGCGACGCACCACCACCGGGTGGCCGGCGCTGATCGCGTCCAGCGCCCAGGCCGGTGCATCGGCAGGCAGTTGCGCCGGGGTCATGCCCCAGAGCAAATCGTGCGCGTTCACCATTGCTCCCGCAGCAGTTGGCGTACGTGGCTGGAGGCGGCGCGATTGGAGGCGCCCAGGCGCCCGCTCAGATCGGTGCTGGCGATATCCTTGATCGCGTGCACCAGGCAGTCGCTGACCCGCGCCACATCATCCGCCGTAGGCTGTTCGATCTGGCTGACCGACAGCGTCTCCCAGAGCAAACCGAGGCTGGCATAACTGTCAATGTCGTAGGCCATGGGCGGCACGCTGGCAGCCAGGGCTTCCAACTCTTCGACGCTGCGCAGGGTCACCCGCGCGGCAGAAGCTTTGCCCATGGCATGCACCATCACACCCGGGTCGCGCAGGGCGATCAAGCGATTGGCCTGGTAGCCGTGGGCGAGAAACGCACCCGACATGGCCTTGCCCACCAAGAGCGCAATCACCGGGTGCCCGGCCAAGCGAGCGCGGGCGTAACTGTCGGCGGCGGCGGCCAGGGCCTGATGAATGCCGAGGGCTTCTTCGCGACGCCCGTAGGCTTGGCTGGGCACATCGACGATGGCAATGATCGGACGCCGGTCGCCACGGGCGATGGCGTCATCCACCGCCTTGGCCAGGCCCCAGCCTTCGAGCAAGCCGACTTCCCCATTGCGGGCACGGGCAAAGCGGTTTTGTGGGTCGGTGACCACGGCGATAAAGCGCACGGCTTGCCCGCCCAAGGCAGCGTCGGCGACCCTCAATGAAGCCGGCAAGCCCTCAACAGGCGTCGCCCCGGCGCTCAATGCGTTGAACCACTGCAAGCCTCTCATGGGAGTTCTCCTTGATACAGCTTGCGCACCGTCGCCGGATCGATCTGCGGCGTGGCGTCCAGTTCGGCCAGGCGCGCCAAGTAGTACTCGGCCTGACGGCTGCGCTGTTGAGCGGGTAAGCCTTGTTGCAGCAGCGCGGTGACGGTCTGCTGGATCTGCACGGCATCGTCCGCGACATAGCGGTCGGCCAGGCCACTGTTAAAGCGTTGCTCCCCTCCGGTGAGGCTCCAGATGAAAGGCCGGTCACGGGAGTCATACTCATCCAGGCCCGCTTCCTGCTCGATCACTTGCGGGCCGTTCAGGCCCAGGCGGGCTTCACGGGTGACAACGAGGTAGCTGCACAGCCCGGCCGCGATGGACATGCCGCCAAAGCAACCGACACTGCCGGCCACCACGCCGACCACGGGCTGGTATTGGCGCAGGTCGACAATCGCCGCGTGGATATCGGCAATCGCGGCCAGGCCCAGGTTGGCTTCCTGCAGGCGCACGCCACCGGTTTCCAGCAACAGCACGGCACGCGTGGGCACACCGTTGCGGTTGTCTTCGGCCGCCAGCTCCAAGGCGCCAGCGATTTTTGCGCCACCGACTTCACCGAGGCTGCCGCCCTGGA
The DNA here is from genome assembly GCF_009935975.1 of Pseudomonas sp. Q1. Classification (NCBI taxonomy): domain Bacteria; kingdom Pseudomonadati; phylum Pseudomonadota; class Gammaproteobacteria; order Pseudomonadales; family Pseudomonadaceae; genus Pseudomonas; species Pseudomonas sp. Q1. The sequence goes on along the minus strand of NZ_QODI01000006.1, from coordinate 119,364 downwards.
AATTCCCTTCGATGGCCGCGATCACTACCGGCAACCCGGCCATGCTGCCCTTGGCGATCACCACGCCATCGTCGGCCTGGGGTACCACGCCCTGGCGACTGAGCCAGGGCGACATCACGCGCTGGAACGGATCGATCAGTTCGCGCAGGGAGCCGGCGTCCAGCAATGCCTTGGCCCGCTGACGAGCGCCCAATTCGACGAAGCTGTGTTTAGCGAGCAAGTCAGTCATGCCCGACCTCCTCGAAACCCTGCTCCAGGCGCAGCCGCACCACGCCGGGCGTCGCGCCGAAATCGTGAATATCAATGCGCAACGCCGGTGGCGTCTGCTCCTGGAAAATCCGCTCAAACAGATGACGCCAACGTTGTTCGGCGCCATTCACCGAGGTTTGCACCTGGATCGTCAGCGTGCCCGCCGTGCCTGGCTCCAGCAGCACTTCCAGGTCTCCCGAACCGACACATCCCACCAATGCACGGCCTTTGGGCGGCACCCCGGCGGGGAATTCAAAGGATAAGGTTTCCATCACAACGCTCCGTCGAGGCGGTCGATAAACAGGCAGGCGGCCAACAGGTCGGCAGCGCCGCCGGGGGAGGCATTCAGGGCCAGCAGTTGCAGGTCCAACTCGTGCAGTCGGCGGCGTCCGGCGAGGGTTGCGCTGCCGCCAGCCTCCAACACGGCTTGGGCACCCTGCTGCATGGCGCTGATCCCTTCAGGGCCGGCACGGTAGAGCACGCAGGTGTCGGCCAGCTCGGTCATGATCGCCAACAGCGCGTCCAGCCGAGCGTTCTGCTCACCGACGTTTTGCAGGCGGCTTTTACGCAGTTGCGGCAAGCCGCGTTGCATCACCGAAAGGAAGCCGAGCTGGGCTTCCTCGCGAGCACCGCGCGCGCCGTAGCGTTGCGCAACTTGTGCGCCGTGGCTCAAGGGTTGCGGGGCATAGCGGTCATTGAGCAGGGCCAGCCTGGCGGCAGTCAGCGTGACAGCGCGGGGTTGCAACGCGGCGGCGGCGGTAAGCAGACCGAGCGCCCAGATCGCCCCACGATGAGTGTTCACGCCTTGAGTGGTGATCAGCATCGCTTGCTCACCTTCGCGCCCCAGCCGCCCGAGGGCTTCGCGCAGGGGCAGGCCGATTTCACCGAATTCGATCGCCGCCTCGGCCATGGCCTTGAACATCGGCCACAACGACAACGCCGAGGCGTGCATCAGGCCCAGGTGCAGATCGCTGTGGGCGCCGTTGCCGCGACGGTCCACCAAGGCGGGTTTGGGCGACAGGTCGGCCTCATCGATCAGCGCATCGACGGCCAGGTCGGCCAGCCGATCGGCGAGGCTGAGTTCATGCAATTTGAGGGCGCGCATTTACCAGCTCCTGAACTTGGCGGGCGGGTTGTACAAACCACCGGACCACTCCACCAGGTCGGCCACGCTCTTGGCGGCCAACAGCTCGCGGGTGGCGTCGGTACGGCGGATGCCGAGGTCTTCGGGCAAGGCGATCAAACCTTCACGACGCATGCGTGCGGTGTCCTTGGGGTTATGGCGCATGCCGATGGCCGTTACGCCTGCAACGGCGGCGATCATCGCTTGGCGCTCTTCCAGCGAGCGCGCCTTGTACAGGTAGGCAATGCCTTCTTCGGTGAGCAGGTGGGTGACGTCATCGCCGTAGATCATGATCGGCGCCAGCGGCATGCCGCTTTTACGGGCGACTTCCACCGCATCCAGCGTGTCGACGAAGGTGGGTTTGCCCCCTTCCTGGAAGGTCTCGACCATTTGCACCACGAGTTTTTTGCCGCGCTCAAGCAAGGCTTCCGGCGCGTCGTCGTGGCGCATATCCAGCCAGGCCGGTGTGCCATGCCGGCGGCCGCGTGGGTCGTGGCCCATGTTCGGCGCGCCACCGAAACCGGCGAGGCGGCCACGGGTGACGGTGGAGGAATGCCCATCACCGTCCACTTGCAGGGTGGCGCCGATAAACAGGTCCACCGCGTATTGGCCGGCGAGTTGGCAGAACATCCGGTTGGAGCGCATCGAGCCATCACGGCCGGTGAAAAATACATCGGGCCGTGCGGCGATATAGTTTTCCATGCCCAGCTCGGTGCCGAAACAATGCACGCTCTGCACCCAGCCGCTTTCGATGGCCGGGATCAGGGTTGGGTGTGGGTTCAGGGTCCAGTTACGGCAGATCTTGCCTTTGAGACCGAGGGATTCGCCATAGGTGGGCAGAATCAATTCAATCGCGGCGGTGTTGAAACCGATGCCGTGGTTGAGCGACTGCACGTTGTGTTTTTCGTAGATGCCGCGGATCGCCATCATCGCCATCAGCACATGCACCGGCTTGATGTGGCGCGGGTCGCGGGTAAACAGCGGTTCGATGTAGAACGGCTTGTCGGCCACCACCACAAAATCCACCCAGCTCGCCGGGATATCGACGCGGGGCAAGTCAGTAACGTCGTCCACCAACTGATTGACCTGCACGATGACGATGCCATCGCTGAACGCAGCGGGCTCGATCAAAGCCGGGGTGTCTTCGGTACTCGCGCCGGTGTAGATGTTGCCGGCGCGGTCAGCCATGAAACCGGCGGAGAGCACCACGTTGGGGATCAGGTCCACCACCAGTCGCGCATAGAGTTCGATGTAGGTGTGGATCGCGCCGATTTCCAGCAGGCCATCTTCCAGCAACTGGCTGATGCGCAGGGATTGGGTGCCGGCGAAAGAGAAATCCAGCTTACGGGCGATGCCTTTTTCAAACAGGTCCAGGTGCTCGGAACGGCCGACACTGGGCATGATCATGTGCAAGTCGTGGAGCTTGGCCGGGTCGGCCTTGGCCAGGGAGCGCGAGAGGAAATCGGCCTGCTTCTGGTTGTTGCCTTCCAGCACGACGCGGTCGCCGGGGAGGATCAGGGCTTCAAGGGCCTCGACGATTTTGTCACTGGCCAGCACGGCCCCGTCTGCGTATTGCCGGACCAACCCGAGGCGCCGCTGCTTCTCGTCGCGCCGCCGCGTCCAGCGCGAGTCGGGGGTGATTGTTGTTGTCATGGTCGCTCCACGAGGATTGCTGTCGTGGGCTGTACCTTAGGAGTGAAACTGGGGGGTATCAATCAAGCTGGTCGTTGGACTATTACGCTTGGGTTAACGATAACCCGAATGAATACAGGCATTCACGTTCTATGGGAGGGTTGGCGGTTTTCAAGTACTCCCACATTTGATCAAGTCATTCCCACTGATAGCTCGCCAACAGATACTCCACGCTACTCAGCAATGTCCTCGCGTTGTCAATCAACTGGGCTAACAGCGAATCGTCTTCATCCATATAACCTTCGTACTCCGCCAGGTTACGACGCTCATGACATAGCGCCAGCAACCTCACCGCCACCTTACTCACGTCGCAGGTATGAATCAGGCATTGAAAGACCAGATAGCGTTTCTCAGAGCGATACCCTTGCAGGCGTAGCGCCGTGAGAGCGAGAGCATGAGCGGCGTTATAGGCCAGATCGAAACGACTGGCGAACGATAACTGTGGATTACCAGCGTCCTTCAACCGATCCCTGGCTGAACGCATCAACCCATCGCACTCCTTGCGATCCGGCGGTTCAGCCTTTAAGCCACCACTACGTTGCAGGTTCTCCAGGTTTGCCTTGTTGTCCATCCGTGGGTTCCAGGGGGTTGTCCCCAATCAGGTTGATCTTGTCCTGCTGCATGACCCGCCGTACAAAACTGTTCCCCGCATGCCATTTGCCTATCCAGTCTTCAGGGGTGTAAAGCGTCGGGTTGATGGTGCGGCCCAGCTGTTCTTCCAGCGGCATCAACTGCTCCATGACTTCACTGTAGTTGAGGCTTTCGCCAACCAACATGAGATCTATGTCACTGGATGAGTGCGCCTCGCCCTTGGCGATGGAACCGTAGATAAAGGCCCAGGTTATCTGTTCGGCAAACGGTGTCAGTGCATTACGCAATGGCTCGTCCAGGCTCAAGGTCTTGCGCACGATGGCCAACAACTCCGAGTAAATCGGACATTGGGGGTTGGCTTGGTAGTGGGTCTGATTGCCCTGGCGTGTCATGTTCAAGATACCTGCCAACTGCAAACGCTCCAGCTCACGGGTGAGACTGCCCTTGCCCACTTGGGCCCAGCGTGCGATTTCATTGGTAAAGAAACTTTGATCGGGCTTGCCGTAAAGCAGGCCAAGCACTTTTTGCTGAGTGACGGTAAAGAGCACAGTGCTGAGCGGCAAGGTATGCATGACGGCGGCCAAAGAGTCCCAAAAAGGGAACGATAGGTCCCATTTTGGGAACGATCAAGTTTTAAAGCACAAGGGATCTCCCGCGCACAGCCGCAATCACAAGTACAGCAGACATAAAAAACGCCCACTGAATGGCTATAGACGCTGGTGCGCCCACGTGCTCAAGGCAAAAACACTTCCTGTAGTGAGCGGGCTTGTCCCGCGCTGGGTGGCGAAGCCGCCCCAACAGGGACGCTGGGGTGTTTCAGATAGACCGAGGCGCCTGGGTTTGGGGCGGATGCGCCACCCAGCGCCGGGCAAGCCCGCTCACTACATTGAATGTTGCAGGCCCAACGCGCAGCATCGGTCAATCACAACGCCATCACCACCTTGACTCCTCCAAGGCTTTCAAGAACGTAGCTGCTGTACTCATACACTCGCCCCCGAACATCCAAGCGAAGCACGCCCTCATGCCCACTGACTTGCACAGTGGGCTCCTGGGTTTTCAGAAAGGGATGTGCCGAGACCAATGTCTTGAGTAGTTCCTGATCATTTCCCAGATCCTTATGCACGTAGTACCTGTAGGAAAAACCCACCGTCGCGCCCCCCTGACCATCCCGAGCGCCGTAGATAGAGGTGCCGTTACCCAGGGAATACTTGAGTACTACCTCATCCAACTGCGGCGTACCGGAGCTCATCAACCAACTGATCGCCAAGTACCCGAGACACATCACCAGCAGCCCGTTGAGCAGGCCTTGAACCGGCCATTTAATATCCTTGGCTTTTCGCATATTCGATACCCTCCTTGATCCAGTGCTGGTCAATCTGATCATCGCCGTACGGCGCGTCTCCCCACCAGTCTCCAAACTCCGCCCGGGACGTCCCCGCCGCCTTTTGCGCAGCACCGGCCGCTCGCAACAGCAAGCCTTCCGGAATGCCCAGCACCGTGCCGGTAACCCCATAGTTGAAGTTGCCGAACGCCTCTGGCTGTCGATGCAAAGTGCCTACGACCTATGGCATGCCTAGGTCTGGAAGCGAACATATTTGTGTGTGGGAGGGAGGGGGCTTGCTCCCGATGGCTTGCTGCCTGTCGATACATCCTTGGCTGACCCACCGCTATCGGGAGCAAGCCCCCTCCCACACTCGCTCAGTGGTGTTTGTCAGTAAGCAGTCCCGCAGAGGGACCGCTTCACACTTCCGGCGACGGGCTGACTTGCTCCAGCGCACGATCCACCAACAACTGCCCCAACTCCACCATTTGCTGGATCCCGAGCATAACGGCGCGCTGGGACGTGTCCAAGTCAAAAGCCAGATTGCAGGTGAGAACGTTGAGGGAGGACAGGGTTTCGCTGGCGTTGACCAGCAGGGTTTCGGTGTTTTGATGAGGGTTTACGGTGAAGATTGGTGGGTGAGGCGTAGGTTTGATCATGATTCGCAGCTCCGATATGGGATGGAAACTGCCCTCTTCCGCTTGCACGCGAATTAAGGTGGCAGCCGTGCGCAGGTGTGCAAGACCGGGCATATCGGACCCCGGCAGATCCCGAAGAATCTCCCACGCACAGCCGCCATAACAAGTACAGCAGACATAAAAACGCCCACTGAATGGCTATGGGCGCTGGTGCGCCGACATGTAACCGGACTTGCACGTCCGTGTCACCGTTTTTTGCGATGACGGGACGAAGACTAGGCGCGCCGACTGCACGCGACAAGTTCATGCACGGCCCAAAATCTTGCAGGAGAAATCCTGAGCAACCGCCTCCCCTCATTACCCCTACAGGCAGCAAAGAATGCTCCGACAGGCTTTTCAGGTTGTTGCTCGGAACTCGCCTCTCTAGCCTTTTCCATCCGAATCGTGCCACGGGCAGGCATCATGAATCCGACTGTTAAATTCGATGCAAGGTCATTGCAGGGCGTGATGCATCACATCACAATTACGCCATGATCGTCAGCTGGAAACATAAGGGCCTTAGGGCCTTCTATGAGACCGGTTCAACCAGAGGCATCAACGCAAACCATGCAAAGCGCTTGCGCCGTGTTCTGCTCATTCTGGACAAAGCCGAGCACCCTGATGCGCTGGACCTGCCTGGCTGGCGCTTCCATCGTTTGAAGGGCGACCTGATCGACTACTGGTCCGTCAGCATAAGTGGTAACTGGCGCATCATTTTTCGGATGTTCGACGACCAGGTCGAATTGGTCGATTATCTTGACTACCACTGAGTGGAGGTATCGATATGGGTATGCACAACCCACCTCACCCAGGTGAAATTCTGCTTGAGGATGTGGTTCCCTCGCTGGGTATCACTATCACGGAAATGGCGCGGCGCCTCGGCTTCGCGCGAGAAACCTTTTCAAGGATCTTGCATGGCCGCGCCCCGGTCAGCCCGGACCTTGCCGTTCGGCTGGAACGGGCCGGCGTAAGTACTGCCCAGTTATGGTTGTCGATGCAAAGTGCCTACGACCTGTGGCAGGCCGAACATCGGGAGCAGCCGGTGATTGAGCGGTTTGTGCGGCCTGAGTAGCAAACACGAACGTACAGACGCAGCAGATCAACCGGCCCGCGACGTGGCCTCCCCCCACACGTTGATTCGTACAAGGCCTGAAAACAGAGCAATTCAGGCCAGGCCGGACTCGACCAGCAGCGCTTCCAGCCCCATCAAGTCCGGCACCTTCGCCACATGCTCCCCCACCTGCACCGCCGCCAACTCCAGGGGGCACAGGGGGACGTCCACATAGCTCAACTGGCTGTCGAGCTTGTACGAGCGGGGAATCCCCTGGATCACCATCGCAATGAACTTCAATGTCGGCCGCCCACCCAGCGTATTCAGCACCACGATCCGCGAGCGTTCGCTTGTGACGATGGCTTCACCGCACACCGCTTCAAAACTGATCAGCGGCAACTGCCGATCGCGCCAGGTGACTTGCCGCAAATACCAAGGGGGTGCATCGCTGGCCGGTTCGCCGCGTTGGAAGTCGATGAGTTCGGCCACGGCGACGTTGGGCAACACCAGGTGGCGGTCAGCCAGAGGTAGCAGCAGGCCGGTGACTAGGCTGGCACGGTGGTCAAGCATGGGACTTGCTCCAATAGGCGATGCTTTCCAGCAGCACCGACTCTTGATACGGCTTGCCGAGGTAGTCGTTGACACCAATGGCCATGGCGCGATCGCGGTGTTTCTGGCCGGTACGCGAGGTGATCATGATGATCGGCAGGCGCATCAGGCGCGGGTCGTTGCGCACCTGCATCGCCACTTCAAAGCCGTCCATGCGCGGCATTTCAATGTCGAGCAGCATCAGGTCCGGCGTGTGTTCTTCAAGCACGGCAATGGCATCGATGCCGTCCTTGGCAGTGAGGACGTTCATGCCGTTGCGCTCCAGCAGGCGGCTGGTGACTTTGCGCACAGTGACCGAGTCGTCCACCACCAGCACCAGCAGCGGGCGCTTTTTCAGCGGGTCGTTGAGCACCAGCGGCGCATCGACCACCTGGGCCGGCAAGGCCGGTTGCCGGGCGCGGATATGGGCGAGCAAGTCGATGATCAGCACCACGCGTCCGTCACCCAGGATCGTCGCCCCGGACAAACCCTGCACGCCCGCAAACTGTGGCCCCAGGGCTTTCACCACGATCTCTCGCGTACCGGCCATGGCGTCCACGTGTACCGCCACGTGACGTTCATTGCATTGCACCAGCAGCACCGGCACCGGCTGGTACTGGCCGAGCAATTTCGGGCGGGCGCCGGTATGCAACAGATCGCCAAGGTAAAACAATTCGTAGCGCTGGCCGGCGTATTCATAACTCGGTGGGTCTTGCTGATAGTGCCCCGCCAGTTCATGGGGCAGCACGCGCACCAACCCCTCAATAGTGTTGAGCGGGATCGCGTATTGATCGTCGGCGCATTGCACCATCAGCGCACGGTTGACCGAGACGGTAAACGGCAGGCGAATACGGAAGTGCACGCCCATGCCCGGTGTCGAATCGATCACCATCGAGCCGCCCAGTTGGCGCACTTCTTCATGCACCACGTCCATGCCGACGCCACGCCCGGAAATCTGCGTGATTTTTTCCGCAGTGGAAAAGCCTGGCTGCAAAATGAACTGCAACACATCGCGGTCGCTCATCTCCTGCTGAGGAGCCAGCAGGCCGCGCTTGATCGCCTTGCGCCGCACCGCGTCCAAGGGCACGCCGGCGCCGTCGTCGCGCATGTCGAAGACAATATCACCGCCTTCGTGGGTCAGGTCCAAGGTGATGCGGCCCTTCTCCGGCTTGCCGGCCAACAGCCGTACCTCGCGCGACTCCAGGCCATGGTCGACGGCGTTGCGCAACATGTGTTCCAGCGGCGCCACCATGCGTTCCAGCACGTTGCGGTCCATTTCGCCCTCGGCATTGCCGACCACGAACTCCACGTCCTTGCCCAACTCCTCCGCCACCTGCCGCACGATACGCTTGAGGCGCGGCAGCATCCGTTCAAACGGCACCATGCGCGTGCGCATCAAGCCTTCCTGCAACTCGGTGTTGATGCGGGCTTGTTGCTGCAACAGGTTGTGGGCGTCCTGATTGCGGCGGTCGAGGGTTTCCTTGAGGTCCAACAGGTCGAACGCCGACTCCGACAGCGCTCGCGACAATTGTTGCAGCTGCGAATGGCGGTCCATTTCCAGCGGGTCGAACTCCTCATAGCCCAGGCGCTCGGCCTCGGCCTGCTGATGGCTGAGGATACGGCCCTGGGTTTCAGTCTCGAGGCGACGCAACTGGTCGCGCATGCGCTCGATCGTGGTCTCCACCTCATTGAGGGCAACGCGTGCGTCGTTGACTTGCTGCTCGATGCGCCCCTGCAGGATCGAAGTTTCGCCGGCCAGGTTAACCAGGTCGTCCAGCAGGTCGGCGGAGATTTTCACCATGTCCGCCGCAGGGTCGACCGCAGCCTCGGTCTTGCCGCCGGGCAAGGCGACCGGTACCGGCGGCTCGTCGCCGGCCTGCACCAGGCTTTTGATGCGCCCGATGAGCTTGTCCACCGAGCCTACCGGCAACCCCTGTGCCACGGCGTCGATCATCTGCGCCAGGCGGTCATGACAGCCTTGCAGTAACGCGAACAGTTCGGCGGAAGGCGCCAGCTGGCCGGCGGATAACCCTTCGCAGAGAAATTCCAGTTCATGCGCCAAGTCGCCAATCGGCGCGATTTCGACCATGCGCGCACCGCCCTTGAGGGTGTGCAGATCACGCAGCAGGGTTTCCACCTCCTGACGATTACTCGGCTCAGCCTGCCAACGCGCCAGCGCACTGCCGGAGCTGTCGAGAATATCGGCGGCTTCTTCGAGGAAGATATCCAGCAGCTCAGGGTCGGCGCCCTGGGTGGGCGCTGCCGTGGCGGCAGCGGGCGCAGTGCTGCCTTGGCGCAATGCGCGCACCCTGGCGACCAGCTCGCCGCTGTCGCTCAAGGGTTGGTGGTGTTGCAGTTCTTCGAGTTGCAAGGCCAGCCGCTCGTGGCAGGCCATCAGCACCTGGGACAGCTCGGTGGAATAACTGTAGCGGCGGTCCACCAGGCCTTCATAAAGGCCCTCCAGCTCATGGGCCAGGTCGCCGATCGGCCCTATTTCGGCCATGCGCGCACCGCCCTTGAGGGTGTGCAGATCGCGTTGCAATGACGACAACGGGGCGACACTGTCGGGCTCCAGTAACCAGCGCTTGAGCGACTGCCCGGCGCTGTCGAGGATATCGACCGCTTCTTCCAGGAAGATCTCGACCAGTTCATCGTCCATGGCCGTGTCATGGTCGAGCCTTGCAGTCGCGGCGCCCAGTTCGGTAATGCTCGGAGCGCGGCTGCCGTCACGTTTGATCAGGCCGGTGGCGGAGGGGTCGAGGGCTTCATCCAGCAGCTCGCGCAAGGCTTCGACCCGCGCCGGTGCCGGGCTGATTTCCTGGCCGGCGGCCAGTTGGTCGAGCATGTTGATCAGCGCTTCATGGGCCTGTTCGGCCTCCTGGAAAAACCGTTCGCTGACCGCCAGGCTGCTCTCTTCCACGGCGCCATACAGGTCGAGCAAGGCTTCGCAGAGTGCGTCGATGCTGTGCAGGTCGGCGTCGTGTGCGCCCTCGCCCAGGGTGGTCAATTCGTCCAGCAGCGCCGTCAGTTCCTGGCGCTCGCCAGGGTGCTGCTGCCAGCGCCGTAACAGGCTTTCTGCGTCGAGCAGGATATCCATGCCCTGGGCCAGGAAGTTGGTGATCAATTGCGGGTCGCGCTTGGTACGCAGGCCAGTATTGGGTGCGTCGAGCAACGCTTGCAGTTGTTGATCGAGCAGGCCTTGGGTACGGCTGATCAGGTCTTGCGCGCCTTTTATCGGCGCCAGGGGGTCGCTGTCCAAATCACGCAGCCCACGCTGGAACAAGCCTTCGGCCTCCAGCAGCAACTCCACTTCGTCCAGGTCCAGCGGCAGGCGGTGAGCTTTGTATTCGCGGGTCAGGTGGTCAAGGGGGCGCGCCAGTTCGGCGATGGGTAGCACACCGGCCATATAGGCACTGCCCTTGAGCGTATGCAGGGCGCGTTGCAGCTCATCGCTGACTTGCAGCGGCACGTGTTCGGCGGCCTGTTGCAGGAACTGGTTGAGGCTCTCGAGATGGCTCTGGGCTTCGTTGCGGAAGATCTCCAGCAACAGCGGGTCATGCGGTTCGGCGCCGCTGGCCAAGGCATGGGCGCGGGCCGCCAGGGCATCGACTTCATCGCGCTGGCGCTGCTCGTCGTTGGCGAAGTCGGCGACCAGTGTCGGCAACAGGGCCACCGCTTCATCCAGCACCTGTTGCACTTCAAGGCCAAGGGTCACGCTGCGCTCCAGGACCCGATTGAGCAGGTTTTCCACCGCCCAGGCCAGCTCGGCCAGGACCAGCGCGCGCACCATGCGACCGCTGCCCTTGAGGGTGTGGAACGCCCGGCGCATTTCGCCCTGGGCGGTTTTGTCGGCGCTGTCCGGCAGGTAGCGGTGCAACACCTCGAGCACTTCGTCGACTTCTTCGAGGAAGACCTCGCGCAGCTCATCGTCAATCGGTTCTTCGTCGGCCGGTGGCGGCAGCAAGCTGCCGGGGCGGTGCAGGGCCGGCGGGTTCAAGCGCGAGGCCGGGCTGGCCAACGCATCGAACTGGGACTGGCTGGGGATGATCTCGGCCGACAGCGCCCCATCGGGCGCGACCAGCGCCTGGCGCCAGGGCTTTTCGGCAGGCAGGTAACCCAGCGCGGCCAGACCCTGGGTCGCCAGCTCAAGCACCCGCTCACCCGAAGCGTCAGGGTCCTGGAGCATGCGCTCCAGGTAGTATTCCAGGCTGCTGACCACCTCGGCAAAATGCCCCAATTGCACCTCGGCAGGAGGGCTGTCGCTGAGCATCAACTGTTCGTCGACGTAATCCGAGCAACCCCGCATCAGGCTGGCCGCCCGTGGCAGGGGAATCATCGCCAGCGCACCGCGCACCTGGCTCAACAGCTGCGGCAGCGACTCCAGGCGCTGGCGGTCCCAGTCCGCTTCGATGCAGTCGATGACCAGCTCCTGCGCTTGCCGCAGGCATTGGCAGGATTCGCGGATCACCAGTTGGTGAACCTGGGTCAGGTCGGTCGTGGGCAGACGGCTTTCTTCACGGCTTTGCGGTTCAACGGTGCCGACCATGCCCGCCAGAGTGGCCTCGACGTACAGCAAGGCACCGGCGACGTCCATCAGCACCGCATCGTTGGGCTCGCGCTGCCCCTGGACAAGGCTGAGGACCACGGCCAGTTGATCGATGATCACCTTTCGCGGTTGGCCAAACCCGAGTACCGCCAGGGTATCGGCTATCTGGCGCAGCGGCGCCAGCAACGCATCAAGATCGCTGGTGTGTTGCCGGTCGCTGCGCACGAACAGATCCAGGCGCTCCTTGACCCGCACCAGCTCTTCACACAAAGCGCCGAGTACCGAACCCATGCCGTCGCGATCCGGCCCGGCCAGGCGCGCACGCTCGGCATCGACCACGGCGCTGTCGGGCAAGGCTTCGTCCAGGCCGTAGCGCTCCTTGAGGCTTTGCATGCGCGGCGTCGGCCGAGTGACCTTGGCCACGTAGAACAGCAGGCTCCTGAGCAGTTCATCCGGTGCCGGCTGGTTGATCCCGCCGATCCCCTGGGCCAGCAGGCGCTTGAGTTGTTTGTCGCTGGCCTTGAGCAGGCTGCGCAAAGCCGGGCTGTTGGCGATCACCCCGGTGAGCATGCCTTCGACCAGCGCCGAGGTGACCTGCCACAACGGCAACAACGGCGCGCCTTGGCACAACGCTTCGAGGCGCGCAAAGACCCGCGCCATGTCCACCAGGTTACTGGGGCCGTGATCTTCACGCAGCAGGCCGGCCAAGGCTTGTTGCAGCAGTTGGTGCCACTGGCGCAGTTGCTCATGCAGTTCAGGCGGCGCACGTTGCGCCAGGACCTCATCGCTCAACGGCGCAATCGTCAGCAGTTGCGGACTGAACAGGCTGGTTTCCGACAGCAGGCTTTCACCGCGCGCGCTGCGCAGGTCGTTGAGCAGCGGCAGTACCACCAGCGGCAGGTCACGCCGGGCACTGTGGACGCGGTCCAGATACAGCGGCAATTGGCCGAGGGCCTGTTGCAGCAGGCGGATGCTTTCATCGCGCTGGCCGACACGCCCGGCCTGGAACGCCAGGGCCAGCTCTTCGAGTTCTTCGGCGAGCAAGGCGGCACCGTAGAATTCGACCATTTGCAGCGCACCCTGCACTTGGTGGATACCGGCCAGGCACTCGTCGATGGCTTCGCTGTCGCCGGTTTCGACAAATGTGTCCAGCGCCGAACGAGCCTGTTTCAGGGTTTCGGCAATGTCGCCCTTGACCCATTCGAGGGCCACGTAGTCGTGCCGATCAACCATAACTGCTCCGCTTAGAATTCATGAGTGGCTGGTGTTCTTGAAACCTGTGGCCTGCGGCGGCCAACTGTGGGAGGGGGCTTGCTCCCGATGACGGTGGTTCAGCCAATGGCTCAGGTGACTGATGCACCGCCATCGGGAGCAAGCCCCCTCCCACAGTTGCATCGCGTTTCAATCATCGGTTTGCTTGGCCGCCGGCAAGGTGAACCCGGATACCGACCTGCGCAACTGGCTGGCCATTTTTGCCAGGTTGCCAATGCTTTCAGCGGTGGCGGTGGAACCCGACGACGTCTGGGTGGTGATCTGCTGGATCACGTTCATGGTCAGGGAAATCTGCCCAGCCGACGACGTCTGCTGTTGCGCCGCGTTGGAGATGCTCTGGATCAGCGCCGCCAGGGTTTTCGATACGCCCTCGATCTCTTCCAGCGCGACGCCGGCGTCCTGGGCCAGTCGCGCGCCACGTACCACTTCGGTGGTGGTCTGTTCCATGGAGATCACGGCTTCGTTGGTGTCGGCCTGGATCGCGCGCACCAGGGTCTCGATTTGCCGCGTCGCGGCCGACGAACGCTCGGCCAGCCGTTGCACTTCATCGGCCACCACCGCAAACCCGCGCCCGGCATCCCCGGCCATGCTCGCCTGGATCGCGGCGTTGAGGGCGAGGATGTTGGTCTGGTCGGCGATGTCGTCGATCAGGCTGACAATATCGCCAATTTCCTGGGACGACTCACCCAGGCGCTTGATGCGCTTGGCGGTGTCCTGGATCTGTTCGCGGATGTTGTCCATGCCGTGGATGGTGTTGTGCACCACCTCGTTGCCCTTGTTGGCAATCTCCACCGAGCGCTCGGCCACCGCCGAGGATTCGGCGGCATTGGCCGACACCTGATCGATGGACTGGGCCATTTGCTTGATTGCGGTGGACGCCTCGGCGATCTGCTGGGCCTGGTGCTCCGAAGCCTGGGCCAGGTGCATGGCGGTGGCCTGGGTGTCCTGCACCGCACCGGCCACTTGCCCGGCCGTGAGGTTGATGGTGGCGACCAGGTCGCGCAATTGGTCCACGGAATAGTTGATGGAGTCGGCAATGGTGCCGGTGAAATCTTCAGTCACCGAGGCCGTGACGGTCAGGTCGCCGTCGGCCAAATCTTCGATCTCATCGAGCAGACGCATGATCGCGTTCTGGTTGCGCTCGTTCTTTTCGGCGGTTTCATGCAGCTGCCGGTTGGTTTCGCGCACCATCACCAAGCCGATCAGGATGATCGAAGTCAGCGCCAGCAGGCCCAGCACGTAGCCGCCAATGGTGTCGAGGCTGCGCCCGCCGGCGAGATTTTCAAAGCCGGTGGCCAGGTGCGAGGCTTCATCGAGCAGGGTTTGCGAAAGGTTGAAGATATTGCTCGCCGAGGCCCGTACCTGGAACAGTTGCGGCGAGGTTTCAAGGATCTCATCCACGGAACCGGAGACGAACTCGAACAGCTCGGCAATTTCCGCCAGCCGCGCCCGGGCATCGTGGTCCTCGACCTGGCTGATGCGCAACCCTGGGTTGCCCTGGAGCATCCCATTGAGCACTTCGCCGAAACGGTTGGCATCGCGGCCAAAGGCATCGGCGGCCTGTACCGAGGTATCGTCGCCGGCCAGCACGGTATTCACCGCGCCGAGGATACGTTCGGCCAACAGCGACTGGCGCTGGGCCAACACCACCTGGCTGGCCGGGGCGCCGCGTTGCAGCAGGATGTCGACGACTTTTTCCGACTCCATCTGCAACTGCGGCACCGTTTCGGCCAGGGTCGCAGCCACTTGGTGCAGGGACAGCACGGTCTGTTCGCTGGCAAGGATCGCGTCAGTGTTTTTCAGCAGCGCTTCCCAGTCGGTCTGCACCGCACGCATTTCGGCACGCACGGCGTGGGGCGCCGCCGGCAGGCCGGTTTGCGGGTCGCCTTTTTTCAGGTAACCCCAACGCTGGGCAAAGTCATTGCGTGCATCGCCCAGCAACTTGAACGCAGCAGCCTTGCCGGCGGCGGCTTCGGTGGCGTTCTTGGCGATACGCTGCGACAGCACGCGCAACTCACCGGCGTGGCCGATGTACTGCTTGTCGTAGGTGGACTGGGTGTTGAGGTACGCGAAGTTGGCAAACAGCAGCATGATGAACACGATCAACGCGATAAACAGCACGATGATCTGCGAACGGCTGCGCGACCCAGCCTCGGTTTTGGACGTGGTAGCGGTGGTCATGCGGCGACATCCATGAAACCTGGGGCCTGGGCCAGAGCGAAGGGGCTGAAGACCTGCCACGGCGGATCGCCGCCGAACTGGCCTTGAATATACGGCGCGCCAGGGTTGGCGCTCGCCATCAATGCGTCTTGCGCGAAATGCTGCATGCCCACCACCTCATCCACCAGCAGACCGACGAACAGGTCGTTGAACTCCACCACCAGCACCCGCCGCTGCTTGGGCGCCGGTGACCGCTCAAGGCCGAGGAACCCACCCAGATCCATCACCGGCAGCAGGCGCCCGCGCAGGTTGGCCACGCCCTTGACCCAGGGTTTGACCCCGGGCATCAAGGTGCAACGCGGTTCATGCAGCACCTCGGCGACTTCGCCCATGGGCGCCACATAACCGTTCGGCCCCACGCGAAAGGCGATCCCGCTCCAGCGCTGCTGGCGGGTTTCCTGGGACGGCAGGTCGGCGGCCAGCAGGCGGCAGCGGCGGTCGATGTCCAGCAGCAACTCGAAGGCGGTTTGCGACTCGGTCATGATGGTGAACCGTCAGCCGGCCAACACCTTGTTCAGGGTGGCGATCAGGGTGTCTTCATCCACCGGCTTGGTCAGGTAATCCTTGGCGCCCTGGCGTGCGCCCCAGATCTTGTCGGTTTCCTGGTCTTTGGTGGTGATGATGATGATCGGGATGCCGTTGGTTTCCGGCTCCTTGGACAACTGACGGGTGGCCTGGAAGCCATTGAGACCCGGCATCACGATGTCCATCAGCACGGCGTCGGGTTTTTCCTGGCGGGCCAGGGCCACGCCGTCCGCGCCGTTTTCGGCTTTCAGTACCTGGTGGCCATGCTTTTCCAGCATGCCGGTCAGTTTGTACATTTCGGTCGGCGAATCGTCGACGATCAGAACACGTGCCATGGTTTTCCCCATTACTTTGATGGATGCCGGCCCTTGTGAGGCGGTATCAGTGTGCTTGTTCTACTGCGGCGAAGGCAGGCACGTAGGCCTTGATCGCGCTCAGCAGCTCTTCCTTGCTGAAAGGCTTGGTCAAAAACTGATCGACACCCACGATACGCCCCTTGGCCTTGTCGAACAGGCCATCCTTGGAGGACAGCATGATCACCGGGATCGACTTGAACGCCGGGTTGTTCTTCACCAGTGCGCAGGTCTGATAGCCATCCAGGCGCGGCATCATGATGTCGACGAAGATAATGTGCGGGTGATGATCCACAATCCGCGCCAAGGCATCAAAACCATCGATGGCCGTGATGACCTCGCACCCCATGTTCTTCAACAGGGTCTCGGCGGTGCGGCGGATCGTTTTCGAATCGTCGATCACCATCACTCTCAAGGCGTGGGAATGCTGTTCCATATCTGCTCTACCATCGCCACAGCGAATCGGTTTTCGGTGTGTACTGCCTGATGTTGCACAGGATGAACGCCAGAAGCCTTGGAATTGGAGGGCTGCTGCGCCGTGGCAGTCTTTTTAGCACAGTCTCAGGGCGCAATCTATCGAGCGGCCCGCCCAGTGGTTTTTCCTTGACCCACAACAGCCGCAGCGCCACTCTGACGCCACTTTTATGCGCCCTTATTTGCTAGAGGAAATCCCCCATGAGCGTTCGCGTCGGCATTGTCATGGACCCTATCGCCAGCATTTCCTATAAAAAGGACAGCTCGCTGGCCATGCTCCTGGCCGCCCAGGCCCGCGGTTGGACGTTGTTCTATATGGAGCAGCGCGACCTGTACCAGGGCGACGGCGAAGCCCGCGCACGCATGCGCCCGCTGCAGGTGTTTGCCAACCCTGAGAAGTGGTTCGAACTTGCGGACGAAATCGACAGCCCGCTGAGCGATCTGGATGTGATCCTGATGCGCAAGGACCCGCCGTTCGACATGGAATTCGTCTACTCCACCTACCTGCTGGAACAGGCCGAGCGCGCCGGGGTACTGATCGTCAACAAGCCGCAGAGCCTGCGTGACTGCAATGAAAAGCTGTTTGCCACGCTGTTCCCACAGTGCACTCCGCCGACCGTGGTCAGCCGTCGCGCCGATGTATTGCGTGAATTTTCCGCCAAGCACGGTGACGTGATCCTCAAGCCGCTGGACGGCATGGGCGGCACGTCGATCTTCCGCCACCGCGCCGGTGACCCGAACCTGTCGGTGATCCTGGAGACCCTGACCGCCCTGGGCACCCAGCAGATCATGGGCCAGGCCTATCTGCCGGCGATCAAGGACGGCGACAAACGCATCCTGATGATCGACGGCGAACCGGTGGACTATTGCCTGGCACGCATCCCGGCGGCGGGCGAGACGCGCGGTAACCTGGCGGCCGGTGGTCGCGGTGAAGCGCGCCCTCTGTCGGAAAAGGATCGCTGGATTGCAGCCCAGGTCGGCCCCACCCTGCGTGAAAAGGGCCTGCTGTTCGTCGGGTTGGATGTCATCGGCGAAAACCTCACCGAAATCAACGTCACCAGCCCGACCTGCATTCGCGAGATCGACAATGCTTTCGGCACGAATATCGGCGAAATGCTGATGGCGGCGATTGAGCGCAAGCTACAAGCCAAGTGACATAGAACAGCCGGACACAAACCAACATTGCGTTATCATGCGCCACCTGTGAAACGCGCGATGTTGGTTTTCTTGCCATGACCCTCCCGTCCAATCTGCCCCCCGAACTCTCCCACAGCGGCGTGCGCCCGGCTGATCGGCTTGGATTTACCCTGTTCCTCGCGGCACTGGTCCACCTCGCATTGCTCCTCGGCCTGGGTTTCACCTTCGCCGAACCCAAGCAGATCACCAAGACCCTGGAGATCACCCTCGCCACGTTCAAGAGCGAGAAAAAGCCCGAGAAAGCAGACTTTCTGGCACAGGAAAACCAGCAAGGCAGCGGCACCCTGGACAAGAAAGCGGTGCCCAAGACCACCGAAGTGGCGCCATTCCAGGACAACAAGGTCAATAAAGTCACCCCACCGCCGACGCCCAAGCCCGAGGTCAAGCAAGCCACGCCCAAACCTGCCGTGACCACCGTCGCACCCAAACCGCAAAAAGCCCCGGCCCAGCGCGAGAAGACCAAGACCGAGCCGCAACCCGAGCCGGTGAAACCGGCGCCGACTTTCGACAGCTCGCAGCTCTCCGACCAGATTTCCAGCCTGGAGGCGGAGCTGGCCAACGAACAACAACTTTATGCCAAGCGCCCACGCATCTATCGCTTGAACGCTGCCTCGACCATGCGCGACAAGGGTGCCTGGTATAAGGACGAGTGGCGCAAGAAGGTCGAACGCATCGGCAACCTCAATTACCCGGATGAGGCACGGCGCCAGCAGATCTACGGCAATCTGCGCTTGCTGGTGTCGATCAACCGCGACGGCACGCTCTATGAGGTGCAAGTGCTGGAGTCGTCCGGCCAGCCCCTGCTCGACCAGGCCGCCCAGCGCATCGTGCGCCTGGCAGCGCCCTTTGCGCCGTTCAGCGGTGACTTGAACGACGTGGACCGCCTGGAAATCATCCGCACCTGGAAGTTCGCCCGGGGTGATCGGTTGTCCAGCAATTGATGACAATTGCCATTTGCCGCACATCCCCAGCTTGTCAGTTAGCCCCTCCAACGCCACACTAGTGGACATGAAAAACGTCAACCCGACCTACCTCAAGCACCAATTCCTGATCGCCATGCCCCATATGGCCGACCCGAACTTTGCGCAGACCCTGACCTATATCGTCGAGCACACCGCCAAGGGTGCCATGGGGTTGGTGGTGAACCGCCCGCAAGAGCTGAACCTGGCCGACATCCTCGAGCAACTGCGACCGGAGGTTGACCCACCGGCCCGCTGCCAGGGCGTACCGATCTATATCGGCGGGCCGGTGCAAACCGATCGCGGTTTTGTGCTGCACCCCACCGGGCCGAAGTTCCAGGCCACGGTCGATCTGGAAGGTGTGTCGTTGTCCACGTCCCAGGATGTGCTGTTCGCCATTGCCGACGGCGTTGGCCCTGAGCAAAGCGTGATCACCCTCGGTTACGCCGGCTGGGAGGCCGGGCAACTGGAGGCGGAACTGGCCAGTAACGCCTGGCTGACCTGCCCCTTCGATGCCGACATTCTGTTCAACACCGCCAGTGAACTGCGCCTGGAAGCGGCCGCCGCCAAGCTGCGCGTCAACCTCAACCTGCTGACCAGCCAGGCGGGGCACGCCTGATGGCTTTGCGTCTGATCCTCGGTTTTGACTACGGCACCAAACAGATCGGCGTAGCGGTCGGCCAGGTAATTACCGGCCAGGCCCGCGAGCTGTGTACCTTGAAAGCCCAGAACGGCGTGCCGGACTGGAACCAGGTCGAAGCCCTGATCAAGGAGTGGAAACCCGACGCCGTCGTGGTCGGCCTGCCCTTGAACATGGACGGTACCCCCAGCGACATGTGCCTGCGCGCCGAAAAGTTCGCCCGCCGTCTCAATGGGCGCTACAACCTGCCCTTCTATACCCATGATGAACGCCTCACCACCTTTGAAGCCAAGGGCGAGCGCCGCGACCGTGGCGGCCAGAAAGGCAGCTACCGCGACAACCCCGTGGACGCTATTGCCGCCGCCCTGTTGCTGCAGGGTTGGCTGGACGAAAACACCGCTTTATTTGAATCCTGACTGACGCGGCTTGCCGCGTCTTTTTACGTTTGAGCCCGGATCTTGCCAGCGCGAGACCTAGAAGGAGCACCCATGAGCCTGCCCAATCCCGCCGACCTGATCAGCCAGATGGCGACGCGCCTTACGGCCCATCTGCAACACCGCGGCATCAGCGAACCGCGCTTCATCGGCATCCGCACCGGCGGTGTCTGGGTGGCCCAAGCCTTGCTGGAAGCGCTGGGCAGCGAGTCGCCGCTCGGCACTCTGGACGTGTCCTTCTACCGCGACGACTTCAGCCAGAACGGCCTGCACCCGCAAGTGCGCCCTTCGGCCCTGCCGTTCGAGATTGAAGGCCAGCACCTGGTGTTGATCGACGACGTACTGATGAGCGGACGCACCATCCGTGCCGCCATGAACGAATTGTTCGACTACGGTCGCCCAGCCAGCGTGACGCTGGTGTGCCTGCTGGACCTGGATGCTGGCGAATTGCCGATCAGCCCGGATGTGGTCGGTGCCACACTGTCGCTGCAGGCCCACCAGCGGGTAAAATTGTCCGGTCCCACGCCGCTCGAACTCGAACTGCAAGACCTCGCCCTTTAAACCGCCTTGTAAAGAGTCCCCGCGATGACGCCTCTAGATGCCAAGCGCCCGCTGCAGCTCAATGCTCAGGGTCAGTTGCAACACTTCTTGTCCCTCGACGGTTTGCCCCGCGAACTGCTCACCGAAATCCTCGACACGGCCGACTCGTTCCTCGAAGTCGGTGGCCGGGCGGTGAAGAAGGTCCCGCTGCTGCGCGGCAAGACGATCTGTAATGTGTTCTTCGAGAACTCCACCCGCACCCGCACTACCTTTGAACTGGCCGCCCAACGGCTGTCGGCCGACGTGATCACGCTGAACGTGTCTACCTCGTCGGCGAGCAAGGGCGAAACCCTGCTCGACACCCTGCGTAACCTGGAAGCCATGGCCGCCGACATGTTCGTGGTCCGCCACGGCGACTCCGGCGCCGCGCACTTCATCGCCGAGCACGTATGCCCGCAGGTGGCGATCATCAATGGCGGCGACGGCCGTCATGCCCACCCGACACAGGGCATGCTCGACATGCTGACCATTCGTCGGCACAAGGGCAGCTTTGAAAACCTCTCGGTGGCCATCGTCGGCGACATCCTGCACTCGCGGGTTGCTCGCTCGAACATGCTCGCCCTGAAAGCCCTGGGCTGCCCGGACATCCGTGTGATCGCCCCGAAAACCCTGCTGCCCATCGGCATCGAGCAATACGGCGTGAAGGTCTATACCGACATGACCGAAGGGCTCAAGGATGTGGATGTGGTGATCATGCTGCGCCTGCAACGCGAGCGCATGGCTGGTGGCCTGCTGCCCAGCGAAGGCGAGTTCTACCGCCTGTTCGGCCTGACCACTGCGCGCCTGGCCGGCGCCAAGCCAGATGCCATCGTGATGCACCCAGGCCCGATCAACCGTGGCGTGGAGATTGAGTCGGCGGTGGCCGACGGTGCGCAGTCGGTGATCTTGAACCAGGTGACCTACGGCATCGCGGTCCGCATGGCGGTACTGTCCATGGCCATGAGCGGGCAAACCGCGCAACGTCAATTCGAGCAGGAGAACGCCCAGTGAAGCTCAGCATTCTCGGCGCCCGTGTCATCGATCCGGCCAGTGGCCTGGATCAAGTTGTCGATCTTCACCTGGAAGCCGGCAAGATCATCGCCATCGGTGCCGCGCCCAGCGGTTTCAGCGCCCACGAGACCATCGACGCCAAGGGCCTGGTGGCCGCTCCGGGCCTCGTGGACCTGAACGTCGCCCTGCGTGAACCGGGCTACAGCCGCAAAGGCAACATCACCAGTGAAACCCGCGCCGCCGCCGCCGGTGGCGTGACCAGCCTGTGCTGCCCGCCGAATACCAAGCCGGTACTGGATACCTCGGCCGTGACCGAGTTGATCCTCGACCGCGCCCGCGAAGCCGGCAATTGCAAAGTGTTCCCTGTCGGCGCCTTGAGCAAGGGTCTGGACGGTGAGCAACTCGCCGAGCTGATCGCCCTGCGCGACGCCGGTTGCGTGGCCTTCGGCAATGGCCTGGAAAGCTTTCGCAGCACCCGCACGCTGTTACGCGCCCTGGAATACGCGGCCACATTCGACCTGACGGTGGTCTTCCACTCCCAGGACCACGACCTGGCCGAAGGCGGCCTGGCCCATGAAGGCGCCGTCGCCAGCTTCCTCGGTTTGCCGGGCATCCCGGAGACCGCCGAAACCGTCGCCCTGGCCCGCGACCTGCTGCTGGTGGAACAAAGCGGCGTACGCGCGCATTTCAGCCAACTGACCAGCGCCCGGGGCGTCGCCCTGATCGCGCAGGCCCAGGCCCGTGGCTTGCCGGTGACGGCGGATGTGGCGCTGTATCAACTGATCCTGACGGATGAGGCGCTGATCGACTTCTCCAGCCTGTATCACGTGCAGCCGCCACTGCGCACCCGTGCCGACCGTGAAGGTTTGCGTGCGGCGGTGAAGTCCGGCGTGGTGTCGGCGATCTCCAGCCATCACCAACCCCATGAGCGCGATGCCAAACTGGCACCCTTCGGCGCGACAGAGCCGGGCATCAGCAGCGTCGAGTTGTTGCTGCCACTGGCCATGACGTTAGTCGATGAAGGTTTGCTCGATTTGCCGACATTGCTGGCACGCCTGAGCACAGGCCCGGCCCAGGCGCTGCGCTTGCCGGTGGGCAAATTGGCGGTGGGGGCTGCGGCGGATCTGGTGCTGTTTGACACGGGCAGTTCCACGGTGGCCGGGGAACACTGGCTGTCCAAGGGCGAAAACTGCCCGTTCATCGGCCATAGCCTGCCGGCGACGGTGCGTTACACCCTGGTGGATGGGCGGATTACCTACCCGATTTAATCGTTCACACCTCAAGTGTGGGAGGGGGCTTGCTCCCGATTGCAGTGGGTCAGCGACAGAAAAACTGGCTGATCCACCGCTATCGGGAGCAAGCCCCCTCCCACATTTGGATCTCGCGATGGATAGCAAGCTCAAAGGCCGCTAATGCGCTCGGCATTGCGGATGGAAATCTGGGTATTCAACGTCCAGAAGTCATACAACACCCCCACCAGGAACAAACCGCCGGTCAGCAGGTAGATCAGGCCGGTGATCCATTTGCCCTGGTACATGCGGTGCAAACCAAAAACCCCCAGGAACGCCAGCAGTACCCAGGCCACGTTGTATTCGATGGGCCCAGCGGTAAAACGCAGGTCGGCTTCACGGTCCATGGCCGGGATCAGGAACAAGTCGATCAGCCAGCCGATACCCAGCAGGCCGAAGGTGAAAAACCAGATCGTACCGGTGACCGGTTTGCCGTAATAGAAGCGATGGGCACCGGTAAAACCGAAAATCCAGAGCAGGTAACCAATCACCTTGCTGTGGGTGTCTTGCTGCGAAACATCCTGTCGATAGGTGTTCATGAAGTACCTCTTTTGCCTCGATAGATAAATTTTTTCACTTTCTTTGTGACTTTTTTACGGGCGCTCGACGTACGGCAAATGGTATCTTCCCTCCCCTCAAAGCCTTGTACCGCCTGACTTGTGTAGGACAATTGCGATAAAACGTCGCGTTTTCCTGTATTTGACCCCACGGTTCAGTCGACAAACGGCCTGAGAACGGCACAAAAAGCTGTTATAAAGTTGCGCGCAAACCCATAAGAGCCACGCCTAATGCGACCATTTTTCAAGACATGGCTAACCATTTGCCTATTAATGCCACTGGCCGCCCACGCCACCAATCGTGAGCAACGACTTCCGAACGTTAATGGTTTCACCCCTAAAGTCCACAGCACACCCAGCACTGCCAAGTCGGTAAAGCTGACCGTCAACCGCCCGACTCAAGTGAGCAAGGCCCACGGTAAAACGCTTCATACCCAACTGGCCGCGAACGGCAAGCAAAGCAGCACCGTGCTCAGCCGCGCCGTCAACGTGCTGGGTACTCCTTATCGTTGGGGCGGAAGCAGCCCAAGTAAAGGGTTCGACTGCAGTGGTTTGGTGAAATACGCATTTAATGACGTCAAAGCGGTGGATTTACCACGCACCTCCAACGCCATGGCTGCCGGCCACGGGTTGAAGGTAGATCGCAAGGACCTGAAACCGGGCGACCTGTTGTTCTTCAAACTCAAGAGCCGCCAGGTCAATCACGTCGCCATCTACTTGGGCAACGACCGTTTCATCCACGCACCGCGTCGTGGCAAGTCGGTCAGCATCGACACGCTGAAAAAACCGTTCTGGGACAAGAACTACGTGATCGCCAAGCGGGTCCTGCCTAAAGAGCAGAACAACTTGCGCGTGGTACAACGCTGATCTCAAGCTGAAATGCAGTAAATGTGGGAGGGGGCTTGCTCCCGAAAGCGGTAGATCTGTCAAACATGTGTTGACTGACACTCTGCTATCGGGAGCAAGCCCCCTCTCACATTTTGGCTTTCACTGGCCCCCAGAAGCTACATGTCTGCGGGAACCCTCGCCAGCTCCCGCGCAGCCTCCCGGCTGACCAGCCCCTCGCTCACCAGCGCCTTCAAGCTCATATCCAACGTCTTCATCCCCAATGCCCCACCGGTCTGGATCGCTGAAACCAGCTGTGCACCCTTGTCCTCGCGGATCAGGTTACGAATGGCCGGCGTGCCCAGCATGATCTCGTGAGCCGCTACCCGCCCGCCGCCGATCTTCTTGACCAGCGCCTGGGACACCACGGCCTGCAAAGACTCCGATAGCATCGAACGCACCATGGCCTTTTCCCCCGCCGGGAACACATCCACCAGCCTGTCCACGGTTTTCGCCGCGGACGCGGTGTGCAGGGTGCCCAGGACCAGGTGCCCGGTCTCGGCCGCCGTCAGCGCGAGGCGGATGGTTTCCAGGTCGCGCAGCTCTCCCACCAGAATCACATCCGGGTCTTCGCGCAACGCCGAACGCAGGGCCGCCGAGAAGCTGTGGGTATCACGGTGCACCTGCCGCTGGTTAATCAACGCCGATTTGGGTTTGTGGATAAATTCGATGGGGTCTTCGAGGGTGAGGATGTGCTGGCGCCGATGCTGGTTGAGGTGGTCGATCATCGCCGCCAGTGTCGTGGACTTGCCCGACCCGGTCGGCCCGGTCACCAGTACCAGCCCACGAGGCAATTGGGCGATACGCTGGAACACCTCCCCGAGACCCAGGCTTTCCAGGCTTCGCACCTGCGCAATGGTACGAAACACCGCCCCCATGCCGCGATCGTGTCGGAACACATTGGCTCGAAAACGCGCCACGCCAGGCAATTCAAATGCAAAATCCGTTTCAAGAG
Organism: Pseudomonas sp. Q1; assembly: GCF_009935975.1. Taxonomy (NCBI): domain Bacteria; kingdom Pseudomonadati; phylum Pseudomonadota; class Gammaproteobacteria; order Pseudomonadales; family Pseudomonadaceae; genus Pseudomonas; species Pseudomonas sp. Q1. The sequence goes on along the minus strand of NZ_QODI01000006.1, from coordinate 94,176 downwards.
ATGTTTCGAAATCCTTTTGTTGGTGTTGATTGAGCAAAGGGCTCAATAAGTCCGCAACTTGCGGTGGCGAAAGTATCGACCCCTCCAGGGGCCAGACTTCGCCATCGATGCGCAGCATCGGCGCCAGACCGGCGGACAAATGCAGGTCTGAGGCGCCACGGCGCACGCTGGCCGTGAGCAATTGCGTGATATCCATAGGGCTTTCCATTTCCAGTAGAATGCCGCGGACTCCATATCCACGGGTGCATCTTGAATGTCGACGATAGCAGACAACATTGGCTTGGTTAGCGAGCGGATCCGTGCCGCGGCCCATGCCGTGCAACGTGATGAACACAGCGTCCATCTGCTGGCCGTGAGCAAGACCAAACCCGCGCAAGCCGTGCGCGAAGCCTTTGCCGCCGGAATGCGCGACTTTGGCGAAAACTACCTGCAGGAAGCCTTGGGCAAACAGGCCGAATTAACCGACCTGCCCTTGAGTTGGCACTTCATCGGCCCCATTCAATCGAACAAGACTCGCTCGATCGCCGAGAACTTCGCCTGGGTGCATTCCGTGGACCGCTTGAAAATCGCACAACGCCTGTCCGAACAACGCCCGGCCGACCTGCCACCACTGAACATTTGCATCCAGGTCAACGTCAGTGGCGAAGCCAGCAAGTCCGGCTGCACACCCGCCGACCTGTCGGCCCTGGCCAGTGCCATCAGCGCCCTGCCGCGCCTGAAGCTGCGCGGGTTGATGGCGATCCCCGAGCCGACTGAAGACCGCGCGGCGCAAGATGCGGCGTTCGCAACGGTCAGAGACCTGCAAGCGAGCTTGAACCTGCCGCTCGACACACTTTCGATGGGCATGAGCCATGACCTTGAGTCGGCGATCGCCCAAGGCGCCACCTGGGTGCGGATCGGTACCGCCCTGTTTGGCGCCCGCGACTACGGCCAGCCGTGAAATGGCTGACTTCTCTCTGAATAAGGACCTGTCATGAGCAACACGCGTATTGCCTTTATCGGCGCCGGCAACATGGCGGCCAGCCTGATCGGCGGCCTGCGGGCCAAGGGCCTGCAAGCCCAGCAGATCCGTGCCAGCGACCCCGGTGCCGAAACCCGTGCCCGCGTCAGCGCCGAGCACGGTATCGAAACGTTCGCCGACAACGCCGAAGCCATCCAGGGCGTCGACGTGATCGTGCTGGCGGTCAAGCCGCAAGCCATGAAGGCCGTGTGCGAAAGCCTGCGCCCGAGCCTGCAACCGCAGCAACTGGTGGTCTCGATAGCCGCCGGCATCACGTGCGCCAGCATGAGCCAATGGCTCGGCGCCCAGCCGATTGTGCGCTGCATGCCCAACACCCCGGCGCTGCTGCGCCAGGGCGTGAGCGGCCTGTATGCAACTTCCAGCGTCAGCGCCGAACAACGCGACCAGGCCCAGGAGCTGCTGTCCGCCGTGGGTAGCGCCCTGTGGCTGGAACAGGAGCAGCAGCTGGATGCCGTCACCGCCGTCTCCGGCAGCGGCCCGGCCTACTTCTTCCTGCTGATCGAGGCCATGACCGCCGCCGGCGTCAAACTGGGCCTGTCCCACGAAGTGGCTGAACAACTGGCCGAGCAAACCGCGCTGGGGGCCGCGCACATGGCCGTCGGCAGCGAGGTGGATGCCGCCGAGCTGCGCCGTCGCGTAACCTCCCCAGGCGGCACCACGCAGGCCGCCATCGAATCCTTCCAGGCCGGGGGCTTTGAAGCCCTGGTGGAAAAAGCACTGGGTGCCGCGGCGCATCGTTCGGCTGAAATGGCCGAACAGCTGGGCAAATAGTCGTCCCCTTCATTAGGAAACCAACATGCTCGGAATCAATGACGCTGCCATTTTCATCATCCAGACCCTGGGCAGCCTGTACCTGCTGATCGTGCTGATGCGTTTTATCCTGCAACTGGTGCGGGCGAACTTCTACAACCCGCTGTGCCAGTTCGTGGTGAAGGCCACCCAACCGCTGCTCAAGCCACTGCGCCGGGTGATCCCGAGCATGTTCGGCCTGGACATGTCTTCGTTGGTGCTGGCGCTGCTGCTGCAGATCCTGCTGTTCGCCGTGATCCTGCTGCTCAACGGCTACCAGGCCAACACGGTGTTGTTGTTGCCGTGGGGCCTGATCGGCATTTTCTCGCTGTTTTTGAAGATCCTCTTCTGGTCGATGATCATCAGCGTGATCCTGTCGTGGGTCGCACCTGGCAGCCGCAGCCCGGGCGCCGAATTGGTGTACCAGATCACCGAGCCGGTGCTGGCGCCGTTCCGCCGCCTGATCCCTAACCTGGGCGGCCTGGATATCTCGCCGATCTTCGCGTTTATCGCGATCCAGCTCCTGCAAAGCTGGGTGATTCCGCGCCTGGCTTATTACGCGTTCATGCCCAAGGAACTGTTTGGCCTGATCTGACACGCAACGATCGTTCCCACGCTCAGCATGGGAACGCAGCACTGGACGCTCCGCGTCCCGAAGCGTGACGCAGAGCATCACAAAAGGCATTCCCACGCAGAGCGTGGGAACGATCCGCCGGGAAGGGTTTGCTTGCCGCTGGGTGCAGCGCTCTTTAGACTTACGCCTCATTTAAACGAGAGCAGGGTCGATGCCAGCTGCCTTTCCCCCCGATTCCGTTGGACTGGTCGTACCCCAAGTGGCGCACTTCAGCGAGCCGCTGGCCCTGGCCTGTGGCCGCTCGCTGCCCGCCTACGACCTGATCTACGAAACCTACGGCCAACTGAACGCCACGGCGAGCAATGCCGTGCTGATCTGTCACGCCCTGTCCGGCCATCACCACGCGGCGGGCTTCCACGCTGCCGATGATCGCAAGCCCGGCTGGTGGGACAGTTGCATCGGCCCCGGCAAGCCCATCGACACCAACAAGTTTTACGTGGTCAGCCTGAACAACCTCGGCGGCTGCAACGGTTCTACCGGCCCGAGCAGTATCAACCCGGAAACCGGAAAACCCTTCGGTGCCGACTTCCCGGTATTGACCGTGGAAGACTGGGTACACAGCCAGGCTCGTCTTGCCGACCTGCTGGGCATCGGCCAATGGGCAGCGGTGATCGGCGGCAGCCTTGGCGGGATGCAGGCCCTGCAATGGACCATCACCTATCCGGATCGCGTGCGCCATTGCCTGGCCATTGCCTCGGCGCCGAAACTCTCGGCACAGAACATCGCCTTCAACGAAGTCGCGCGCCAGGCCATCCTCACCGACCCCGAGTTCCACGGCGGTTCATTCCAGGAAGCCGGTGTGATCCCCAAGCGCGGCCTGATGCTGGCGCGGATGGTGGGGCATATCACCTACCTGTCCGATGACTCCATGGGCGAGAAATTCGGTCGCGGCCTCAAGAGCGAGAAGCTCAACTACGACTTCCACAGCGTCGAGTTCCAGGTGGAAAGCTACCTGCGTTATCAGGGCGAGGAGTTCTCGGGGCGTTTCGACGCCAACACCTACTTGCTGATGACCAAGGCCCTGGACTACTTCGACCCGGCGGCCAACCACGACGACGACCTGGCGAAAACCTTCGAAAATGCCACGGCCAAGTTCTGCGTGATGTCATTCACCACCGACTGGCGCTTCTCGCCGGCCCGCTCCCGCGAGCTGGTGGACGCGCTGATGGCGGCACGCAAGGACGTCTGCTACCTGGAGATCGACGCCCCCCAAGGCCACGACGCCTTCCTGATCCCGATCCCGCGTTACTTGCAGGCGTTCGGCAACTACATGAACCGTATTACTGTATGAGAACGCCATGAGAGCTGACCTGGAAATCATCCAAGACTGGATACCCGCCGGCAGCCGCGTGCTCGACTTGGGCTGCGGCGACGGCGAACTGCTGAGCTGGCTGCGTGACAACAAGCAAGTCACCGGCTATGGCCTGGAAAACGACCCGGACAACATCGCCCAGTGCGTGGCCAAGGGCATCAACGTGATCGAGCAGGACCTGGACAAGGGCCTGGGCAACTTTGCCAGCAACAGCTTCGATATCGTGGTGATGACCCAAGCCCTGCAGGCGGTGCACTACCCGGATCGCATCCTCGACGAAATGCTGCGCGTGGGCCGCCAGTGCATCATCACTTTCCCCAACTTCGGCCACTGGCGCTGCCGCTGGTACCTGGCGACCAAGGGCCGCATGCCGGTCTCGGACTTCCTGCCGTACACGTGGTACAACACGCCCAACATCCACTTCTGCACCTTCGAAGACTTCGAAGCCTTGTGCGGCGAGCGTGAGGCCAAGGTGATCAACCGCCTTGCCGTCGATCAACAGCACCGCCACGGTTGGGCGAGTAAGCTGTGGCCGAACCTGTTGGGAGAAATCGGGATTTACCGGGTCAGCAGCCCTGGCCTGGCCGAACACAAGATTGCCGTCTAATCATTTTCCAGAGGGACGCACATGAGCCGTTTGGCTGTTGTTCTATTGACCGCACTGCTTGGCGTCAACGCCATGGCCGCCGACGTTATCGACCCTAATCGCACGAAGGAATTCGGCGATATCACCGTGCGCTACAACACCTTCACCTCCAGCTTCCTGCAGCCGGAAACCGCCCAGGCAGTGGGCGTAGTGCGCAGCAAGAACAAGGGCTTGATCAACGTGTCGGTGTTCAAGGGCGTGACGCCCGTGGCAGCGCAAGTGACCGGCACCATCAAGGACTCGCTCGGCAAGAGCGAAGTACTGACCTTCAAGCAGATCACCGAAAAAGGCGTGACCAACTACCTCGCGCCATACTCGGTGCCGCAGCAGGAATTCAAGACCTTCACCATCAATGTTGAAACCGGCGGCAAGGCCCACGGTTTCAGCTTTGTCCAAGAACTCTTCCCGGCCGAATGATGAACCTCACCCAACTCGTACTGGCCAGCCATAACGCCGGCAAGCTCAAAGAACTGCAAGCCATGCTCGGTGGCTCCGTGCAGCTGCGCTCGATCGGCGAATTCAGCCAGGTCGAGCCGGAAGAAACCGGCCTGTCGTTCGTCGAAAATGCCATCCTCAAGGCGCGCAATGCCGCACGCCTCTCCGGCCTTCCGGCGCTGGCCGATGACTCGGGCCTGGCGGTGGACTTCCTGGGCGGCGCCCCTGGCATCTACTCGGCGCGTTATGCCGATGGCAAGGGAGACTCGGCCAATAATGCCAAGCTGCTGGACGCGCTCAAGGATGTGCCGGACGCCATGCGTGGCGCGCAGTTTGTGTGCGTACTGGCCCTGGTGCGACACGCCGATGACCCGCTGCCGATCCTCTGCGAAGGGTTGTGGCACGGGCGTATCCTGCACGCGCCCAGCGGTGAACACGGCTTTGGCTATGACCCGCTGTTCTGGGTACCGGAGCGCAATATCTCCAGCGCCGAACTGAGCCCGGCCGACAAGAACCAGATCAGCCACCGCGCCCGCGCAATGGATTTGCTGCGCCAACGCCTGGGCCTGAAATGACGCAAAACACCTCCGCGCAGCCGCTGATTCACGGCGGCGCGCGAACACCACGGGCGGCCCTGCCCCACTTGCCGCCCCTGGCGCTGTACATCCACATTCCGTGGTGCGTGCGCAAATGCCCTTATTGTGACTTCAACTCCCACACCGCCAGTAGCGTGCTGCCGGAAGAGGAGTATGTGGATGCCTTGCTGGCCGACCTCGATCAGGACCTGCATGCGGTGTATGGCCGCGAGCTGAGTTCGATCTTCTTTGGTGGCGGCACGCCCAGCCTGTTCAGCGCCGCCGCGTTGGGGCGCTTGCTCGAAGGCGTGCAAGCGCGCATTCGGTTTGCCGACGACATCGAGATCACTCTGGAGGCCAACCCCGGGACTTTCGAGCAAGAAAAATTTGTCGCGTACCGCAAGCTGGGGATCAACCGGCTGTCCATCGGCATCCAGAGCTTCCAGCAGGCGAAGCTCGAAGCCCTGGGGCGTATCCACAATGGCGATGAAGCCGTACGAGCTGCCGATATGGCGCGTCAGGCGGGCTTTGATAACTTCAACCTGGACTTGATGCACGGCCTGCCCGATCAGTCCCTGGACGACGCCCTGAGCGACCTGCGCCAGGCCATTGCGCTCAAGCCTACGCACCTGTCCTGGTACCAACTGACCCTGGAGCCCAACACCGTATTCTGGAACCAGCCACCTGCGCTGCCGGAAGACGACACGCTGTGGGACATCCAGGAAGCCGGCCAGGCGCTGCTTGCCGAACATGGCTACCGGCAATATGAAGTGTCGGCCTATGCCCAGGCGGGCCGCCCGGCCCGGCATAACCTGAACTACTGGAGCTTCGGTGACTTTATCGGCATCGGCGCCGGCGCCCACGGCAAGCTCAGCCACCCGGACGGGCGTATTGTGCGCACCTGGAAGACGCGAGCGCCGAAGGACTACCTCAACCCGGCCAAAAGCTTCCAGGCTGGAGCCAAAGAGCTGACGAACGAGGAACTGCCGTTCGAGTTCCTGATGAACGCCTTGCGCCTCACCGAAGGTGTCGAAGCCAGACTCTATGCCGAACGCACCGGCCTCGACCTGGCCAGCCTCGACGAAGGCCGCCGCGAGGCAGAACAAAGTGGCTTAATGCAGGTCGAACCGTCACGCCTGGCGGCGACCGACCGCGGGCAACTTTTTCTCAATGACCTGTTGCAGAAGTTTTTGAGCTGATCGCTCTTAAGGAAATCACATGGATTTGGTACTCGACCTGCTCGCCACTGTGTCCCGCTGGAGCCGTAGCAACCTGTCGGAAATCTCCCTGGCCCTCGTGGGCTGTTTGCTGGTGCTGTTCGGCGCCGACATCAAGGGTTGGGTCGAAGCGCGCCTGGGCAGCATTGCTGGCGCTTTGCGCGTACCGCTGATGGCGCTGGTGTGCATGATCGGCAGCGGCGCGGCGCTGATCTATGCCACGCCGTGGATTGTGCGGGGGTTGAGCCAGTTCAATAACTACAGCCTGGCACCGGTGCTGGTGGTCGTGCTGGTGTTGATTGGCGTTGTCGCAGACCGGCGCTAATTCCAAGCACACTGCAAAAACAAATGTGGGAGCAAGCTCCCACATTTTTTACCGCATTTCAAAACTGCGGCCGGGTCAGGCCAGTTTCTCGAACTTCAAATCCCACACCCCATGCCCCAATCGCTCGCCGCGGCGTTCGAACTTGGTGATCGGACGCTCGGCCGGGCGTGGCACGCACTTGCCGTCTTCGGCCAGGTTGCGGTAGCCGGGCGCGACGTTCATCACTTCCAGCATGTATTCGGCATACGGCTCCCAGTCGGTCGCCATGTGCAGGATACCGCCCACTTTCAGCTTGCTGCGTACCAGTTCCGCGAAGGAAGCCTGGACGATGCGACGCTTGTGGTGACGAGCCTTGTGCCACGGGTCAGGGAAGAACAGCATCAGGCGATCGAGGCTGTTGTCGGCGATGCAGCGGTTGAGCACTTCAATCGCGTCGCAGTCATAGACTCGCAGGTTGGTCAGGCCCTGGGTCAATACGCCATTAAGCAGCGCGCCGACACCCGGACGGTGTACTTCCACACCGATGAAATCCTGTTCCGGCGAAGCGGCGGCCATTTCCAGCAAGGAGTGACCCATGCCGAAGCCGATTTCCAGGGAACGCGGGGCCGAACGGCCGAACACCTGGTCGTAGTCCACCGGCGCGTCAGCCAGGGGCAATACGAACAGCGGCGTGCCCTGCTCCAGGCCCTTTTGCTGGCCTTCGGTCATGCGACCGGCGCGCATCACAAAACTCTTGATACGGCGGTGCTTGGACTCGTCACCTTCTTCCACGGTGTTTGGCGTTTCGTTTGATTCAGTCATCAATAGCTCTTACTTGATCAGACCATCCAGCGGCGAGGAGGCGCTGGCGTAGAGTTTTTTCGGCATGCGGCCGGCGAGATACGCCAGGCGGCCTGCAAGGATGGCGTGTTGCATGGCTTGGGCCATCATGACCGGTTGCTGGGCATGGGCGATGGCCGAGTTCATCAGCACCGCATCGCAGCCCAGCTCCATGGCGATGGTGGCGTCGGAGGCAGTCCCCACGCCCGCATCCACCAGGACCGGGATCTTGGCTTCTTCAAGGATGATCTGCAGGTTGTACGGATTGCAGATACCCAGGCCGGAACCGATCAGACCGGCCAGCGGCATCACGGCGATGCAGCCGATGTCTGCCAGTTGGCGCGCGATGATCGGGTCATCGCTGGTGTAGACCATCACGTCGAAACCTTCCTTGACCAGGGTTTCAGCGGCCTTGAGGGTTTCGATCACGTTGGGGAACAGGGTTTTCTGGTCGGCCAGTACTTCCAGTTTCACCAGGTTATGGCCGTCGAGCAGCTCACGCGCCAGGCGGCAAGTACGCACGGCTTCGATGGCGTCGTAGCAACCGGCGGTGTTCGGCAGAAAGGTGTAGCGATCCGGCGACAACACGTCGAGCAGGTTCGGCTCGCCTTCGATCTGGCCCAGGTTGGTGCGGCGCACGGCAAACGTGACGATCTCGGCGCCCGAGGCTTCGATGGCCAGACGGGTTTCTTCCATGTCGCGGTACTTGCCGGTACCGACCAGCAGACGGGACTGGTAAGTACGACCGGCCAGAACGAAGGGCTTGTCGCTACGAACGATGCTCATGGGAAATCCTCGAAATGGGGTGAGGTTCTGCAGAATGCGGGTTGGCGCGATTGAGCGCCTGACAGCTAGCCGCCGCCGATGGCGTGGACCACTTCGACCTGGTCACCTTCGGTGAGCGCGGTCTCGGCGTGCTGGCTACGCGGGACGATATCCAGGTTGAGCTCCACTGCGACGCGACGCCCGGTCAGGTCCAGGCGGGTCAGCAGGGCCGCAACGGTTTCACCGTCGGGCAGTTCAAAGGGTTCGCCGTTCAACAGAATGCGCATGCCACGGGCCGTCATCGTTTTTAGGGGCCAGCATTCTAGCGCGATTGAGACCTCAAGGTCAGCTCCAAGCGTCAAGCGGTCAGTTGCAAGCGCCACGCGGCCAAGCCAAGGAAGAACCATCCGAGCAGAAACGCCAGCCCGCCAAATGGCGTGATGATCCCCAGTTTGCTGATCCCGGTCAGGGTCAGCACATACAGGCTGCCAGAGAACAGCAGGATGCCGAAGGTAAACGAGAGACCCGCCCAATTCACCAATCGGCCCGGGATATGCGCAGCCAGCAACGCCACGCCGAACAGCGCCAGGGCATGCACCAACTGATAGGTCACGCCGGTATGGAAGATCGCCAGGTACTCGGCGCTCAGGCGGTTTTTCAGGCCGTGGGCGGCGAAAGCCCCCAGGGCGACCCCGGTAAAGCCGAAAAAGGCAGCCAGCATCAGAAAGCTACGCAGCATGAGGAACTCCAGTCAGACTCAAAGGGCCGGGTCTGTATAATGGCCCGCTCAACGGGTTCGGCCAAGCCATCTCTATGCTGCGTTTCCTCTTCAAGCGTTTCCTCACAGTCGTGAAATGGTTTGCCATCGGCAGTGTATTGCTGGTGCTGCTGTTGCGTGTCGTGCCGCCACCGTTCACGGCGCTGATGGTGGAGCGCAAGGTCGAATCCTGGATTGATGGCGAGCCGATTGACCTGCAGCGCACCTGGGTGCCGTGGGCTGAGATATCCGATGAACTGAAAGTGGCGGTGATGGCCGGTGAAGACCAGCGCTTCCCGCAACACTGGGGCTTTGATTTCGGCGCGATCCAGGCGGCGATTCTGCATAACGAGCGCGGTGGCTCCATTCGCGGTGCCAGTACCCTGAGCCAGCAGGTCTCCAAGAACCTGTTCCTGTGGGCCGGCCGCAGCTATTTCCGCAAGGGCCTGGAAGCCTGGTTCACTGGGCTGATCGAGGTGTTGTGGCCCAAGCAGCGGATTCTTGAGGTGTACCTCAACAGCGTGGAATGGGATGAAGGGGTATTTGGGGCGCAAGCGGCAGCAGAGCATCACTTTGGAGTGAGTGCCAAGGCGCTTTCTCGCCAGCAGGCCAGTTATCTGGCGGCAGTGCTGCCCAACCCACGGGTGTGGAGTGCCAGTCATCCAACGGCCTATGTGGCAAGGCGGGCAGCTTGGATTCGCCAGCAAATGAGCCAGCTGGGTGGGGATGGTTACCTGACTGAGCTGAACAACTCCAGAAAAGCCCCCTGGTCCGACTGATACCACTCAGAAACAACTGTGGGAGGGGGCTTGCTCCCGATTGCTGTGCGTCAGTCACAGATGAACTGGCAGAAACACAGCTATCGGGAGCAAGCCCCCTCCCACATTTTGACCAGGCCGCGCTTTAAGCAGCGATGGACAACTTCAGCTTGTTCATCGCGCTTTTCTCAAGCTGGCGAATCCGCTCGGCCGACACGTTGTACTTCTGCGCCAGGTCGTGCAGCGTGGCTTTTTCTTCCGCCAGCCAACGCTGGTAGAGGATGTCACGGCTGCGGTCGTCCAACACTTCCAGCGCTTCGTGCAGGTTGTGGTTGGAGTTGTCGCTCCAGTCGGCGTCTTCCAGTTGACGGGCCGGGTCATACCGGTGGTCTTCCAGATAGTTGGCCGGCGATTGGAAGGCGCTGTCGTCGTCCGCTTCGGCGGCCGGGTCGAAGGCCATGTCATGGCCGGTCAGGCGGCTTTCCATCTCGCGCACTTCACGTGGCTCCACGCCGAGGCTTTCGGCCACGCGGTGGACTTCTTCATTGTTCAACCATGCCAGGCGTTTCTTCTGGCTGCGCAGGTTGAAGAACAGCTTGCGCTGGGCCTTGGTGGTCGCGACTTTCACGATGCGCCAGTTGCGCAGGATGAACTCGTGGATTTCCGCCTTGATCCAGTGCACGGCAAACGACACCAGGCGCACACCCATTTCCGGGTTGAAGCGCTTTACAGCCTTCATCAGGCCAACGTTGCCTTCCTGGATCAGGTCAGCCTGGGCCAGACCGTAGCCGCTGTAGCTACGGGCGATATGTACGACAAACCGCAGGTGGGCGAGCACCATCTGCCGAGCCGCCTCCAGATCCTGCTCATAGTAGAGACTCTCGGCCAGTTCACGCTCCTGCTCGGGCGTCAGCAATGGAATGCTGTTCACCGTGTGCACATAGGCCTCCAGGTTCGCACCCGGGACCAAGGCATAAGCAGGTTGCAAAGAAGTGGTCATACGAAAAAACCTCCGACTCACATAACTCGTGCAGCTAAGCACTGCGAAAATTGACCGGGAACCGTAGGACAAGTTCCCTAAACCACCCATACGGTCAATACAAACGAAACCACATTAATCTGACATTAACTACTTCGGTGCCAGCTCGCGTAAATGACGAGCGACCGCAATCCACGCACCGATATACCCCAACAAGACAGCGCCAAGCAAGAGACTCAGACCATCGGCCACCGGCACGCCGGCCAAGGCAAAATCGCTGCCGTACAACCCGGCAAGCCCGACGACCGCGTCGTTCAGCCAGTCAAGGCCAAACGCCAGCACGCCCCAGGACAAAATCCCCGCACCAAAGCCATAAAGCGCGCCCATGTACAGAAAAGGACGACGCACATAGCTGTCTGTGCCGCCGACCAGTTTAATCACTTCTATCTCGGTGCGACGGTTTTCAATATGAAGACGAATGGTATTACCTATCACCAAAAGTAATGCAGACACCAACAGCACCGTCAGCCCGAATACAAAGCGGTCACCCAGCTTGAGGATCGCGGCCAGGCGCTCCACCCAGACTAGATCAAGCTGCGCCTGTTGCACCTTGGGCATCTCTGCGAGTTTTTGTCGCAGGGCTTCCAGGGCCGGCTTGTCGACTTCATTGGGCGTCACCAGCACCACACCCGGCAGCGGGTTCTGCGGCAACTCCTTGAGCGCCTCGCCCAGCCCGGATTGTTGCTGGAATTCCTCAAGGGCCTGGTCACGGCTGATGTATTCAGCATCGGCGACGCCCGGCAATTGCTTGATGTCATCGCGCAGGCCCTCGCCATCTTTGGCACTGGCGTCGATGTTCAGGTACAGGGAAATCTGTGCCGCACGCTGCCAGGAGCCACCCAGGCGCTCCACATTATTGAGCAGCAGCGACAACCCCATCGGCAGGCTCAATGCCACCGCCATCACCAGACAGGTGAAGAAACTGCCGATCGGCTGCTTGCCCAGGCGGCGCAGACTGTCGAGCAAGCTGGCACGATGGCTTTCGATCCAGGCGTGCAGCAGGGTGCCGAAGTCCGGGCCCTCATCATCGTCGCGCTTTTTCTTCTTCTGCGGTTGCGGGTCAGCCGCTTTCGGCGCCACGCGCTCGGAAACTTTAGGGCTACGTGTTGCACTCATACACCCGCCTCCCCGTCACCGATCAGGCGGCCACGCTGCAGGGTCAGCATGCGGTGACGCATGCGGGCGATCAGTGCCAGGTCGTGGCTGGCAATCAGCACGCTGGTGCCCAGACGATTGATGTCTTCGAACACGCCCATGATCTCGGCGGCAAGGCGTGGGTCGAGGTTACCGGTCGGTTCGTCCGCCAGCAGCAAGGCCGGGCGGTGGACGATGGCGCGGGCAATGCCGACGCGTTGTTGCTGGCCGGTGGACAGGTCGCCAGGATAAAGATCGGTCTTGTCCGACAACGCGACACGCTCCAGGGCCGAGTCCACGCGCTTGATGATCTCGGCCTTGGACAGCCCGAGGATCTGCAACGGCAGCGCGACGTTATTGAATACCGTGCGATCGAACAACAACTGGTGGTTCTGGAACACCACGCCGATCTGGCGACGCAGGAACGGAATCTGCGCATTGCTGATGGTTGCCAGGTCTTGCCCGGCCAACAGCAGTTTGCCGGTGGTAGGGCGCTCCATGGCCAATAGCAGGCGCAACAAGGTGCTCTTGCCGGCGCCGGAATGGCCGGTGACAAACAAAAACTCGCCGCGACGCACTCGAAAGCTCAGCTCATGCAAGCCCACATGCCCGTTGGCATAGCGTTTACCGACCTGTTCGAATCGAATCATGAACGCTCCCGTTCGGCAAACAGTGCCTGTACAAAGGGTTCGGCTTCAAAAGTGCGCAGGTCGTCGATGCCTTCACCGACGCCGATGTAGCGAATCGGCAACCCGAACTGTTTTGCCAGGGCGAAGATCACGCCACCTTTGGCCGTGCCGTCGAGCTTAGTCAATGCCAGGCCGGTCAGTTGCACCGTCTGGTTGAATTGCTTGGCCTGGCTGATGGCGTTCTGGCCAGTACCCGCGTCGAGCACCAGCAATACTTCGTGTGGCGCATCGGCGTCGAGCTTGCCGATCACGCGGCGCACTTTCTTCAGCTCTTCCATCAGATTGTCTTTGGTGTGCAGGCGACCGGCGGTATCGGCGATCAACACATCGATGTTGCGCGCCTTGGCGGCCTGCACGGCGTCGAAGATCACCGAAGCAGAATCGGCACCGGTGTGCTGGGCGATCACCGGGATCTTGTTGCGCTCACCCCACACCTGCAGCTGTTCAACAGCAGCGGCGCGGAAGGTGTCACCGGCCGCCAGCATGACTTTCTTGCCTTCTGACTGCAGTTTTTTCGCCAGTTTGCCGATGGTGGTGGTCTTGCCCGCGCCGTTCACACCCACAACCAGGATCACGAATGGCTTGTTCGGCGTGATCACCAGCGGCGCTTCCACGGGCTTGAGCATCGCGGCCAGTTCAGCCTGCAGTGACTTGTAGAGGGCGTCGGCGTCGGTCAACTGCTTGCGCGCCACCTTCTGGGTCAGGCTCTGGATGATCACCGCAGTGGCTTCGACGCCCACGTCGGCGGTCAACAAACGGGTTTCGATGTCTTCCAGCAGTTCGTCATCGATGACCTTCTTGCCCAGGAACAGGCTGGCCATACCTTCGCCGATGCTTGCGCTGGTCTTGCTCAGGCCCTGCTTGAGGCGAGCGAAGAAGCCGGTTTTGCTGGCTTCGGTGACGGCGGCGACAACCGGCTCTGGCTCCGGCTCGATCACGACCGTAGCAACCGGCTCCAATGCCGGCGGCGCTTCGACCACTACCGTTACGGGCTCAATGACGGCAGGAATGGGCGGCGTGACATGTTCGGCTTGCACATCCTCAACCAGCGCCACGGGCTCTTCGGCCACCGGCAACTGTGGCCACGGCGTATGTATCGGGTTGGACTCGGGCTCAGGCTCAGGCGCGGCCTCGACCACCGGCTGCAACACCGGTTCAGCCATCGGCAATACCACCGGCGCCGGAGTTTCGGCAACCGGTTCGGCCGCAACTACTGGGGGCTCTGGAATCGGCTCAGGTTGAACCTGCGGCTGTTCGACGACGGGTTCCTGCGGCCTTTTGCGCAGCCATCCGAACAGGCCTTTTTTCTCGCCAGCCGCAGCTGGGCTCTTCTTGTCGTCGTTGGAACCAAACATGGAGGACGGCTATCTCAAAGTAGCGATGCGCCAGGGCGCTTCGGTAAATAAATTCAATGCAGAACAGACTGCTTTAAAGCTCGCTTGTTCATGCGCAACATTTTCAGGGCATAAATAAAGACCCTGACAAATCGATTCAATATAGGACTGAAGCGATAACATCGGCGAAAAGTGGAAGATCGTCGGGGAAACCCACGCTCTATTCCAAGATTCCGACGACTGAACCCGGGACAGGATGACCGCCGCAGTGGCCGTGTCCAAATCGGATCAGTATCCTAGCACCTCCTCGCCCGCCGACGCTAAGACCAAGCGGGCAGCCCAACAGGTTTAAAAACGAATGAATGCTCTAGCCCGCCGCGCCGCAGGCCTGCTGCTCAGCACAGTTTGTCTGCCCCTTTGCGCTTTCGCAGCCGACCCACAACCTACCCATGAATTCACCCTGGATAACGGCCTCAAAGTGGTCGTGCGCGAAGATCATCGTGCTCCGGTGGTGGTTTCCCAGGTTTGGTACAAGGTGGGTTCAAGCTACGAAACCCCAGGCCAGACCGGTTTGTCCCACGCCCTGGAACACATGATGTTCAAAGGCAGCGCCAAGGTCGGCCCCGGCGAAGCCTCGCTGATCCTGCGCGACCTGGGCGCCGAGGAAAACGCCTTCACCAGTGACGACTACACCGCCTATTACCAGGTGCTGGCCCGTGATCGCCTGGGCGTAGCCTTCGAACTGGAAGCCGACCGCATGGCCAGCCTGCGCCTGCCGGCCGATGAGTTCAGCCGCGAAATCGAAGTGATCAAGGAAGAACGCCGCCTGCGCACCGACGACAACCCAATGTCCAAGGCCTACGAGCGCTTCAAGGCCATGGCCTACCCGGCCAGCGGCTACCACACGCCGACTATCGGCTGGATGGCCGACCTTGAGCGCATGAAGGTCGAGGAGCTGCGTCACTGGTACCAGTCCTGGTACGTGCCGAACAATGCCACCCTGGTGGTCGTCGGCGACGTCACGCCGGACGAGGTGAAAAACCTGGCCCAACGTTATTTCGGCCCGATTCCCAAGCGCGACGTGCCACCGGCCAAGATCCCACTGGAGCTGGCCACGCCTGGCGAACGCCTGCTGACCATGCGCGTACAGACCCAGTTGCCGAGCGTTATCCTCGGCTTCAACGTCCCAAGCCTGGCAACGGCCGAAGACAAGCGCTCGGTACAAGCCCTGCGCCTGATCTCCGCCTTGCTGGATGGCGGCTATAGCGCACGTATTTCCGAGCAACTGGAACGTGGTGAAGAACTGGTTTCAGCCGCCTCCACCGGCTACGACGCCTACACCCGTGGCGACAGCCTGTTCACCCTGACGGCCACGCCGAACCAACAGAAGAAAAAGACCATTGCCCAAGCCGAAGCCGGCCTGTGGCGCCTGCTGGAAGAGCTGAAAGCCAAACCGCCGACCGCCGAGGAACTGGAGCGCATCCGCGCCCAGGTCATTGCCGGCGTGGTCTACCAGCGCGACTCCATCACCAGCCAGGCCACGGCCATCGGTTCGCTGGAAACCGTCGGCCTGTCCTGGAAGCTGATGGACACTGAACTGGCCGAGCTGCAAAGCGTGACGCCGGAAGATATCCAGAAAGCCGCGCGCACCTATTTCACCCGCGATCGTCTGAGCGTCGCCCATGTTCTGCCTGAGGAGACCGCTCATGAGTAATCGAAGCAGCCGCCTGATCTTTCCCGGCCTGGTCGTCGTCACCCTGGTCGCCGCAAGCGCCGTGTACTTCCTGCGCCCAAGCGAATCCGTCGCCAGCCAGGCGCTGGACAAGGCGCAATCGAGCAACACCCTGCAATCGCTCGCGGAGTTGGACGGCAAGGCGCCGACCAACCGCAAACTCGACGTGCAAACCTGGAACACCGCTGAAGGCGCCAAGGTACTGTTCGTCGAAGCCCATGAACTGCCGATGTTCGACATGCGCATCCTGTTCGCCGCCGGCAGCAGCCAGGACGGTGACGTCCCGGGCCTGGCCCTGATGACCAACGCCATGCTCAACGAGGGTGTGCCGGGCAAGGATGTGAGCCAGATCGCCAGCGGTTTTGAAAGCCTGGGCGCCGATTTCGGCAATGGCGCTTACCGCGACATGGCGCTGGTGTCCTTGCGCAGCCTGAGCGACAGCGACAAACGCGATGCCGCGTTGAACCTGTTTGATGAGGTGATCGGCAAGCCGACCTTCCCGGCCGACTCCCTGGCGCGCATCAAGAACCAGATCCTTGCCGGTTTCGAATACCAGAAGCAGAACCCCGGCAAACTGGCGAGCCTGGAGCTGTTCAAACGCCTCTACGGTGACCACCCGTACGCGCACCCGAGCGAAGGCACCGCCGAAAGCGTTCCAAAAATCACCCTCGCCCAGCTGCAGGCGTTCCACGCCAAAGCTTACGCCGCGGGTAATGCAGTCATTGCAGTGGTCGGCGACCTGACCCGCGCCGAAGCCGAAGCGATGACCGCCAAGGTTTCCGCATCGCTGCCCAAAGGTCCGGCGCTGGCCAAGATCGCTCAGCCAAGCGAGCCCAAGGCCGGCCTGAGCCACATCGAGTTTCCGTCCAAGCAGACTCACCTGCTGTTCGCCCAACTGGGTATCGACCGCGCCGATCCGGACTACGCAGCCCTCTCCCTGGGCAACCAGATCCTCGGCGGCGGCGGCTTCGGCACTCGCTTGATGAGTGAAGTGCGCGAAAAACGCGGCCTGACCTACGGCGTGTACTCCGGCTTTTCGCCGATGCAGGTACGCGGCCCGTTCATGATCAACCTGCAGACTCGCGCCGAAATGAGCGGCGGCACCCTGCGCCTGGTCGAGGACGTGCTGGCCGACTACCTCAAGACCGGCCCGACGCAAAAGGAACTGGATGACGCCAAGCGCGAGTTGGCCGGCAGCTTCCCACTGTCGACGGCAAGCAACGCCGATATCGTCGGGCAACTGGGCGCGATGGGTTTCTACAACCTGCCGCTGAGCTATCTGGAAGATTTCATGAAACAATCCCAGGCCCTGACCACAGAGCAGGTCAAGGCTGCCTTGAACAAACACTTGAGCGCCGACAAGATGGTCATCGTGACCGCCGGCCCGACGATTGCGCAAAAGCCACTACCGCCCCCCACTGACAAACCCGCCGAGCAACCGCTCGGGGTTCCGGAGCATTAATGGCCAGTTCATCTCGCCCGAAAAAACCTGTCCACAACGTCCATAACGGTGTGGGCCAACTGCGCATCATTGGTGGTGAATGGGGCAGCCGCAAGCTGAGCTTCCCCGATGTCGTGGGCCTGCGCCCGACGCCGGATCGCGTGCGTGAAACCCTGTTCAACTGGCTCGCGCCGCACATCGGCGGGGCCAAGGTACTGGACCCGTTTGCCGGTAGCGGCGCGCTGTTCCTGGAGGCGCTGTCCCGTGGGGCGGCCCAAGGCCAGGCGCTGGATGCCAGCAATGTGGCGGTGTCCAGCCTCAAGGAACACCTGGGCACCTTGCGCTGCACCACCGGCCAGGTCCAGACCGCCGACGCCTTGCGCTACCTGGACACCCAGCCGGCCAGCGAATACGACGTCGTGTTCCTCGACCCACCGTTCAACCAGAACCTGTTGCCGACCGTGTGTGCGTTGCTTGAAGAACGCCAATGGCTGGCGCCCGATGCCTGGATCTACACTGAAAGCGAGACTGCGCCATCCACGCTTGGCCTGCCGGGCAGTTGGCGCCTGCACCGGGAACAGAAGTCCGGCCGCGTGTATTACGCCCTGTGGCACCGCAACACCATGTAGTGAGCGGGCTTGCCCCGCGCTGGGTGGCGCAGCCGCCCTAAACCAGGCGCCTAATTTCTGCCTGGATACATGCCTTAAAACCAGACGCCTGAGCTCTACCCGGACGCATGCGTTGGACGGATTGGGACGGCTGCGCCGCCCAGCGCGGGGCAAGCCCGCTCACTACAGAGACCTTCATGAAGATGTCGTCTGGAAATTTTACGCCCGCCTTCGGCCTCGGCAACCCACATCTGCAAACGCTGTGGGGGCCGTTGTGGCGCCCGACCACCCACCTCGAGCGCCAGCGCGAACGTTTATGGCTGGACGACGGCGACTTCCTTGACCTCGACTGGCATGGCCCCCACGACGTGCAAGCACCGTTGGTGCTGGTGCTGCATGGGCTGACCGGCTCATCCAACTCACCCTACGTGGCCGGCCTGCAAAAAGCCCTCGCCGAGCAGGGCTGGGCCAGTGCGGCGCTGAACTGGCGCGGCTGTTCGGGTGAGCCAAACCTGCTGGCACGCAGCTATCACTCGGGTGCCAGTGAAGACCTGGCGGCGGCGATTGCACACCTGCGAGCCAAACGGCCGTTGGCACCGCTGTATGCAGTTGGTTATTCGCTGGGCGGCAACGTGCTGCTCAAGCATCTGGGTGAAACCGGTGAAAGGTCGGGCTTGCAAGGCGCGGCGGCGGTATCGGTGCCGTTTCGTCTGGATCAGTGTGCGGATCGTATCGGGCTGGGGTTCTCCCGGGTTTACCAAAAGCATTTCATGCGCGAAATGCTGACGTACATCCGCGTCAAACAGAGCCGTTTTCTGCAGGACGGTCGTGCTGAAGGGCTGAAAACCCTGGAAGCACTCGGTTCGTTGGAAAAAATGCGTACGTTTTGGGATTTCGACGGACGAGTGACCGCACCGCTGCACGGTTTTCTGAATGCCGAAGACTATTACCGTCGCGCATCGAGCCGTTACTACCTGAGTGGGATCCGCACCCCCACCCTGATCATCCAGGCCGCCGACGACCCCTTCGTGTTCAGCCACAGCCTGCCCGAAGCCAGCGAACTGTCAGATTGCACCGAGTTCGAGTTGCTGGCCAAGGGTGGGCACGTGGGGTTTGTGGACGGTTCGCTGAAGCGCCCCGGCTACTACCTCGAACGACGAATCCCACAATGGCTACAGACAAAACGCAGTTAAACATGTGGGAGGGGGCTTGCTCCCGAAGGCGGTGTATCAGTATCAGATGTCCTGACCGACCTACTGCTATCGGAGCAAGCCCCCTCTCACATTTTGATTGGATTCACACCGGCATTACGTCAATCGCCAGTAGCGACCTTCCGCGCAGGATCGGTAATCCACTCGCTCCACGACCCCGCATACAAGGTGCCCAAGGGGTAACCCGCCAGGCTCAGGGCGAACAGGTTGTGGCACGCCGTCACGCCTGAGCCGCAATAGGCAACCAGCTTGTCCGGCGAGCGGCCCTGCAACTGCGCGGCAAACCGCTGCTTGAGCTGTTCGGCCGGCAGGAAGCGGCCGTCACTGCCCAGGTTTTCACTGAATGCCGCACATTGCGCACCAGGAATATGCCCGGCGACCGGATCGATAGGCTCCACTTCGCCGCGAAAACGCGGTTGAGCGCGGGCATCGATCAACGTCATGCCGGGTTCGCCCAGACGTTTTTGCAGCTGTTCGGCATCTACCAGCAGATGATTGTCCGGCGTGCCGGTAAAGGCTCCCGGCTCAATCACCGGTGCATCCAGGCTCAACGGGAAACCGGCCGCGTGCCAAGCCTTGAGGCCGCCGTCCAGGATAAACACGCCATCGCGCTTGCCCAGCCAGGCCAGCAGCCACCAGGCGCGGGCGGCATAGGCGCCAGGCCCGTCGTCATACAGCACAATGTCGGTGTCGGCGTTGATGCCCCACGCCCGCAGTTGCTGTACCAGAGAGTCCGCCGCCGGCAGCGGGTGACGACCGGTCACGCCCTTCGTCACCGGGCCGCTGAGGTGACGCTCCAGGTCGGCGTATTGCGCGCCTTCGATATGCCCTTCGGCATAGCTGCAAAGCCCATAGTCAGGGTCTTCCAAGGCAAAACGGCAATCAAGGATCACCAGCCCTCCACGCTGTTGGCGCTCGGCCAGTTGCTGGGGGCTGATCAGTTGCGCAAGCGGCATGACGGACTCCTGTGAACAGATTAGGGAAAGGTCCTACTTCACTTCTTCCAGTGCCTGATTCAACGGCACGTAAAACTCTTTGAACAGCGCATCCACCGCTTCCTTCGCCTGAGGCGTGACAAACCCCGCCTCCAGCACCAGCACCTGATACACCCCGCGTTTGATCGCTTCAGCGCTCAAGTGGGCGGAGTTTTCATTGGTGGTGCACAGGAAACGCACCCAGGAGGTCAGGATGATCCAGGCATTGAGGGTCAGGGCTTCGGTTTGCATCTTATCCATATTGAGGATGCCGGCATCGACGAACCCTTGGTAGATGGCACCGCCCTGGGTCAGGCAACGTTGGGAGAAACGCCGGTAGCCGGTGGCCAGTTCCGGGTCGCTTTCCAGCAAATGTTCAAGGTCACGGTGCAGGAAACGATAGCGCCACATGCCGGCCAGCACGGCCTGCAGATAGAAGCGTTTGTCTTCGACGGTGACGGCGCGGCCTTGGGGCGGGCGCAGGAAACTGTCCACCAAGGCTTCATATTCACGAAACAGTACGGCGATGATCGCCTGCTTGTTGGGGAAGTGGTAGTACAGGTTGCCCGGGGAAATTTCCATATGGGCGGCAATGTGGTTGGTGCTGACGCTACGCTCGCCCTGCTGGTTAAAAAGCTCCAGGCTGGTTTGCACAATGCGCTCGCTGGTCTTTACTCGTGGTGCCATAGGGGATCAGCTTCTATACACGTGATGAGGCATCTTACGGCCTATCCTTGCCAGGATAAATCCGCATGTTGCTGCAATGTTATTTGACAATTTAGAGTAATGACTCTAATAAATGGTGCCTTCCAATAATAGTCGGGAACTGCGCCATGCCTGCCAACGTTGCCTATCTGCAAGATTCCCAGGGGCCGGATCAACTCCAGCCCCTGTTCGACGCACAACGGCGTGCCTACGCGGCCAACCCGATGCCGCCGGCCGAGCAGCGCCAGCAATGGCTCAAGGCATTGCGCGACCTGCTCAGTGACGAACGCCAGGCGTTGATCAACGCGATCAGCCAGGACTTCAGCAACCGCAGCGCCGACGAAACCCTCTTCGCCGAATTGATGCCCAGCCTGCATGGCATTCACTATGCCAGCAAACACCTCAAGGGCTGGATGAAACCCTCCCGCCGCGCCGTAGGTATCGCCTTCCAACCGGCTTCAGCCAAAGTCATCTACCAACCGCTGGGTGTGGTTGGGGTGATCGTGCCCTGGAATTACCCGTTGTATCTGGCTATAGGCCCGCTGGTCGGGGCTTTGGCGGCGGGGAACCGGGTGATGCTCAAGCTCAGCGAGTCCACCCCTGCCACTGGCGAGCTGCTCAAAGCCCTCTTGGCGAAAATCTTCCCCGAGGATCTGGTGTGCGTGGTGCTGGGCGAGGCCGAAGTGGGCATGGCGTTTTCCAGGCTGCCCTTCGATCACCTGCTGTTTACCGGCGCCACCAGCATCGGCAAGCATGTAATGCGTGCTGCCGCCGAACACCTCACGCCGGTCACCCTGGAACTGGGCGGCAAATCGCCTGCCATCGTTTCCGCCGATGTGCCGCTCAAGGATGCCGCCGAACGCATCGCCTTCGGTAAAGCCTTGAACGCCGGGCAGACCTGCGTGGCACCGGATTACGTGTTGGTGCCGGAAGATCGTATCGAGGATTTCGTCGAAGCCTACACCCAGGCCGTTCGCGGGTTTTATCCGACCCTGGCTGACAACCCGGACTACACCGCCGTCATCAACGAACGGCAATTGGCCCGGCTCAATAGCTACGTCAAGGACGCGACCGACAAAGGCGCCACCCTGATTGCGCTGTATGACCAGGGCCAGGCACGACGCATGGCCCACAGCCTGCTGCTTGACGTCAGTGATGACATGATCGTGATGCAGGATGAAATCTTCGGGCCTTTGCTGCCTATCGTGCCTTATCGCGGCCTCGACCAAGCCTTTGCCTACATCAACCAACGCCCTCGCCCACTGGCCCTTTACTACTTTGGCTACAACAAGGGCGAACAGAACCGTGTGCTTCACGAAACCCATTCCGGTGGCGTATGCCTGAACGACACTCTGCTGCATGTGGCTCAGGACGATATGCCGTTTGGTGGCATCGGCCCCTCAGGCATGGGCCACTACCATGGGCATGAAGGCTTCCTGACGTTCAGCAAGGCCAAAGGCGTATTGGTGAAGCAGCGCCTGAACGCCGCAAAGTTGATCTACCCGCCTTACGGAAAATCGATCCAGAAGTTAATCCAGAAGCTGTTTATCCGCTGATATCTCTACCTTCGGCACTCTCCACCTTCGGGACTCTCCACCTTCGGGACCATAAAAACAATGAACCCCAGCCTGACTGAATCACCCGCGCTGTCACGGCGCGGCGTCTTGAAAATCGGCCTGTGCGCCAGCGCCTTCCTGGCCACTGCCGGGTTGGGCGCCAGTCTCAGTGGCTGCTCCAGCAGCACCCCGGCCAGCGGCTTTGCCATGCTGCGCAGTAGTGATCTGCCCTTCCTGCGTGCAGTGATCCCGGTGCTGCTCGAAGGCGCCGCCAGCGCCCAGGTGGTGGTCGACGGGGTTGAAGACACCCTGAAAAAACTCGACTACAGCCTGCAACACCTGTCGCCGGAAATGTTCAAGCTCACCCAGCAACTGTTCGATGTATTGGCCATGGGCATCACTCGTGGTCCGTTGACCGGGATCTGGGGCAGTTGGGAAAACGCCAGCGCGGAGCAAATCCGCAATTTCCTGCACCGCTGGGAAAACAGCTACCTGAACCTGCTGCGCATGGGCCAGGGCTCGTTGCTCAAGCTGGTGATCATGGCCTGGTACTTCCGGCCAGAATCCTGGGCCCACTGCGGCTACCCCGGCCCGCCGAAGATCTGATGCGTATCTTCCCTCATAAAAACAAGAGACGACCCTGATGCCCGTACCCGATCTGTTCCGCGACGGCCTGGCCCGCGGCTGGAAAACCCACAATGGCGCCGCCCTCGACAACGACCTGACCCTGGAAGCCGACGTGGCGATCATTGGCAGCGGTGCCGGCGGCGGCACCACGGCTGAAATCCTCAGCGCGGCGGGCTACAAGGTGCTGCTGATCGAAGAAGGCCCGCTCAAGACCAGCAGCGACTTCAAGCTGTTGGAGGACGAGGCCTACGCCAGCCTGTACCAGGAAGGCATCGGCCGCATGAGCAAGGACGGCGCGATCACGATCCTGCAGGGGCGGGCCGTGGGCGGTACCACGCTGATCAACTGGACCTCCAGCTTCCGCACACCCGACCCCACGCTGACCCACTGGGCCAGTGAATACGCGGTCAAAGGCCACAGCAGCGCCGAGATGGCGCCGTGGTTCGAGAAAATGGAACAACGCCTGGGCATCGCACCCTGGGCCATTCCACCCAACGCCAACAACGATGTGATCCGCAAGGGCTGCGAACAGCTCGGCTACAGCTGGCACGTGATCCCACGCAACGTGCGCGGCTGCTTCAACCTGGGTTATTGCGGCATGGGTTGCCCGGTCAACGCGAAGCAGTCAATGCTGGTGACCACCATTCCGGCCACCCTGGAAAAAGGCGGTGAGCTGCTCTACCTGGCCCGTGCCGAACGCCTCAAATACAGCGGCGACACCATCAGCAGCCTGGAGTGCGTGGCCATGGACGAGCGCTGCGTGGCACCCACCGGCCGCAAGATCACGGTCAAGGCCAAGCATTACGTGCTGTCCGGCGGCGGCATCAATAGCCCGGCACTGCTGATGCGCTCGGACGCGCCGGATCCGCACTCGCGCCTGGGCAAGCGCACGTTCCTGCATCTGGTGAATTTTTCCGCCGGGCTGTTCGACGAGGTGATCAACCCATTCTACGGTGCGCCACAGTCGATCTATTCCGACCACTTCCAATGGCAGGACGGCACCACCGGCAAAATGTCCTACAAGCTCGAGGCGCCGCCCTTGCACCCGGGCCTGGCCAGTACCTTGTTCGGTGGCCACGGCACGCAAAACGCGCTGGAGATGGGCCAGTTGCCCCACACCCACGCCATGCTGGCGTTGATGCGCGACGGTTTTCACCCCGACAGCCAAGGCGGCACCGTGGACTTGCGCGGGGACGGTACGCCCGTGCTCGACTATCAAGTCTCACCTTATGCCTGGGACGGCCTGCGCCGGGCCTTTCACAGCATGGCCGAGATCCAGTTCGCCGCCGGCGCAAAGTCGGTCAAGCCACTGCATCACGATGCGCGTCATGTGAACACCCTGGCCCAAGCACGCGAACTGATTGACGGCCTGAACCTGGAACTGCACCGAACCACGCTGGGCAGCGCCCATGTGATGGGCGGTTGCGCCATGGGTGAAGATCCGAAAATCGCAGTGGCCGATAGCCTCGGTCGCCATCACCAACTGCGTAACCTGTCGATCCACGACGGCTCGCTATTTCCCACCAGCATTGGTGCCAACCCGCAATTGTCGGTGTATGGCTTGACGGCGCAACTGGCGACGGCATTGGTCGAACGTCTGAAAACAGCATGAAAAAACCGGGTATTCACGGTATCTATCTACATAAGTCGACTTGGCCGACCGGGATGGCTGCGATACCATCCGGTTCCCCAACGGACTCCGCCAGGACGACGCGATGAACCGAGTGTTGTACCCAGGTACCTTCGACCCGATTACCAAAGGCCATGGCGATCTGGTCGAACGCGCCTCTCGCCTGTTCGACCATGTGATCATCGCAGTCGCGGCCAGCCCCAAGAAAAACCCGCTGTTTCCCCTGGAACAGCGCGTGGAACTGGCGCGTGAGGTCACCAAGCACCTGCCCAACGTGGAAGTAGTGGGTTTCTCCACACTGCTGGCCCATTTCGCCAAAGAGCAGAACGCCAATGTATTCCTGCGTGGCCTGCGTGCGGTGTCGGACTTCGAATACGAATTCCAGCTGGCCAACATGAACCGCCAATTGGCGCCAGACGTGGAAAGCCTGTTCCTCACGCCGTCGGAACGTTATTCGTTCATTTCCTCGACGCTGGTCCGTGAGATCGCGGCGTTGGGCGGCGATATCACCAAGTTCGTGCACCCGGCCGTCGCCGATGCGCTGACGTTACGCTTCAAGAAGTAAGAATGACTGTGGCGAGGGAGCTTGCTCCCTCGCCACAGGCTCGCACTGCGGGCGCCAATGCGGCACAATTGCGCGCATTAGTTTTCAGATGCCTTGGCTGACCGCCCTGGCAGGAGTTTCCATGTCCCTGATCATCACCGACGATTGCATCAATTGCGACGTCTGCGAACCTGAGTGCCCGAACGCTGCCATTTCCCAGGGCGAAGAGATCTACGTGATCGACCCGAACCTGTGCACCCAGTGCGTCGGCCACTACGACGAGCCTCAATGCCAGCAAGTGTGCCCGGTAGACTGCATTCCACTGGACGAAGCGCATCCCGAGACCGAAGAGCAGTTGATGGAGAAGTACCGGAAGATTACCGGTAAGGCCTGAAGTTTATCGGCGCCCATTCGGGCCTCATCGGGAGCAAGCCCCCTCCCACAGTTGACCAGGTTCCACCATGAGAATGCGGTCGAGTGTGGGAGGGGGCTTGCTCCCGATGGCGATATCCGCCCTCACACCGCAATCAGCGCTGGCACTTGGGGCAAAACACACTCGCCCGCTGCCCCAGCACCACATTGCGCAACTCGCTCCCGCAGACCTTGCACGCCTCGCCTCCCCGGCCGTAGACGAACAGTTCCTGCTGGAAATACCCCGGCTGTCCGTCACCACCGATAAAGTCCCGCAGCGTGGTACCGCCCCGCTCGATGGCGGCCGCCAGCACGCGCTTGATCTCGATCGCCAGCTTCAAGTACCGCGCTCGTGAAATGCCGCCGGCCTCTCGACGCGGGTCGATGCCCGCCGCAAACAGCGCTTCCGTCGCGTAGATATTGCCCACGCCCACCACCACCGCGTTGTCCATGATGAATGGCTTCACCGCCATCGAACGGCCACGGGACAGTTGGAACAGGCGCTCGCCATCGAACAGCTCGGTCAAAGGCTCCGGGCCGAGGCGGATCAGCAGTTCGTGATTGTGTGGGTCCTGGCTCCACAGCATCGCGCCGAAGCGCCGCGGGTCGGTGTAGCGCAGCGCCAGGCCGGATTCGAGTTCAATGTCCAC
This sequence comes from Pseudomonas sp. Q1, assembly GCF_009935975.1. NCBI lineage: Bacteria > Pseudomonadati > Pseudomonadota > Gammaproteobacteria > Pseudomonadales > Pseudomonadaceae > Pseudomonas > Pseudomonas sp. Q1. The sequence goes on along the minus strand of NZ_QODI01000006.1, from coordinate 67,838 downwards.
ATGCTCATGCTTGGCCGCCGGCAGGCCGGCTTCCACCAGGCGCAAATTACCCGACATGCCCAGGTGGCTGATCAGGGTGCCCACTTCAGCGTTGATCAGCAGGTATTTGGCCCGCCGCTCCACCAGCACGATGCGTTGCCCGGACAGGCGCACGTCCAAGTCCTCCGGGATCGGCCAGCGCAGGCGTCGCTCACGCACCACCACACGGCTGACGCGCTGGCCTTCCAGGTGCGGGGCAATTCCGCGTCTCGTGGTTTCGACCTCTGGTAACTCGGGCATGTGTACCTCTTGAAGACAGGTTTAGTGGGCGCCCAGTTCGCGGATCGACAATTTCATGCTTTCGAAGTCGTAGTCCGACAGGCCCACGTAGTCCAGCACCAGATGGCCGATGGCGTCCCACTCGTGGTCCACCGCCTGGTTGCCCAGCACGCGGTGCGACGAACAAATGTGCTCGGCCATTTTCAGGATTGCCAGCAGGTTTTTCAGCTGCGAATTGCGCGACGACTCATCGCTGAAAATCGCCAGGGCGTTGTGATGGTTGGCAATCGCGTCGGTCACGTGTTCCGGCAGGCGCCAGGATTTGGCGGTGTAATAGCCGACCACGGCATGGTTGGTGTTGAACGCATTGTTTTCGGTGTCGACCACACGGCAGTCGGGGTTGGTGTTGGCGTAGGCTTCCTCGAGCACCGTCATGTAGTTGGGAAAGCGCTTGAGCATCAACGGCACGCCGCAATCGTGGAACAGGCCCAGGGCATAGGCCTCGTCGACCGCTTGCGAGCCGGTGCGCTTGGCCAGGGTCAGGCAGGTCATGGCCACATCCTGGGCAGTGTCCCAGAAGCGGTTGAGGGTGACGATGGTGTCGTCGCTCATCTCGCCCCTGATCGACTGCGCGTTGATCAGGTTGATGATCGAGCGGCTGCCCAGCAGGTTCACGGCGCGCTGGATCGAGGCGATCTTGTTGCTCAGGCCGTAATACGGCGAGTTGACGATTTTCAACAACGCGCCGGACAGGCCCGGGTCCTGGGAGATCAGCCGTGCAATCACCTCCAGGTCTGGGTCGGGCATGTACTGCTCCATCTGCAAATCCACCATGATTTGCGGTTGAGGCGGCACACTGATGCCTTGCAGGGCCTGTTGGATCTGTTCGGCGGAAAGCTCTTGGGACATAAGTACACACTCTGGACTAGACGGGGATTCTAACCTCTATAGGAACCTGACCGACACCTCAAAAACCTGAACAAAAACCCGGTCAAATGGGCGAGAGGGCTGGTTGCCGACTGCATCAGCGCCGTACGTCAGATACACCGCGCCGCCTGCATCGCGGGCAAACCCACTGCCACATGAACCACGCCGCAACAGGTATACTCCCGCTCTTTTTTCCGGAGCGACGTCATGTCCCTGCCAAGCCTGCGTCTCAAAGCCAACGCCGATCGTCGTTTGCGCAACGGCCACCTGTGGGTCTACAGCAACGAAATCGACGTGGCCGCCACCCCACTTCACGGCTTCCAGGCAGGCGACCAGGCCATCCTGGAAGCGGCCGGCGGCAAGACCCTCGGCATCGTGGCCATGAGCCCGAACAACCTGATCTGCGCCCGCCTGCTGTCGCGCGACATCAAGTTGCCGCTGGACAAGTCGCTGCTGGTACACCGCCTGAACGTCGCCCTGTCCCTGCGTGAGCGCCTGTTCGACAAGCCGTTCTACCGCCTGGTCTACGGTGACTCCGACCTGCTGCCGGGCCTGGTGGTCGATCGTTTCGGCGACATCCTGGTGGTGCAGATCGCTTCGGCGACCATGGAAGCCCACAAAGACGACGTGATCGCTGCGCTGACCCAAGTGCTCAAGCCAAGCGGCATCCTGTTCAAGAACGACTCCGCCGCACGTGACGCCGAGGGCCTCAACCGCTACGTCGAAACCGTGTTCGGCCTGGTGCCGGAGTGGGTGGCGCTGGAAGAAAACGGCGTGAAATTCGAAGCCCCGGTGATCCAGGGCCAGAAGACCGGCTGGTTCTACGACCACCGCATGAACCGCGCGCGCCTGGCCCCGTATGCCAAAGGCAAGCGCGTACTCGACCTGTACAGCTACATCGGCGGCTGGGGCGTGCAAGCTGCCGCCTTCGGCGCCAGTGAAGTATTCTGCGTCGACGCCTCCGCCTTCGCCCTTGATGGCGTAGAGCGCAACGCCGCGCTGAACGGCTTCGCCGAGAAAATGACCTGCATCGAAGGCGACGTCTTTGAAGCCCTGAAAGAACTGAAAGCCAGCGAAGAACGCTTCGACGTGATCGTCGCCGACCCACCGGCCTTCATCAAACGCAAAAAAGACATGAAAAACGGCGAAGGTGCCTACCGTCGCCTCAACGAACAAGCCATGCGCCTGCTCAGCAAGGACGGCATCCTGGTCAGCGCCTCGTGCTCCATGCACCTGCCGGAAGACGACCTGCAAAACATCCTGCTGACCAGCGCCCGCCATCTGGACCGCAATATCCAGATGCTCGAACGCGGCGGCCAGGGCCCGGACCACCCGGTGCACCCGGCGATTGCCGAGACGCGGTATATCAAGAGCATTACTTGCCGGTTGTTGCCGAATAGCTAAGTAACACCAGGCCACCTGTAGGAGCGAGCTTGCTCCTACAGGAATAGGCCACATTCTTAAAGGAGCAGTCTGATTCGATTTTGATTGAGTTCCACTTTTCCCAGACTAGTATCGGTTTCTGGTTTCACTCCGGAAAACAAAAACAATGCCTGGACCTACCCTCTCCCGCTTTATCCTGATCACCTGCATTTCACTGATCAGCTTCTTTCCCATCAATATCCTGCTGCCCTCATTTCCCGCCCTGTCTGCCCGGTTCGATACGCCCAGCGCAGATATCGCACTGTCCATCAGCCTGTTCACCCTGGTCTTTTCCATCTCCCAATTGGTCGCCGGCCCGCTTTCGGACAAATGGGGACGCAAGGAAGTCCTGCTCGGCTGCATTACGCTGTCAATCCTGGGTGCGATAGGTTGCGCACTGGCACCGGATTATCTGGCCTTTCTGCTGTTTCGAAGTGTCCAGGCAGTGGGTTGCGGTTTCTTTGTACTGGGCCATGCACTGGTGGAAGACCTGTTCGAGGAGCAGGATCGCGCCCGCATACGCCTCTACTACATGACCCTGAGCGGTTCTTTTGTCGCTCTGTCACCGCTGATCGGATCCTGGCTGCAAACCAACTTCAATTGGCAAGGCAGCTTCTACGGCTTTGCGTTGATGGCTTTGGGGATGTTGATCCATGCGTTCTGCATCCTGCCCTCCAAGTCCGCCAGGCAGCACCGCGACCCAGTTTCTGTCCTCGGTACACTCAAAGCCGTCGCTCGCAATCGCGACTTCCTGCGTTACTGGTGGATCGCCGCGCTGGTGTTCGCCTGCTACTTCGCGCTGATCAGTGTGACGCCGCTGATTTTTATGGATGCGCTGAAACTCTCCGAATACCAATACGCGCTGGTGCTGATGGTGTACGGCATAGCCTATCTTCTCGGCGGCGTTGCGGCCTCGCACCTGCAAAAACGCATCTCGCTGTCCCGGCAGATCAACATCGGCCTCGGCCTGCTACTCGTCGCTGGCGTGCTGCTGACATTGATCATCAGCCTTCAAGCCATCACCCCCGTGACCTTGCTGATCCCGATGCTGATCAGTGCCCTGGCCGTCACACTGGTGCGCCCCGCCGCGATCTCGGCGGGCATGCTGCTGTTTTCAAGCAGCGCCGGTACGGCAGCATCAGCAGGCAACAGCATCATGTTCCTGACGGCAGCCGTCAGCAGCGCCGTGCTTGCGCAAACCGGGACACATTTATTGATGACCATCGGCGTGAGCTTCATGGTTTTCAGCCTCTGGGGTTGGCTGACGAACGCCAGGGTGGGAAAGTAAAACCCATATTGTGGCGAGCAAGCTTGCTTGCGTTGAGGTGCGAAGCTCTCCCAAAAGGGCCGGCGCCTGCTTCGCCACTGAGCGGGAGCAAGCTGCCTCGCCATAGACGGCCATTCCCTCCAGCCGCCAGCGGTGTAGAATCGGCCCTATTCATCGCCAGTCATCCCCCGGCGGGTTTATGAGCTCAAGGCCACTGCGCGCGGCGATCCCGTAGCGTTTGAGGCAACTTCCGGACACCACGGCCATTTTTCGGGTGTTCCTGACGTCAATAGAGGCTCACTTCCCTTTAGTACCTGATTAGCCGCCCGGAGTGCTCCATGCCAGATTACCGCTCGAAAACATCCACCCACGGCCGCAACATGGCCGGTGCACGCGCACTGTGGCGTGCCACGGGGATGAAGGATGACGACTTCAAGAAGCCAATCATCGCGATTGCCAACTCGTTCACCCAGTTCGTACCGGGCCACGTCCATCTCAAGGACCTGGGCCAGTTGGTCGCCCGCGAGATCGAACGCGCCGGCGGTGTAGCCAAAGAGTTCAACACCATCGCCGTGGATGACGGCATCGCCATGGGCCATGACGGCATGCTGTATTCCCTGCCGAGCCGCGAGATCATTGCCGACTCCGTGGAGTACATGGTCAACGCCCATTGCGCCGACGCCATCGTGTGCATCTCCAACTGCGACAAGATCACCCCCGGCATGCTGATGGCGTCCCTGCGCCTGAATATCCCGGTGATCTTCGTGTCCGGTGGCCCGATGGAAGCCGGCAAGACCAAACTCGCCTCCCACGGCCTCGACCTGGTCGACGCCATGGTCATCGCCGCCGATTCCAGCGCTTCTGACGAGAAGGTCGCGGAATACGAGCGCAGTGCTTGCCCGACCTGCGGTTCGTGCTCCGGCATGTTTACCGCCAACTCGATGAACTGCCTGGTGGAAGCCCTGGGCCTGGCCTTGCCGGGCAACGGTTCCACGCTGGCCACCCACAGCGACCGCGAGCAACTGTTCCTGCAGGCCGGCCGCACCATCGTCGAGCTGTGCAAGCGCTACTACGCCGAGAACGATGAGTCGGTGCTGCCGCGCAACATCGCCAACTTCAAGGCGTTCGAAAACGCCATGACCCTCGACATCGCCATGGGCGGGTCGACCAATACCATCCTGCACTTGCTGGCTGCTGCCCAGGAAGCCGAGATCGATTTCGACCTGCGCGACATCGACCGGTTGTCCCGCCACGTGCCGCAACTGTGCAAGGTCGCGCCGAACATTCAGAAGTACCACATGGAAGACGTGCACCGTGCCGGCGGGATCTTCTCGATTCTCGGCTCGCTGGCCCGTGGTGGCCTGCTGCATACCGACCTGCCGACCGTACACAGCCGTAGCATGGAAGAAGCGATCGCCAAGTGGGATATCACCCAGACCCGTGACGAAGCGGTGCATCACTTCTTCAAGGCCGGCCCGGCGGGCATTCCGACCCAGACCGCATTCAGCCAGTCGACCCGCTGGGAAACGCTGGACGACGACCGGGAAAACGGCTGTATCCGCAGCGTCGAGCACGCCTACTCCAAGGAAGGCGGCCTGGCCGTGCTGTACGGCAACATCGCCCTGGACGGCTGCGTGGTGAAAACTGCCGGTGTGGATGAGTCCATCCACGTGTTCGAAGGCAACGCCAAGATCTTCGAAAGCCAGGACAGCGCCGTACGCGGCATCCTCGCCGACGAAGTAAAAGCAGGCGATATCGTGATCATCCGCTACGAGGGCCCGAAAGGCGGCCCGGGTATGCAGGAGATGCTCTACCCGACGTCCTACCTGAAATCCAAAGGCCTGGGCAAAGCCTGCGCCCTGCTGACCGACGGCCGCTTCTCCGGCGGCACCTCGGGCCTGTCCATCGGCCACGCCTCCCCGGAAGCCGCTGCAGGCGGCGCGATTGGCCTGGTGCAGGACGGCGACAAAGTCCTGATCGACATTCCGAACCGCTCGATCAACCTGTTGATCAGCGATGAAGAACTGGCTGCGCGCCGGGTCGAGCAGGACAAGAAAGGCTGGAAGCCGGTGGAAAAGCGTCCGCGCAAAGTCACCACCGCGCTGAAGGCTTACGCCCTATTGGCCACCAGTGCCGACAAAGGTGCGGTGCGTAACAAAGCGATGTTGGATGGACTGTAAGGTTTAACCAATGTATGAAGCCCTGCACGGACGTGCGGGGCTTCTTTCATTCTTGGTTTATTTATCGGCCAGTCGAGTTTGCAGGTAACGATAAAGTTCGCCGGCACTCTTTCGGTAACCTTGCTCATTAAGATGAATCAAATCGTTTTGGGCCAAATCATCGGACCGCCAGGCTTCTATTGAGCAAGCACCCCCCATATAGGCTCGCCAGTCCCAGAATAGAGCTCCCGACTGTAAAGCCACCTGCTTTTGAATCTCAATGACTTGCGACAGGTTTTTCGGCTGGCGCTCTTTACAGGTCAAACCGGAACGCTGTTTTATCGAATCAGCCGGGCCGATCAACAAGATCAGGGTATCGGGAAGCGTGCGCTGCAACAGCGTCAGCTTTTCCCTCAGGTCGGCTTGATACAGTGCCAAGTCCAGATTGTCATCGAAAGCTTCGTTGCCACCATACGCCAACACCAGCAGGTCTGGATGCAATGCCTGCAAGGTCTGCGGCCATCCGGCTTGCCAGGCATCGACTATTTTCAGGGTCGCGCCATTAACCCCCAACGCGGAGTAAGTCACGCCAGTAGGTTGCTGTGACTCAATATTCCAGCCGCCCAGTGCGACTCCTCGATTAGCCGTTATCGTCAGGTTCAACGGTAGGTTCAGATCCTTGAGCGTCGAACTGAAGCGCCACTGACCGGAGGTCGACGGCAATGGCACTTGAGAGCGATGAGCGCCGTCATCGGCTATCAAATTGCTGTCGAAGTCGGACCGGTACAGCGCAGAAACACAGTAACGCGACTCACGCGGCTCACGGACATCAATTTTTACCTGCGCGTTGACCACCCTGGGTAGCGACAGATAGCCACCCAACGGGAATTCATCGCTGAACTGATTACGACTGGAAACCAGGCGCCATTGATCAGTATCAGTGGAGAGCACGACTTGATCGTAACGAGTGCCAGGAATAGGCGTCGCTGCAATAAAACCAATGCCACCTTCACCATATTGCATCTGAAACAGATGACGCAGCTCGCCGGACAACCAATCTGCGGCCGTATGGGAATCGCCCAACTGCAAGATATTGACTGATGCCCTATGCGCAGCGTCGAGCTTGGCGGCCAGTTTCGCAAGGTTAACGGCCGTGGCCTCCTGCTGTTGCGATGCAGAAGCTGGAATCTCGCAAAGAGAAATGCAGCCGCTCAATACGGTAAACAACACGATTGATCGGCATTGAGATGTAAACATGCTGCAACCCCCAGGCGTCTAGTTGCTGACTATAGCCGCCGGCCAGAAACACAGGGGATTGCACACGTGTCCGAGTTAGGCCTGTTACTGAATCTCGTCCGGCTTGACGATCACCCAGTTCTTGTCCGCCGTCACCGGCAACCCTTCCTTGGCCTGCGCCGCCGCGTGCTTGGCCATCATGCCGTTGAGCTGGGTCATGTACTTGTCCTTACGGTTGACCCATAAGTGGATGCCGCCCTTGGCCACGTCCACATCGTGAAACAGCATGTAGCCATCGCTGGTTGGGGTATCCCCCCCGACGATCACCGGTTTTTTCCATTCGTCGATGTAGGTGAGGATCGCGGCGTGTTTGCCGGCCATCCAGGTCGCCGGGGTCCACAGGTAGGGGGTGAGTTCCAGGCCGAGGTTGGCCTTCTCATCATATTTGCCGGCCGTGATCTGCTTGCGTGCGGTGGTCAGCTCGCCGGTCTTGCGATCCTTGAGCAGGGTGCTCACGCCGATGACATTCTCAGGCTTGACGTTGTAGCCGTACTTCGGATCGGCAGCGACCATGCGTACCAGTTCCTCCGAGGCCGCCGTCATCACGTACACCTCGATGCCGTTCTCCATCAGCTTGTTGTACAGCTCGGCCTGGCCGGTGAACACCTTCGGCGGCTGGACCTCGGAGGTCTTCACCACATCACCTTCGTAATAAGTGACCGGCACGGGCTTGCCGGAGGCCATCAGCTCATCCACGTAGCCCTTGAGTTCTTTGAGGGTGAAGCCGGCAAAGATCTGCGCCACCCACGGGTAGCAAACCATGTCGTCGACTTCGCAGAGGCGATAGTAGTAGCTGAACAGGCTTTCCTTGTGGTCGGCGGTATCTTTGAACGGGATCAGCTTGAGGGAAGGGTCCATGGTGTCGCGGGTGATCAGGCCCTTGTTTTCAAGGTAGGGCAACAGGGACTCTTCGAGGTCGTAGCGGTAGCTGGTGTTATCCATGTCGAATACCGCGAAATTACCTTTGTTGGCATTCGCGGCGATCATCTTGTTCAGTTGCTCGGCGGCAGGCGCCGGCCAATGCTTCAACTCGGTGGCGGCAGATGCCTGGCTGGCGAGGCCGAGGCAGAAGGCGGCGGCAAGTAATGTAGGCGCGAGCTTCATAAGCGTTTTCTCCCTGGGTCAAAGACATCGACGCTAACAAATCTGTATGACAGTTATCGCCCGAGCACGACCGCTTACATCGTGATCACGCCAAAGGCATGTGCCTGAGCGTCAGACGCTTATTCCAAAAACGACAGATACCATTCCATATCGGTATTAAATCAATATATTTCAAGCTGTTAGGCTTCCCGGTTCGCAATCGCAGGCTCGTGCGATTGGCTGCCTTCTCAACGGAGCTTTAATGAATCTGCCCCTGATTCTCAACTTACTGGTGTTCGTGGCCCTGTTGCTGGGCCTGGCACAAACCCGTCGGACCCAATGGAGCCTCGCCAAAAAGGTCCTGTTCGCCCTCGCCCTGGGCGTGGTGTTCGGTACGGTCCTGCACACGATCTACGGTGACGGCAATCCAGTCCTCAAGGCGTCCATCGGCTGGTTCGACCTGGTCGGCAACGGTTACGTGCAACTGCTGCAAATGATCGTGATCCCGCTGGTATTCGCTTCGATCCTGAGTGCCGTGGCGCGCCTGCATAACGCCTCTTCCCTGGGCAAGATCAGTTTCCTGACCATCGGCACGCTGCTGTTCACCACCGCCATTGCGGCGCTGATCGGCATCGGCCTGACCAATCTGTTCGGCCTCACCGCCGAAGGCCTGGTAGCCGGTACCCAGGAAATGGCCCGCCTGCAAGTGATCCAGAGCGATTACGCCGGCAAGGTCGCTGACCTGAATATCCCGCAGTTGCTGCTGTCGTTCGTGCCGGCCAACCCGTTTGCCGACCTGGCCCGAGCCAAGCCGACGTCGATCATCAGCGTAGTGATTTTCGCCGCCTTCCTCGGGGTTGCCGCGCTGCAGCTGCTCAAGGACGACGTGGAAAAAGGCCAGAAAGTGCTCAACGCCATCGACACCCTGCAAGCCTGGGTGATGCGCCTGGTGCGCCTGGTGATGAAACTGACCCCTTACGGTGTATTGGCGCTGATGACCAAAGTGGTCGCCGGCTCCAACCTGCAAGACATCATCAAGCTCGGCAGTTTCGTGGTGGTCTCGTACCTGGCCCTGGGCCTGATGTTCGTGGTGCATGGCCTGCTGCTGTCGCTGGCCGGGATCAACCCGTTGCGCTTTTTCCGCAAGGTGTGGCCGGTGCTGACGTTTGCCTTTACCAGCCGCTCCAGCGCGGCGGCGATTCCGTTGAGCATTGAGGCGCAAACCCGTCGGTTGGGCATCCCGCAATCCATCGCGGGGTTTGCGGCGTCGTTCGGCGCAACCATCGGCCAGAACGGTTGCGCAGGGCTTTATCCCGCCATGCTGGCGGTGATGGTTGCCCCGACCGTGGGCATCAACCCGCTGGACCCGCTATGGATCGCAACCCTGGTGGCGATTGTGACCTTGAGTTCGGCTGGCGTTGCCGGTGTAGGCGGCGGTGCAACCTTTGCCGCGCTGATCGTGCTGCCGGCCATGGGCTTGCCGGTGTCACTGGTGGCGCTGCTGATTTCCGTGGAGCCGCTGATCGACATGGGCCGCACGGCGTTGAACGTGAACGGGTCGATGACGGCGGGTGCGATTACCAGCCAGATCATGGGGCAGACGGATAAAGCGCTGCTGAATGCCGATGAGCATGCCGAGTTAGCGCAGTCCTGATAGACCGCTATCGGGAGCAAGCCCCCTCCCACACTTGAGCGCATTCTCATGTTGCAACGCGTTCAAATGTGGGAGGGGCTTGCTCCCGATGCTTTAAGCTTTTTCCCAGACTTCGAAGGTGTACGCCGGCTTATCACCGTCGGCCGGGTTCTCGACATTCGAAACCAGCTTCCACTGGTTCAAATCAAACTCCGGAAACCACGCATCCCCTTCCGGGCTCAGCGCCACGCGCGTCAGGTACAAGCGGTCCGCCTGTTCCAGCCCCTGCGCATACAGCTGCGCGCCGCCGATCAGCATCAGCTCATCCGCGCCTTGCTCCAGCGCCCACGCCTCGGCGCGCTCGACCGCCGCGTCCAGTGATGGAAAAACTTGCGCACCTTCAAGCTCAAGATCGGTCTGACGGCTGACCACAATGTTCAAGCGCCCCGGCAACGGTCGGCCCAGGGAGTCCCAGGTCTTGCGCCCCATGATGATCGGCTTGCCAAGCGTGGTGGCCTTGAAATATTTGAAATCCCCCGGCAAATGCCAGGGCATGCTGTTGTCGACGCCGATCACACGGTTTTCACCGAGGGCTGCGATCAGGCTTAAAGGGAGAGTTTTTTTCATGGCGACGAGAATACCAGAGCCACGAGCCAGGGGTTATGCTCCAGGCTCACTGACACAACAGGATGGCGCGTGACAGCACTGAACCCACTGCACACACTCTGGTTGACGGAAACCGTGCGCCTGCGTGAAGAACACGCCGGCCCCCTGGAAGACCTGGAAGCCAACCGCCTGGCCCGCACGGCCGGTGGCGACCTGCCGACGCGCATTCAACAGCGCGCCCTGCACCTGGCCGAACGCGATGGCCTGAGCGCCGCCCTCACCCGCTGGCTGCAAGGCGCACGCCTGGCATTGGTGTTGCTGGCGATCGTCGCACTCGTCAGCGGCGCCGGCCTGGCCTTTGCCGCGCTGGGCAACGGGCTGGCCCCGGTCAACGTGTTCTGGGCCTTGGGCAGCCTGCTCGGCTTGAACCTGATCCTGCTGGTCAGCTGGGCCTTGGGCCTGCTGTTTGCCGGTGAGCACGGCGCCAGCCTGGGACGCCTATGGCTGTGGCTCAGCGAAAAGCTCGCCCGCGACGCCAAGGCCGCACAGTTGGCGCCTGCGCTGTTGCTCTTGCTGCAACGGCAGAAACTCAATCGCTGGGCTGTGGGCGTGCTGGTCAACAGCCTTTGGCTGTTGGCGCTGCTCAGTGCCATGGTGATTTTGCTGACGCTGCTCGCTACCCGACGCTATGGTTTCGTGTGGGAAACCACCATCCTCGGCGCCGACACCTTCGTCGCCGTGACCCAGGCCCTAGGCGCCCTGCCCGGGTGGCTGGGCTTCAATGTGCCGACGGTCGAGATGATCCGTGCCAGCGGCGACTCCGCATTGAATATCGAAAGCGCCCGCCAGGCCTGGGCCGCGTGGCTGGTCGGGGTGTTGCTGGTGTACGGCATACTGCCCAGGCTGATCCTTGCCCTGCTGTGCCTGTGGCGCTGGAAACGCGGGCGCGCTGCCCTGCGCCTGGACCTCAACCTGCCCGGCTACAGCCAATTGCGCGAACGCCTGATGCCGAGCAGCGAACGCCTCGGCGTCAACGATGCCGCACCGGAGCAACTGCACGCCGTCACCGGCGGCGTCAGCGAACTGGAAAGCGACGGCGCCTTGCTGGTAGCCATCGAGCTGGACGATCAGCATCCCTGGCCCCCCAAATTGCCGGCCGGCGTCAAAAACGCCGGGATCCTCGACAGCCGCGAGTCGCGCAACAAGCTCCTGGAACAACTCAGCCGCTTCCCGCCGGCACGCCTGGCCATCGCCTGCGACCCACGCCGCTCACCCGACCGTGGCAGCCTGGCATTGATCGCAGAACTTGCGCGCAGCGCCGCCGCCACCCGCGTCTGGCTGCTGCAAGCGCCTCCCGGCCAAGCCCTGGATGCCGAACGCCTGGGTGACTGGCACGCCGCACTGCAACAACTGGAGCTGCCTTTCGCCGACTGCGCACCGCTGAACTGGCTGGAGACCGGTCATGACTAAACCGCTGAAACTCGCTGTGGTCGGCCACACCAATGTCGGCAAGACCTCACTGCTGCGCACGCTGACCCGGGATGTGGGCTTCGGTGAAGTCTCCCATCGCCCCAGCACCACACGGCATGTCGAAGGTGCGCGGTTGTCGGTGGACGGCGAAGCCTTGCTGGAGCTGTACGACACACCTGGCCTGGAAGATGCCATCGCCCTGCTCGACTACCTGGAGCGCCTGGATCGCCCCGGCGAACGCCTCGATGGCCCGGCGCGCCTGGCGCGCTTCCTGGACGGCAGCGAAGCGCGCCAACGTTTCGAACAGGAAGCCAAGGTGCTGCGCCAATTGTTGGCCTCGGACGCCGGCCTGTATGTGATCGATGCCCGCGAGCCGGTGCTGGCCAAGTATCGCGATGAGCTGCAAGTGCTGGCCAGTTGCGGCAAGCCGTTGCTGCCGGTGCTCAACTTCGTCAGCAGCAGCGACCACCGCGAGCCGGACTGGCGCGAAGCCCTGGCCCGCCTGGGCCTGCATGCACTGGTGCGCTTCGACAGCGTAGCGCCACCGGAAGACGGCGAGCGGCGCTTGTATGAAAGCCTGGCACTGCTACTGGAAAACGCCCGGCCGCAACTGGAACGGTTGATCCTCGACCAGCAAGCCCAGCGCCAGGCCCGCCAGCAAAGTGCCGCACGCTTGATCGCCGAGCTGTTGATCGACTGCGCCGCTTGCCGTCGCAGCGTGGTTACCGAAGATGAGCAGCAAGCCATCAGCGATTTGCGCAAGGCCGTGCGCCAGCGCGAACAGAAATGTGTGGAAGCCCTGCTCAAGCAGTTCGGCTTCCGCGCGCAGGATGCCGCCGCCAGTGACCTGCCACTGCTGGACGGCCGCTGGGGCGACGACCTGTTCAACCCGGAGACGCTCAAGCAATTGGGCGTGCGCGTCGGGGGCGGGATCGCCGCGGGGGCGGCGGCCGGTGCCGGTGTCGACCTGCTGGTCGGCGGCCTGACCCTGGGCGCCGCCGCCCTGGCCGGTGCGATTGCCGGTGGCGCACTGCAGACCGCGCGCAGTTATGGCAGCCGCCTGCTGGGCAAGATCAAAGGCCAGCGCGAACTGACTGTGGACGACAGCGTGTTGCGCCTGCTCGCCCTGCGCCAGCGCCAGTTGCTCAAAGCCCTCAACCTGCGCGGTCATGCGGCCATGCACAGCATCAAGGTCGATACGCCGCAGGACAAAACCTGGCGCGAAGGCAAGTTGCCGGACGCACTGCATAAAGCCCGCGCCCATCCGCAATGGTCGTCCCTCAACCCCCACGCCAAGCTCAGCCAGGCTGAGCGCCAGGAGCAAGTTGAAGCGCTGGCTCTGCGCCTCGACGAAACCTAAGTCGCCAATGCCTGCCGGGCCTTGCCCTTGAGCACCTCGAGGTCGAGCACCGGCACGTGCATCTGCTTGGCCTGCTCGTCCCAATAGCGCAGGCGCAGGCTGACCTGGCAGAGCGGGTCTTGCTCGAAAGCCCGCGCTTCTTCTGCCGTCATCACGCCCCCTTGGTACTCCAGGGTACGGCGGCTGGCTTCGCTCAGGCGGGTGTAATAGTCGGGCTGGCTGAAGGTCAGGTAGCGCTTGGCTTGCACGTGATATTCCACCAGCCTGGCCATGCGTTCGCTGAACCCGGCCCGGCGCAAATAATCCGCGCCCAGCCGCTCATGGCTGACCACACCATAACCGCCCATATTTTCACCACCCTGGCCGCACAGATGCCCGATGTCGTGAAAAAACGCCGCCAGCACCACTTCATCGTCAAAACCCTCAGCCATTGCCCACTGCGCGGCCTGGGACATGTGCTCGATCTGCGACACCGGTTCGCCGATGTAATCCGCCGCGCCATGCCTTTCGTATAAACCGAAGACGTCGGCAATCACCTGCTCCGCGGTCATGACGCCGCGCCCCACAACGCACTGATATTGCGTTCGGCCAGCGCCGGCCCCACGCTCATGCCCACGCCGGTATGCATCAGCGCTGCGCTCACCCCCGGCGCCACGCGCAGGAATGAGAACGGCCCGGGACCGCGTGAGCCGTAGACACCTTGCCAGCGCTCCACCACCTGGATCTTGCACCCCAAGGTCTGCTCAGCCAGTTCGATCATCCAGTCATCGACCTGTTCGGCGTTGAACGGCGATGCATCGCGGCCGTAGTCGTGGGAATCGCCGATGATCAGTTCGCCATGGGGCGTCGGGCTGATCAGCAAGTGAATACCCTGTGCCGCCAGGTGAGGCGCTTCACGCAGGATCTGCGCCCGCACCGATGCAGCTTGCGGCAAGTCGGCGAAGGCGCCGTAGTGCACACAGCTGAGGCCGGTGAGCAACGCATGTTGCAGGTTCAGATTGACCGCCGGTCGCGCCCGCAGCATTTGCAAGCGGCAGATCTGCGGGTTGAGTTCGGCCATCGCCTCGGCCAGCAGCGTCTGGTAGTCATGGCCGGAGCACACGATGACCTGCTCGCCACGAAAGCTGCCTGCCGTGGTGTGCACATGGCCCGGTTCGACGTCGCGTACCAAGGTGGAAAAGTGAAACTCGACCTTGAGCGTTTGGGCCAGATAGGCGATCAGTGCCGGAATCGCTTCGCGGGAATATAACTGCTGATCGTCCTTGCCGTGCAGCGCGGCGCGATGATGGCGGAACTGGCCGCCGTACAGATCCTTCATCGCCGAGCCTTGCAGCAGCTCGACGTTGTAGCCGTGTTCCCGCGCGCGGCCGGCACAGAAGGCTTCGAGCAGATGCTCTTCGGCTTCGGTGCGAGCGAACAAGTATGAGCCGTTGCGCTTGAGTTGCAGGCCCGCTACTTGGGCCCAATGGCCCCAGATGTCACGGCTTTGCCGCGCCAGGTCGAGCATCGGCCCTGGCGGCTGGCCGGTGACCAGCGCCTGGCCGAAGTTGCGCACCGAGGCGCCGAGCGGTGTGGCGCTACGCTCGAAGACCGTGACCTTGAGCCCGCGCCTGGCAGCGGCGTAGGCGTGGGACAGGCCGAGGATGCCGGCGCCAACAATCAACAGATCACTACTCATGCATTCCTCTCGTTCCCACGCTCCGCGTGGGAATGCATCCTGTGACGCTCTGCGTCACAAATTCGGGAACGGACGCGGAACGTCCAGGGTGGCGTTCCCACGCAGAGCGTGGGAACGATCGGTTATTGTTTTTCGGACTTGCCGTCATAGCGCTTGCGCCATTCGCTGAGGATGCTGTCGCGATTCTTCGAGGCCCAGGCAAAGTCGTTCTTGATCAGGCGCTGCTCGTAGTCGGCCGGCAGCTCGGTCTGCGGCTTGGCGATGCCCGGCTGGGCGAGGACAGCGAAATTGTCCTTGTACAGCTCCATCGCGGCGGGGCTGGCGGAGAAGTCGGCAAGTTTTTTCGCCGCATCGGCGTGAGCAGTACCCTTCATCACGGCCGTTGCTTCAATGTCCCAACCCAGACCCTCTTTCGGCAGGATGATGTCCAATGGCGCCCCCTGGCGCTTGAGCTGCACCGCCGGGTACTCGAACGAAATACCAATCGGGAACTCCCCCGAGGCGGCCAGCTTGCACGGCTTGGAACCGGAGTGGACGTACTGGCCGATGTTCTGATGCAGTTCGTCCATGTACTGCCAACCCTGCTTTTCACCGAAGGTCTGCAACCAGGCGCTCACATCGAGGAAGCCGGTGCCGGACGACGCCGGGTTGGGCATCACGATCTTGCCCTTGTACTCAGGCTTGGTCAGGTCCTGCCAGCTCACCGGCTTGGTCAGGCCCTGTTTCTCGGCCTCGACGGTGTTGAAGCAGAGGGTCGCCGCCCATACGTCCATGCCGACCCAGGCCGGTGGGTTGGCGGGGTCGCGGTAATTTTTGCCGATCTTGCCCAGGTCCTTGGGCGCGTAGTTCTCCAGCATGCCCTGCTGGTCGAGGATCGCCAGGCTCGAAGCTGCCAGGCCCCACACTGCATCGGCTTGCGGGCGATCTTTCTCGGCCAGCAGCTTGGCCGTGATGATGCCGGTGGAGTCGCGCACCCACTTGATCTCAACGTCAGGGTTGGCCTTTTCGAAAGCCTGCTTGTAGGTCTTCAACTGCTCGGCTTCGAGCGCCGTGTACACCGTCAGTTCGGTCTTGGCGAAGGCATTCAGGCTGAATGCCGTGAGTACCGCAGCGACCAGCGCCAGGGGCTTGAACATGGAGCACCTCCTTCAGGGTTGTCATTGGCCGGGAGCGGACTGGCGCCAGGCTTGGGAGCGACGCAGCGCGCCACGTGAGGCCCACGCCAGCAGCAGCGAAACGCCGGCCGAAGTGAACAGGATCAGGCTCGACATGGCCGCCGCACCGCCCACGTTGCCGGCGTCGTCCATGTTCAACACGGCGACGGCGGCGAGGATAGTGTCGGGGCTGTAGAGAAAAATCGCGGCGGACACGGTGGTCATCGCCGATACAAACAGGTAGCGCACGATGTCCAGCAGCGCCGGCAGGCAGATCGGCACCGTGACGCGCAGGTAGTGGCGGTACAGCGGCGCCTTGAGCGACAGCGCGGCGGCTTCGAACTCGGCATCCAACTGGCGCAGGGCGGTGGTCGCGGTCATTTGTGCGGTGGTCAGATAGTGGGCAATGGTGCACACCACCAGCAACGTCATGCTCCCGTAGAACACATGCAACGGGTTGCCGTTGAGGTTGAAAAAGAACACGTAGCCCAGGCCCAGCACCAGGCCCGGCACCGCCATCGGTACGAAGCTGAGCATGCGCAGGGCCAGGTTCAGGCCTTTCTGGCTTTGGGTTTTTTCCATCAGGTAGGCACCGGTGAAGATCAGCACACTGCCGAGCAATGCCGTGCACAGGGCCATGGTCAAGCTGTTGCGATAGGCCAGCCAGCCACCGCCCGCCGTGTCTTCGAACTGGTAGTGGTTGAGCGACAACGACAGGTTGTAGGGCCAGAACTTCACCAGCGAGGAATACACCGCCATGCCGAACACCAGCAGCAATGCCGTGCAGATCAGCACTACGATGGCCAGGTAACAGCCGTCTCTTGCGCGCGATGGCGCGGGTCGAAATACCTGCGCGCGACCGCTCATGGCGTCGCCATGCCGCCGGCGCAACCAGGCATCCACGCCAAAACTGAACAGCGCCGGCAGCAGCAACACCATGCCGATCAATGCGCCACGACCAAACTGTTGCTGGCCGACCACCGCCTTGTAGGCTTCCAGCGCCAGCACCTGATAATCCCCTCCCACCACCACGGGCACCCCGAAGTCGGTAATGGTCAGGGTAAACACCAGGCAGGACGCAGCAAATACGGCCTGGCGCGTGGCCGGCCAGGTGATGCTGCGAAACGCCCGGGCCGGGCTCGCACCCATGCTGGAAGCGGCATCGAACAAACGCGCATCCGCCAGGGACAGCGCTGACAGCAGAATCATCAAGGCGTGTGGGAAGGTGTAGATCACCTCACCCAACACGATGCCCCAGAAGCCGTAAATGTTCTCAGACAGCAAACCGCGCAACAGGCCCTGGTTACCGAACAGGTACACCAGCGCAATCCCCGGCAACATCGACGGGGCCATTAATGGCAGCAATGACAGGCCGCGCCAAACGGCCTTGCCGGGAATCAATGTGCGTTGCAGGCCGTAGGCAAACAGGTAAGCCAGCGGTACGACAATGGCAGCCACACTGACTGACACTTTCAGGCTGTTACCCAGCAGCCAGTGAAAATTGTCGCTGGCTACCAGCTCTCGCGCCGCGATCCACCCGCCGCCCTGCCCGGCTTCGCTACTGAAACCTCGCCAGAAGATCGCCAGCAGTGGCAGCAGCACCGCGATAACCAGCAAAAACAGCCACAGCAGTTTGCCGCCGAGCACAAAAATACGATCGCCCATTTGTGTACGGGACACCTGGCGGGCTATCGGCAGCGCCATCACCGCAGCCATCTCAGGCAAACACCTGCAGGCTGCGCGGCGGCAGCGCCACCCAGATGTCCTGGGCACCCAGGCGCGGCATGGCTTCCGGCGCCAGCTCGGCAAGCAGTGGATAACCGGGCAATTGCGCCAGCTCAAAGCTCATGCGGCAGCGGTTGCCGAGAAAGGTGATCTCGCGGACCTTGGCCGGGAACAGGTTTTCTTCATGCACCGGCGGGTTGACGCTGATGGCTTCCGGGCGGCAGAACAAACGCCCGGACTGGGCCACGCCGGCATCATCGGCCAGGCGCAGGTTCATACCGCCAACCTGAGCGTGGCTGACACTGTTGCGGCTGAACGGCAACCAGTTGCCCTGGCCGACAAACTCCGCCACAAACGGTGTGGCCGGACGGTCGTAGATCGCCTGGGGCGTCGCGTATTGCTCGACCTTGCCGTTGTTCATCACGGCAATGCGGTCGGCCATCAACATGGCCTCGTCCTGATTGTGGGTGACCATCAAGGTGGTGATGCCCAGGCGTCGTTGCAACTGGCGCAACTCGGTGCACAGGTGCTCGCGGACACGGGCGTCGAGGGCCGACATCGGTTCATCCAGCAACAGCAGCGAAGGGGCCGGTGCCAGCGCTCGCGCCAGGGCGACACGTTGCTGCTGGCCGCCGGACAACTGGCCGGGGTACTTCTTTTCGCTGCCCACCAGGCCCACCAGTTCCAGCATCTGGCCGACGCGCTTGCGCACCTCATCGCGGCCGCTGCCGGTGAGACCGTAGCCGATATTGGCTTCGACGGTCAGGTTGGGAAACAGCGCGTAGGACTGGAACAAAATCCCGTAGTCCCGCGCCTGAGGCGGAAGCAGGGAAACGTCGCGATGGCCCAGGCGCAGTTCACCGCTATCCTGGCGTTCCAGGCCGGCGATGCAGCGCAACAAGGTGGTCTTGCCGCAACCGGACGGGCCCAGCAGGCACACCAGCTCGCCGGCGGCGACGTCCAGGGACACATTATCTAGCGCGGTAAACGCACCAAAGCGTTTCTGGATGCCCCGCACCGTCATGGGCGCACCGGGGTGGGTCAGGGCTGTGTTCATGCAAGGCACCTCATCGAACGGATGAAGGCCATGCTAGGCGGGCAATGCGTCGCTCATGTGGCAGGAAGGCAAAACGCGGTGATAGTGGTATTGGTGGATTTGGGTGTGGCTCATGGAGGTGCGGTGGCTGGACTGCCGCTATCGGGAGCAAGCCCCCTCCCACAGTTTGATCTGTGAATACATTCAGATGTGGGGGCTTGCTCCCGATGAGGCCCTCAAAGCCGCCTACCTACTCAGAGGGGCGACATTTCCTGCGCCAACCCCAGAAACGCCGCCGGCAACCGTGCGCCCTTGCGCTCCTTGAGGCAGTACAGATACTCGGCAATCTGCGGCGCATTTTCGATGGTCAACACGCGTAATTGCGGGTCGTGGGGCACTTCCTGGCGGGCAATGATGCTGATGCCGATGTTGCGCAGCACCGCCTCGCGGATCGATTCGCGGCTGCCGATTTCCAGCAGCGGGCCATGGCTCACGCCAGCGCCTTGCAACAGGTCCTCCGTCAGGCGCCGTGTGGTCGAGCCCGCTTCGCGCATCAACAAGGTATGCCCGGCCAGCGCCGTCAGCGGCACATGCTCCAGCGCTGCCAGCGGGTGATTGCGATGGACCGCCAACACCAACGGGTCGGTGCCGAGCACACGGCGGATCAGCCGCGGGTCTTCGAGCAATTGCGAGGATGCTGCGACGTCAACGCGGTAATCATCCAGCGCTTCAAGCACCTGTTGGGAGTTGCCGATTTCCACCGACACCTCCACCTGGGGCAGGCGCTCACGAAAGGCTTTGACCAGGTCGAGGATGTAATACGGCGCCGTCGCGGCGATGCGCAGAGCGCCCTGGACCTGACCGTTGTTGCGCAAGAAGAACTCGATGTCCGCTTCCTGCTGCAACAGCGCCTTGACCATCGGCAGCAGGCGCGCACCTTCGTCGCTGACGGTGAGGCGGCGCCCGCCACGGTAAAACAGCTCGACCCCGTACTGGCTTTCCAGGTTGCGGATCTGGGTGGTGACGGTGGGCTGGCTCAGGCCGAGCTTCTTCGCCGCCTGGGTAATGCTGCCCAGGCGGGCGACCATGAAAAACGCCTTCAATTCGGCACTCAGCACACCACCCTCTCATCCTCTATTTGCGCAACAGGCGCAGGCCATTGAACACTACCAGCAGGCTTACGCCCATATCGGCGAACACCGCCATCCACATGGTGGCCATGCCCAGGAAAGTCACGGCAAGAAAGATCGCCTTGATCACCAGCGCCAGGACGATGTTCTGCTTGAGGATACTCGACGTTTGCCGCGATAAACGAATGAATGCCGGGATCTTGCGCAAATCATCGTCCATCAAGGCCACGTCGGCGGTCTCGATCGCCGTGTCGGTGCCGGCGGCGGCCATGGCAAACCCGATCTCGGCGCGGGCCAGGGCCGGCGCGTCGTTGATGCCGTCGCCGACCATGCCGACACGGTGGCCTTGGCCATAGAGGGTTTCGATGGCTTGCAGCTTGTCGGTGGGCAGCAGGTCGCCTTGGGCTTGATCGATACCGACCTGGGCGCCAATGGCTTGGGCGGTGTGAGTATTGTCGCCGGTGAGCATCAGGGTCTTGATACCCAGGTCGTGCAGTTGCTGGATGGCTTCACGGCTGCTGTCTTTGACAGTGTCGGCGACGGCGAACAACGCCAAGGGGCCGGACTTGTCGAGCAACAACACCACGGACTTGCCTTGTTTCTCCAGGGCGAACAGCTTTTCTTCCAGTGCCGGCGAGCACAGGCCCAGGTCTTCCACCAGCCGGTGGTTGCCCAAGTGATAGGTTTCGCCGTTGATATCACCGCGCACGCCTCGACCGGCCAGGGCCGCGAAGTTATCCACAGCGTGTAGGGGCAGCTTTTTATCCACAGCAGCATTGGCAATCGCCAGCGACACCGGGTGGTCGGAGCGCCCGGCCAGGCTGGCAGCCAGGGCGGGCGCGCTGTCCGCGACATTGGGGAACAACGCCAGGTAGTCGGTTTGCACCGGCTTGCCGTGGGTAATGGTGCCGGTCTTGTCGAGCGCCAGGTAGTCGAGTTTGTAGCCACCCTCCAGGTACACGCCGCCCTTGATCAGGATGCCTTTGCGCGCCGCCGCCGCCAGGCCGCTGACGATGGTCACGGGCGTCGAGATCACCAAGGCGCAAGGGCAAGCCACCACCAGCAACACCAGGGCACGGTAGATCCAGTCGAACCAGGCGCCAGCCATGAACAACGGCGGGATGATCGCCACACCCAGCGCGAACAGGAACACCGCCGGGGTATAGACCTTCGAGAAGCTGTCCACAAAACGCTGGGTTGGTGCCCGCGCGCCTTGGGCTTGTTCCACCGCATGAATGATGCGCGCCAGCGTAGAGTTGTTCGCCGCGGCGGTGACCTTGTACTCCAGGGAGCCGGCCTGGTTGATGGTGCCGGCGAAGACTTTATCGCCCACGGTCTTTTCAATCGGCAGGCTTTCACCGGTAATCGGCGCCTGGTCGATAGTGGACTGGCCCGCAGTAACTTCGCCGTCGAGGCCGATGCGCTCACCGGGTTTTACCCGAACGATCGCGCCCAGTTCAATGCTTTTGACCTCCTGTTCCACCCATGAACCGTCGGCTTGCCGCACCGTGGCCTGTTCCGGCGTCATTTGCATCAAGCCGCTAATGGCGTTACGGGCACGATCCAGGGATTTGGCTTCGATCAACTCGGCCACGGTGAACAGGAACATCACCATCGCCGCTTCGGGCCACTGGCCAATCAGCACGGCACCGGTAACAGCGATGCTCATCAGCGCATTGATGTTCAGGTTCAGGTTCTTGAGCGCGATCCAGCCCTTCTTATAGGTTGTCAGCCCGCCGCTGAGGATCGACACCAACGCCACCAAGGCGATCACCCAGGTCGGCGCGACGCCGGTGAAGTGCAGCACTTCGGCGCCCAACGCTCCTACGCCAGACACAGCCAAAGGCCACCAGTGTTTCTTGGCGGGAGGCTCGGCGGCAGGGGCACCCTCTTCAATCGGGTCGGCCTGCATGCCCAAGGATTTGATGGCATCGATGATCGGCGCGGTGCTCGGCAGGTCATGGGTCACGCCGAGGATGCGGTTGATCAGGTTGAATTCCAGCCGCTGCACGCCGGCGAGCTTGCCCAGTTTGTTCTGGATCAGCGTCTGCTCGGTGGGGCAGTCCATGGCTTCGATGCGAAAAGTGCTCAAGCGCGAGCCCGCCGTCGGCGCTTGGCTGAGCGTCACCACGGCAGGCGCAGCCTTGCTCGAACAGCAAGAGCCCGCATGGCTGGCATGATCATGCGGCTTGACCGGCGTCAGTTTGGCGCCGTGGTCGTGGCTATGTGCATGATCGTGGTCATGATCGTGGTCATGATCGTGTTTGTGATCATGCTTATTCGGGGTGTGGATGGAATCGCTCATTCGGTCGCGTCCGTGAAGGTGCCTGTTGCCAAGTAAAGACCCTGTAGCCACTATAGGGTCAAGCACCCATTTGGAGATTGCAGCAATGAAGATCGGCGAACTGGCCAAACTGACCGACTGCCAAGTGGAAACTATCCGTTATTACGAGAAAGAAGGCCTGCTGCCGCCCCCGGCGCGCACCGACGCCAACTACCGCGTATACACCCAGGCCCATACCGAACGGCTGATCTTCATCCGCAATTGCCGCAGCCTGGACATGACCCTGGAAGAAATCCGCAGCCTGCTCGGGCTACGCGACAGCCCCCAGGACCAATGCGAAAGCGTGAATGCCTTGATCGACGAGCATATCCAACACGTGAAAGCGCGGATCGATGGGCTGTTGGTGCTACAGGAACAACTGCTGGACCTGCGCCAACGCTGCGGCGGTGGGGCGGGCCTGGATCAGTGCGGGATTTTGCAGCGCCTGGAAGTCAGTGGCAGCGTGGCGGCCAGCGAGGCTGAGCCTTCGCATGTGGGCAGAAGCCATGGTCACTGATTCTAGTGACCACAGCCCCTCCCACAATGACCGGTGCAGGCCTCAGATGGCCACGTCGGCCTTGATGCTTGGATCGGCGTCATAGCCGACAATTTCGAAGTCTTCGAACTTGTAGTCATAGATCGACGCAGGTTTGCGCTTGATCACCAACTCCGGCAGCTTTTTCGGCGTACGCGCCAGCTGGGTGCGGATCTGTTCCATGTGGTTGCTGTAGGCATGGGTGTCGCCGGTGGTGACGATGATCTCGTGCGGGATCAGGTCGCACTGCTGGGCCAGCATGTGGGTGAGCAACGCCAGCGCGGCGGTGTTGTACGGCAGGCCCAGGAATACATCGGAGCTGCGGATATACAACTGCATCGACAGATGACCGTCATGCACGAACGCCTGGTACAGCAGGTGGCACGGCGGCAAAGCCTGCTTGCCGTTGCGCGCGTTTTCCTGGGGGCTCTTGGTTTCGTCCGGCAGGTACTCGACGTTCCAGCCGTGGAACAGGATGCGGCGGCTGTTCGGGTTGGTCTTGAGCGTGTGGACCATGTAGTCGATCTGGTTGATCTTGCCGCCATCCTTGGTCGGCCAGGCGGTCCACTGCTCGCCGTACACCGGGCCCAGGTCGCCGTCTTCGGTGGCCCATTCATCCCAGATGCGTACGCCGTTTTCGTTCAGCCACTTGATGTTGGTGTTGCCGCTCAACATCCAGATCAATTCGTTGGCGATGCTTTTGAAATGAAGCTTCTTGGTGGTCAGCAGCGGGAAGCCGTCGGCCAAGTTATGCCGATACTGACGGGCAAACACGGCCTTGGTGCCGGTGCCGGTGCGATCGCCCTTGGTCAATCCATTGGTCACGACGTCGTTCAGTAGTTCGAGATATTGCTTCATGTGAGTACCCGTATCGTTGAAGCCGAGGCCGGCAAAAGCCTCGGCGTCGAATTTAAAGCGCTGTGTTCTTGATGCCTTGCGGGCGATTGTAAGCCCACCACAACAGGCCCAGACCCGCGATGATCATCGGCAGGCTGAGAATCTGCCCCATGGTCAACCAGCCCCACGCCAGGTAGCCCAGCTGTGCATCCGGCACCCGCACGAACTCGACGATGAAACGGAAGATCCCGTAGAACAGCGCGAACATGCCGGAAACCGCCATGGTCGGACGCGGCTTGCGCGAGAAGATGTACAGAATCAGGAACAGTGCCACACCTTCCAGGGCGAATTGGTAGAGCTGCGACGGGTGGCGCGGCAATTGCGCCGGGTCGCTGAACGGCGGGAACACCATGGCCCACGGCACGTCAGTCGGCTTGCCCCACAATTCGGCGTTGATGAAGTTACCGATGCGCCCGGCGCCCAGGCCGATCGGCACGAACGGTGCGACGAAGTCCATCAGTTGGAAGAACGACTTGCCATTGCGCCGGCCGAACCACCACGCGGCGATCATCACGCCGACAAACCCGCCGTGGAACGCCATGCCGCCCTTCCACACTTCGAAGATCAGCGTCGGATGGGCGATATAGGCCGGCAGATCATAGAACAACACATACCCCAGGCGCCCGCCGACGATCACCCCCATCGACATCCAGAACACCATGTCGGAGAGCTTCTCCTTGGTCCAGGTCGGGTCGAAACGGTTCAGGCGCCGGGAAGCCAGCAGCCAGGCACCGCCGATGCCGATCAGGTACATCAACCCGTACCAGTGGATTTGCAGCGGACCGATGGCCACGGCCACCGGGTTGATCTGCGGGTAAGGCAGCATTGCGACTCCTCGTTAAATCATTAGTCATGGCGCACCGGACCATGCCGGTGTGCGATTAAGCCTGCGTTACAGCCGCTATTTCAAATTAAGAAGTTCACACGTACCGAACCGCCAGGCATGTTAACGGATGGAAGGCGTGCGACCCAACTTCGATGCGATGGAACACCCGCCGCGGTGTGAGTAGAGTGGCAAAAAACCCAAAAGGGATTTGCCTGATGTGCCTGATAGTTTTCGCCTGGCGGCCGGGCCACGCCCAACCGCTGATCGTCGCGGCCAACCGTGATGAGTTCTACGCCCGCCCCAGCCTGCCGCTGGCCCAGTGGCCGGATGCGCCCCAGGTATATGCCGGTCGCGATCAGGAAGCGGGCGGCACCTGGTTGGGCGTGAGCGCCGATGGGCGTTTTGCCGCCCTGACCAACATCCGTGACCCGCACCAGCCGCCGGCACGCAAGTCCCGGGGAGAGCTGGTGGCGCGCTTTCTCAGCGGAACATTAGCGATTGACGACTATTTAACCGACGTTAACGGACGATCGATCGAATATGCCGGCTTTAACCTGCTGGTGGGCACGCCCGATGAGCTGTGGCATTACAACGCCAAGCACACCGCGCCTACACGGCTGGAGCCTGGGGTTTATGGGCTCTCCAATGCCGGGCTGGATACGCCATGGCCCAAATTGCTCAAGGCCAAGGCGGCGTTGCGCGAACGGCTCGAAGATCCACAGCCGCAAGCCTTGCTGGACATGTTGAGCGACCCACAAACCGCACCGTTTGCCGACTTGCCGGATACCGGCGTGGGATTGGCCACAGAGAGTTTATTGTCGAGCGTGTTCATTGCCAGCCCCAGCTATGGGACGCGGGCGAGTACGGCGCTGATCGTGAATGCCGACGGGACGCGGCGGATGGTGGAACGCAGTTTCGGCCCACTGGGAGGCAGGTTGGGCGAAGTAGAACTCAGCCTCTGAGCAACACCACAAAACTACTGTGGGAGGGGGCTTGCCCCCTCCCACATTTTTGATGTGCACCAAGCTTTAGAGAGTTTTGGCGGAGGCCGGGTTGATCATCCGCGTCAGCCCCAGGTTCTTCAGCGCCAGCTGCAGCGAGCTGTGGATAACTTGCGGGTTGTCGATGGTCATCAACTCGGCCAGCAGGTCCTTGGCCATGCTCAGTTCGACCTGGCGCAGCATCCACTTCACCTTCGGCAAGTTGGTGGCGTTCATCGACAAGCTGTCAAAGCCCATCGCCATCAGCAGCACCGCCGCTGCCGGGTCGCCGGCCATTTCACCACAGATGCTCACCGGCTTGCCTTCGGCATGGGCTTCACGCACCACATGTTGCAGGGCTTGCAGCACGGCCGGGTGCAGGTAGTCGTAAAGGTCGGCCACCCGTGGGTTATTGCGGTCCACGGCCAGCAGATATTGGGTGAGGTCGTTGGAACCCACCGACAGGAAGTCCACCTGCCGCGCCAACTCCTTGGCCTGGTACACCGCAGCCGGAATTTCGATCATCACGCCAATCGGCGGCATCGGCACGTCGGCACCTTCGTCGCGGACTTCGCCCCAGGCACGATGGATCAGGTGCAGCGCCTCTTCCAGCTCATGGGTACCGGAAATCATCGGCAGCAGGATGCGCAGGTTGTTCAAGCCCTCGCTGGCCTTGAGCATGGCGCGGGTCTGCACGAGGAAAATCTCAGGGTGGTCGAGCGTCACGCGAATGCCGCGCCAGCCGAGGAATGGGTTGTCTTCCTTGATCGGGAAATACGACAGTGACTTGTCGCCGCCGATATCCAGGCTGCGCATGGTCACCGGCAGCGGGTGGAAGGCTTGCAGTTGCTCGCGATAGATCGCCAACTGCTCCTTCTCGCTCGGGAACCGCTGGTTGATCATGAACGGCACTTCGGTACGGTACAGGCCGACCCCTTCGGCGCCACGCTGCTGCGCGCGAGCTACATCAGCCAGCAGGCCGGTGTTGACCAGCAACGGCATACGGCGCCCATCCAGGGTGACACACGGCAGTTCGCGCAATGAGTCCAGGCCCAGCGCCAGTTGTTTCTCTTCCTGCACCACTTCGGTGTACTGCTTGCGCAGCACTACGCTGGGGTTGGTGTAGACCTCGCCGCGATGACCATCGACGATCATGTCGATGCCATCGACCTTGGAATACGGCAGGTCCACCAGGCCCATTACCGTCGGGATGCCCATGGCCCGGGCCAGGATTGCGACGTGGGAGTTGCCCGAGCCGAGTACCGAGACCAGACCCACCAGTTTTCCCTGAGGCACTTCGCCGAGCATGGTGGCGGTCAGTTCTTGACTGACGAGGATGGTGTTATCGGGATAAACCAGGTTGTTGGTGCGATCTTCCTGCAGGTAAGCCAGCAGGCGACGGCCCAGGTCGCGCACATCCGAGGCGCGCTCCCGCAGGTAGGCGTCGTCCATCAGTTCAAAACGGTTGACGTGATCAGTGACCACCTGGCGCAACGCGCCCTGGGCCCACTGGCCGGTCTTGATCACGTTCTTGACTTCGCTGCCCAGGGACGCGTCGTCAAGCATCATCTGGTACACATCGAACAACGCCCGTTCTTCGGGACGTAGCTGGGTGGCCAGCTTGGTCGACAGGTTGCGCATGTCGGCGCGCACGCCTTCCAGTGCGGTCTTGAACAGTTTGATTTCTGCGTCGATGTCATCGACGGTCTTGTCCGGCACCACGTCGAGGTCGGCTGGCGGCAGCATGACCACTGCCGTACCCACCGCCGCACCCGGCGAGCCCGGAACACCGACGAACTTGGCTTCCTGGATGCCCTTGCCCTGGCGGCCCAGGCCGCGAATCGAACCCGTCGCCTCGGCGTGAGCAATAACCCCGGCAAGCTGTGCGCTCATGGTCACGAGGAAGGCTTCTTCACCCTCGTCGAACTGGCGGCGCTCTTTCTGCTGGATGACCAACACGCCGACGACGCGGCGGTGGTGAATGATCGGGGCACCGAGGAACGAGGCATAGCGCTCTTCGCCGGTTTCGGCAAAGTAGCGATAACGCGGGTGATCGGCCGCGTTTTCAAGGTTCAGGGGTTCTTCACGCGTCCCCACCAGGCCAACCAGACCTTCATTGGGCGCCATGCTGACCTTGCCAATGGAGCGCTTGTTCAAGCCCTCGGTGGCCATCAGCACAAAACGGTTGGTCTCTGGGTCCAGCAGGTAAACCGAGCAGACCTGGCTGCCCATGGCTTCCTTGACGCGCAACACAATAATCCCCAACGCCGCCTTGAGATCCTTGGCGGAGTTAACTTCCTGGACGATCTTGCGCAGCGTATTGAGCATGGCTCGGGGTCGAACTCCGTCGTCAGTCGCGCGCTAAAAGGCGCGGGGCAAGCTCTTTAAGAGCGCGACGATAAACCTCGCGCTTGAATGTCACCACCTGGCCCAACGGGTACCAATAGCTGACCCAACGCCAGCCATCGAACTCCGGTTTACCGGTCAAATCCATCCGCACCCGCTGCTCATTGGAGATCAGGCGCAGGAGAAACCATTTCTGTTTCTGGCCGATGCACAGCGGTTGGCTGTGGGTACGCACCAGGCGTTGCGGCAAACGATAGCGCAACCAGCCACGGGTGCAGGCCAGAATTTGCACATCTTCACGCTCAAGGCCGACTTCTTCATTCAACTCACGGTACAAGGCGTCTTCAGGGGTTTCGTCGGGGTTGATCCCACCTTGAGGAAACTGCCAGGCATCTTGGTTGATTCGGCGAGCCCATAGCACCTGTCCGGCATCATTCGTAAGAATAATCCCGACATTAGGACGGAAACCATCGGGGTCGATCACGGCAACAACCTCGCAAACGCATGTCGCCGCATTGTTCCACAAAGGTTGATGAAGCGGCAACGAGGCTTCTTACCTTATGTGCACTCTTGTGAAAAGACCGTATTCTGGACGCCTTTTTACAGACTTTTCAGCGAGTAACTGCAATGCGCCTGGCTTTATTCGACTTGGACAACACCCTTCTCGGCGGTGACAGCGATCACGCGTGGGGCGATTACCTGTGCGCCCGTGGGATTCTCGACCCGGTGGCCTACAAGGCCCGCAACGACGCGTTCTACCAGGACTACCTGGCCGGCAAGCTGGACAATGCCGCCTACCTGAACTTCAGCCTGGAAATCCTCGGCCGTACCGAAATGGCCCAGCTGGAGCAGTGGCACCAAGACTTTATGCGCGACTGCATCGACCCGCTGATGCTGCCGCTGGCCGAGGAACTGCTGGCCAAACACCGCGCCGCCGGCGACAAGCTGGTGATCATCACCGCCACCAACCGTTTCGTCACCGCGCCGATTGCCGCACGCCTGGGCGTTGAAACCCTGATCGCCACCGAGTGCGAGATCGACAATGGCCGCTACACCGGGCGCAGCACCGACGTGCCGTGCTTTCGTGAAGGCAAGGTGACGCGCTTGAACCGTTGGCTGGAAGAAACCGGATATAGCCTGCAAGACAGCTACTTCTACAGCGACTCGATGAATGATTTGCCGCTGCTGGAGCAAGTGACCCATCCGGTGGCGGTGGACCCGGACCCGAATCTTCGTGCCGAGGCCGAGAAGCGCGGCTGGCCAGTAATCACACTCCGCAGCTGAGAATGCTATCGGGGGCAAGCCCCCTCCCACATTTGGACCGTGTTCACAAATCAAGGGTGGGAGGGGGCTTGCTCCCGATGCAGGCAGCTCGGTCTAAAAGCCCTAAATGGGTTTGGCGCCCATCAGCCCGGCAATCGCCACAAACCCCACCAGGCTGATCACCGCCAGCACCAGGGTGAAATTCAGGCTGCCGCCCTCGCCTTTGCGCAGACGATTAAGCCGCGCCACCAGCCAGAACCAGGCCAGCGCCGCCACGGTATAGAGGATGCTGGAGCCCAGAATCCAGGTCTGCCCCAACGGCCAGCCGATCAGGTGCACCAGCCACCAGCCGCTGAACGGCATGCTCACCAGGCAAATCCCCATCAGCAGCCAGACAAACGCCCACGGGCGTTGCACGGTCACCGCCGGGCCGGCGCTGCGCTTGCGCCAGGCCAATACCGCCAACCCGAGGCCGCTGAGCAGCAGCAACACGGTAGCGGTGATGTGGATAACCTTGAGAGTGGTCAGCGTTTCCATGGTCTCGATTCCTTAAAGGCCGCTCTGTCAGCGTAGTCGCTCAACCGAGGAACAGTTGGTAGGCCGGGTTTTCGCTTTCATCCCAGTACGGATAACCGATCTCAGCCAACGCCGCAGGCACCAGGTGGCGCTCATCCGCCGGCACTTGCAGGCCGGCGACCACGCGGCCGTCAGCCGCGCCGTGGTTGCGGTAGTGGAACATCGAGATATTCCAGCGCCCGCCCAGCTTGTTGAGAAAGTTGAACAACGCTCCCGGACGCTCCGGGAACTCGAAGCGAAACACCAGCTCATCGCTGACTTTGGCGGCGTGCCCGCCGACCATGTGGCGTATGTGCAACTTGGCCAGTTCGTTTTCAGTCAGGTCCAGCACCGGGAAACCCTGCTCGGTGAGGCTGGCGATCAACGCGCTGCGCGGGTCGTTGTCCGGGTGGGTCTGCACACCGACGAAGATGTGCGCCTCGCTGCCGGAATGGTAGCGGTAGTTGAATTCGGTGATCTGGCGCTTGCCCACGGCTTCGCAGAACGCCTTGAAGCTGCCCGGTTGCTCGGGAATGGTCACGGCGATGATGGCTTCGCGGCCTTCACCCAGTTCGGCGCGCTCGGCCACATGGCGCAGGCGGTCGAAGTTGACGTTGGCGCCGGAGTCGATGGCCACCAGGGTCTGCCCGCTGACACCTCGGGTTTCCACATATTTCTTGATGCCCGCCACGCCCAATGCGCCCGCCGGCTCGGTAATGGAGCGAGTGTCGTCGTAGATATCCTTGATCGCCGCGCAGATTTCATCGGTGCTGACGGTGATCACTTCATCCACATAGTCTTTGCAGATATCGAAGGTGTGCTGGCCGATCTGCGCCACCGCCACGCCATCGGCAAAGATGCCGACGGTTGGCAGCACCACGCGCTCCCCTGCGGCCATGGCCGCCTGCAGGCAGTTTGAATCGTCCGGCTCGACGCCGATGATCTTGATTTCGGGGCGCAGGTATTTCACGTACGCCGCGATACCCGCGATCAACCCGCCGCCGCCCACCGGGACGAAAATCGCATCCAAAGGCCCCGGGTGCTGGCGCAGGATCTCCATCGCCACGGTGCCCTGCCCGGCAATGGTGTGGGGATCATCATAGGGGTGAATGTAGACGTAGCCTTTTTCGTCGACCAGCTTGAGCGAATAAGCCAGCGCTTCCGGGAAGGAGTCACCATGCAGCACCACCTTGCCGCCACGGGAGCGCACGCCTTCGACCTTGATCTCCGGGGTGGTCTTGGGCATCACGATGGTGGCCTTGACCCCCAGCACCTTGGCCGCCAGCGCCAGGCCCTGGGCGTGGTTGCCGGCAGACGCGGTGACTACGCCACGCGCACGCTCCTCGGCCGATAGCTGGGTCAGCTTGTTGTAGGCGCCGCGAATCTTGAACGAGAACACCGGCTGCAAGTCTTCACGCTTGAGCCAGACCTTGTTGCCCAACCGCTCGGAGAGCTGGCGGGCGGTCTGCAAGGGGGTTTCTACGGCAACGTCGTAAACGCGCGAGGTGAGAATTTTTTTGACGTAGTGTTCAAGCATCGGCGGGTATCTACTTCGCGAATTGGGCAGGGTCAAGGAGTCTAACCCAGCGTTTGGCCGGGCGACCACACGAATACCGAGGTTTTGTTGGGTTATACTCGCGCCCCTCGATAACTCCCCGCCCGTTCCGGAGCCCGCATGACCCAGGATCAACTCAAACAGGCAGTGGCCCAGGCCGCCGTCGATTTAATCCTTCCTAAACTCGACGATAAAAGCATCGTCGGTGTCGGCACCGGCTCCACTGCCAACTGCTTCATCGACGCGCTGGCCCTGCACAAGGGCGCGTTCGACGGCGCCGTCGCCAGCTCCGAAGCCACCGCCGCGCGCCTCAAGGGCCATGGCATTCCGGTGTACGAGCTCAACACCGTGAGCGACCTGGAGTTCTATGTCGACGGTGCCGATGAAAGCGACGCACACCTGAACCTGATCAAGGGCGGCGGCGCAGCCCTGACCCGCGAGAAGATCGTCGCGGCCGTGGCCAAGACCTTTATCTGCATCGCCGACGCCAGCAAGCTGGTACCGGTACTCGGCGCGTTCCCGCTGCCGGTGGAAGTGATTCCGATGGCGCGCAGCCACGTGGCTCGCGAGCTGGTGAAGCTGGGCGGCGACCCGGTGTACCGTGAAGGTGTGTTGACCGACAACGGCAATATCATCCTCGACGTGTTCAACCTGCAGATCACCAACCCGGTGGAGCTTGAGACTCAGATCAACGCCATCGTCGGCGTAGTCACCAACGGCCTGTTCGCTGCGCGCCCGGCGGACGTGCTGCTGCTGGGCACTGCCGAAGGCGTCCAGACCCTCAAGGCCTGACAACACCGCAACTCCAATGTGGGAGGGGGCTTGCTCCCGATAGCGGTGGGTCAGTCGATAAACTGCTGACTGGCACACCCTCATCGGGAGCAAGCCCCCTCCCACAAGTTATTCATCGTCCGTTCTATCGCTTAACTGACTGGCATTAGGGCTT
The DNA here is from genome assembly GCF_009935975.1 of Pseudomonas sp. Q1. NCBI lineage: Bacteria > Pseudomonadati > Pseudomonadota > Gammaproteobacteria > Pseudomonadales > Pseudomonadaceae > Pseudomonas > Pseudomonas sp. Q1. The sequence goes on along the minus strand of NZ_QODI01000006.1, from coordinate 35,408 downwards.
GCCCCCCTCCCACATGGAGTGTCAGAAGTTAGGTTTTTTTGAACACGTAGAACAGGTTCGGCTCGCTGACCAGGTACAACGTACCCGTGTCATCCATGGCGATCCCTTCGGCCTGCGGCACCCGCTTTGTCAGGCCATGGCGCCCGCTGAGCAATGACAGACTGCTCAACGGGCGACCGTCGATATCCAGCTCCAACACCAGGAACGACTCATCCGACAGCGCCAGCAGATGGCCGCTGCGCTCGTCGTATTGCAGGCTCGACAGGTCGCGCACAAACATCCCCGCATCACGCTTGGGGTTATTGATCACGTGTACCGAGTAGGTTTTTTCCGGTTGAAAATGGGGAAAGCCGCGCACCTCGTAGATCAGCATCGGGTCGCGCTCTTTGGCCACGAACAGGCGCTTGCCCACCGAATCGTAGGCCAGCCCTTCAAACCCTTTGTTACTGCCGCTGTGCACGCCCAACGTCATCTGCTCCGCATCGGCGGCGTCGAGAAACTGGGTGTCGTCGTTCACATGTACTTTGATCAGCCGCTGTTGGCGCTCATCGCTGATCACGTAGATGTTGTCGCTGATGAACTCCACCGCCTCGGCATCGCCAAATCCGATCAGCGGGATACGCCGCACAATCACGCCGTCCAGGGACAGTTCGATCAACTCGGGGTTTTTATTGGTCACCGTGAACAGGCTTTTACGCACCGGATCATAGGTGAGCGCCGAGACATCATCATCGAGCCCTTCGATGACCTTGGCCTCAAGGGTGACGCGGTAATCGGCCAGGCCAATGGAGCGCTCGTCAGCCGGATGACGCCACGTCTGGAGGTTGAACCAGGCCCGCTCTAACAAGCGAAAGTGCTGCGCGACCAGCCCGGTACAAACCAGGCCGGCCAGCAAGAGCAAGAACAACGCGGGTCTGGGACGGGCAAGTCGACGCATCAGGGAGTCTATTTCTGCTTTTCGAAGCGATAGAACAGGTTCGGCTCACTGACGATATACACCGTACCGTCCTCATCCATCGTGACACCTTCCGCACGCGGGATGGTGTGCTTGAGGCCGTTGAAGCCACCGAGCAGGGTCATGAAGCTGACTTGTTTGCCCTTTTCATCCAACTCCAGGAGCAGGTGGGAGTCCGCCGACAGCACCAGCATGTGGCCGGTACGCGGGTCAATCGCCAGGGCGGACAGGTTGCGCATGTCCAACTCGGTGCTGGCAAGCTTTTGCTTGTCGCCCGTCAAGGTGTTGCCATCGGATTTCCAGGTAAACAACGCCGGTGGGCGCTCTTCGCCGAGTACGATCTGCTGGTTGCGCTTGTCCCAGGTGACACCCTCAAAGGCTTTGTTCTGATCCTTGGACGGCCCCAGGTCATAGCTGGTGAAATCTGCTTTGTTCAGTTGGGTGGTGACGGCATCGACCTTGACGACGGTCAGGCTGTGGTCGCGTTCGTCAACCACCGCCATCAGGCCATTTTCCATCACCGTCACGCCTTCCGGGTTGCTCCAGCCATTGAGCGGCATCTTGCGCAGCACATCGCCCTGCAGGCTTAACTCGACGAGGAAGGCGTTCTTGCCCATGACCGAGAACAGGGTTTTGGTCTGCGGATTGTAGGAGACATCCGAAGCCTCATCTTTTTCCATGCCGGGCAGCAACTTGGCGTCAATCACCGCACGGTAGTCAGGCAGCCATACGCTGGCCTGACGCTCGAACGGCGTCTCGAAGCGTTCGGCAACCCACAACACGCCCCGATCATCCCAATGCATCGCCCAGGCGACGCCATAGATGATCGTGCCGGCCAAAAACAGCCAGGAATACCAGCGCAGGGCAAAGCGTGAGCGAAGCTTGGGTTTCGACGAGGGGAGAGACACGGCCATTGAGCGCTTTCCAGAAAGACAGCTAAAGGGGATAGCACAGGATCAGAAAACCCGCGCGCAGGAAGCTACGGATTATCCGGATGGCGTGTGAAAAAAATGCAAAACCTTTACTGCTGCGGCGAGTGAGAGGGCCGGATGTGTCGCCAAGAAGCGAGCTCGCTCCTTGGCGGCACATCCGCAGGCAATCAGCGAACGCTGCTTTCGAACTGGCTCACGCCCGGCAACTCCAGCACCAACTCATCACCCACGTTCAGTGGCCCCACGCCGGCCGGGGTGCCGGTGAGGATCACGTCGCCGGCCTGCAGCGAGAAACAGCCGGCCATGTGCTGGATCATCGGAATGATCGGGTTGAGCATTTGCGAACTGTTGCCGTCCTGACGCACTTCACCGTTGATGGTCAGGCGGATACCGATATCGGTCACGTCCGGGAAGGTGCTGCCGACCACGAATGGTGCAATCACCGCCGCGCCGTCAAAGGACTTGGCGATTTCCCACGGCAGGCCCTTGGCTTTCAGCTCGGCTTGCTTGTCGCGCAAGGTCAGGTCCAGGGCCGGGGCGAAGCCGGAGATCGCGTCGAGCACTTCTTCGCGGCTGGGCTTGTTCGACAGCGGTTTGCCGATCAGCACCGCGATCTCCGCTTCGTAATGCACCGAACCGCGTTCGGTCGGAATGCTGAAACCGCCTTCCAGCGGCACCACGCAGCTGCCCGGCTTGATGAACAGCAACGGCTCGGTCGGCACCGGGTTATCCAGCTCCTTGGCATGTTCAGCGTAGTTGCGCCCAATACACACCACTTTACCCAGCGGAAAGTGGATGTTGGTGCCGTCGACATACTTGTGCTGATAGCTCATGAAACGACTCCTTCGGGGCGGTTAAACAGCGAAGATTTTGCCAGGGTTCATGATCCCGTTCGGGTCGAACACCGCCTTCACTGCTTTCATGTATTCGATCTCAACCGGCGAGCGGCTGTAAGTCAGGTAATCACGCTTGGTCATGCCCACGCCGTGCTCGGCGGAGATCGAGCCGTTGTATTTCTGGACGGTTTCGAACACCCACTTGTTCACGGTAGCGCACTTGGCAAAGAACTCATCCTTGCTCAGGTTTTCCGGCTTGAGGATATTCAGGTGCAGGTTGCCGTCGCCGATGTGGCCAAACCAGACAATTTCGAAATCCGGATAATGTTCGCCGACGATTGCGTCAATTTCCTGCAGGAACGCCGGTACTTTGGAGACAGTGACCGAAATATCGTTTTTGTACGGCGTCCAGTGGGAAATGGTTTCGGAGATGTACTCGCGCAGTTTCCACAGGTTGTGCAGCTGGGTTTCGCTCTGGCTCATCACGCCGTCCAGCACCCAGCCCTGCTCGACGCAGTGCTCGAAGGTTTCCAGGGCGTGGTTGGCGACTTCTTCGGTCGTCGCTTCGAACTCCAGCAGCGCGTAGAACGGGCACTCGGTTTCGAACGGCGCCGGCACGTCGCCGCGCCCCAGGACTTTGGCCAGGGCCTTGTCGGAGAAGAACTCGAACGCGGTCAGGTCCAGCTTGCTCTGGAACGCATGCAATACCGGCATGATCGAGTCGAAATCGGTGGTACCCAGCACCATCGCGGTGAGGTTCTTCGGCGCACGGTCCAGGCGCATGGTGGCTTCGACCACGAAGCCCAGGGTGCCTTCAGCGCCGATGAACAGCTGACGCATGTCGTAGCCGGTGGCGTTCTTGATCAGGTCGCGGTTCAGTTCCAGCACATCACCCTTGCCGGTGACCACTTTCATGCCGGCGACCCAGTTGCGGGTCATGCCGTAGCGAATTACCTTGATCCCGCCGGCATTGGTGCCGATATTGCCGCCAATCTGGCTGGAACCGGATGAAGCGAAGTCCACCGGATAGTACAGGCCCTGTTCTTCGGCTGCGTTCTGCAACTGCTTGGTAACCACGCCCGGCTGGCACACGGCGGTACGGTCGGTGAGGTTCACGTCGAGGATCTGGTTCATATAGTCGAACGACACCACCACTTCGCCATTTGCCGCCACCGCTGCCGCCGACAGGCCGGTACGACCGCCGGACGGCACCAGCGCCACCTTGTGCGTGTTGGCCCAGCGGACGATGGCTTGCACCTGCTCGATGGTCTTGGGGAAGACGATGGCGGTAGGCGCAGGGGCGAAGTGCTTGGTCCAATCCTTGCCGTAAGCCTCCAGGGAGTCTGCATCGGTCAGCACTTTGCCGGGCTCAACCAGGGTCTTCAGCTCATCAATCAGGGCAGGATGGGTCATCGACAGAACTCTCGAACAATTCATGGTCATCCTGAGAACGCTTCACGTCGCAGGAATGAGTGTTAGCGGGGCGCGTATGCTAGCATACCGCCCCCGCAGGACAGAGCCCAAGGGCGTTTCTGCGGTGACGGCTTTCCTGCCGTCCGGGTCAGCTTGCGCTGCTCGACTCCCTGCCATTTTTCTCCGGGATACAGGTTTACGCAGATGAGCAAGACTTCTCTCGATAAGAGCAAGATCAAGTTCCTTCTTCTGGAAGGCGTCCACCCATCGGCTGTCGACGTTCTGAAAGCCGCCGGGTACACCAGCATTGAGTACATCACCAGTTCTCTGCCGGAAGCCCAGCTCAAGGAAAAGATCGCCGACGCGCACTTTATCGGCATTCGCTCCCGCACTCAGCTGACCGAAGAGATCTTCGATCACGCCAAGAAACTCGTGGCGGTCGGCTGTTTCTGCATCGGCACCAACCAGGTCGACCTCAACGCAGCGCGCGAGCGCGGCATCGCGGTGTTCAACGCACCGTACTCCAATACCCGTTCCGTGGCGGAACTGGTGCTGGCCGAGGCCATCCTGCTGTTGCGCGGTATTCCTGAGAAGAACGCATCCTGCCACCGTGGCGGCTGGATCAAGAGCGCGGCCAACTCCTTCGAAATCCGCGGCAAGAAGCTGGGTATCGTCGGTTACGGCTCGATCGGCACTCAGCTGTCGGTCCTGGCTGAAGGCTTGGGGATGCAGGTGTTCTTCTACGACACCCTGACCAAGCTGCCGTTGGGCAATGCCACCCAAGTGGGCAGCCTGACCGAGTTGCTGGGCATGTCCGACATCGTGACCCTGCATGTTCCGGAAACCGCCGAAACCCAGTGGATGATCGGCGAGAAGGAAATCCGTGCCATCAAGAAAGGCGGCATCCTGATCAACGCCGCACGCGGCACCGTGGTCGAACTGGATGCCCTGGCTGCTGCGATCAAGGACAAGCACCTGATCGGCGCCGCCATCGATGTGTTCCCGGTAGAGCCTCGCTCCAACGATGACATCTTCGAAAGCCCGCTGCGCGGCCTGGACAACGTGATCCTGACCCCGCACATCGGTGGTTCCACCGCTGAAGCCCAAGCCAACATCGGCCTGGAAGTGTCGGAGAAGCTGGTCAAGTACAGCGACAACGGTACATCCGTATCGTCGGTGAACTTCCCGGAAGTGGCCCTGCCGGCTCACCCTGGCAAGCACCGTCTGCTGCACATCCACCAGAACATCCCTGGCGTGCTGATGGAGATCAACAAGGTCTTCGCAGAGAACGGCATCAACATCTCCGGTCAGTTCCTGCAGACCAACGAGAAGGTCGGTTACGTGGTGATCGACGTCGACGCCGAGTACTCGGACCTGGCGCAAGAGAAGTTGCAGCACATCAAGGGCACGATTCGTAGCCGCGTTCTGTTCTAAGAACCCGCGCCTACCAATAAAAATGGGAGACCCGCAGGGGTCTCCCATTTTTTTGTCTGAACAAATCTTATTTGACGTTAACCGTGATCACTTTCGAGGCTACAGTCGGGTTGAACTGCATATGCAGTTTGTCGCCGGCCACCAATTGCAAGGTGTGCTTGCCTGGGGTGAGGGTCAATTCGGTCTCGGTCTGGGCCTTGCCGTAGTGGATCACGGTGTCGGTGGCCGGGATCGGTACGCTGGCGTCAGGCAGCTCTTTCTGGTCAACCAGCAGATGGTGGTGGCCGGTGCCCGGGGTCTGGTCAGTGGCCGGCGCGAGCTTCAAGCCTTCCATGCCGAATTTGACGGTAAAGGTTTTATCCACAGTGGCGCCATCTTTGGGCGACACGATAAACACTTTGGCACCTTCAGGTGGCGCGCTACGCGGGATGCCATCGGCGGCGGTGGCCAACATCGAGGCACCCAGCAACAGGCTGGCAATCGTTGCACGGGCGGATGTTGCTCGGACTGATAGGGCTTTCATTCGCTTCTCCAGTTTCTGCAGGAAATCTGTTGGGTTATGACAACTTCGCGACAAATTGCTGTCCAAGGCACTCAACACAATAGCAAAGCGATGCTGGACGGTGCCTCGTACAGCTCAATTCCTTAGGAGCGACCATGCGCTTTTCGCCTGGCCTTGTACTTTTACTGCCTCTTTTGAGCCCCTTGGCTCATGCCGAACTGATCGACGATGTGTTTGATCGCGGCGAACTGCGCATCGCAGTGCAAGCCAACACCCCGCCATTCAACTTCAAGGACGACAATAAGCTAACCGGCTTTGAAGTGGAGTTGGGTGAAGAATTGGCCAAGGAACTGGACGTGCGCCCCTCCTTTATCACCACCGATGACAGCGACCTGCTACCAGGCGTTGAAACCGGCAAATATGACGTGGCCATCAACCATATCGCTATGACTGCGCAGTTGCAGGATCGGTTCGATTTCAGCGAGGCTTACCTGGAAAAGCCGGAGCTGGCGATTCCGTTTCAGAAGGGCAACCCGGCGTTCAAGACCAGCCTGGACAGGGCGCTGCAGCAGATCAAGGCCGATGGCCGCTTGAAAGCGCTCTCGCATAAGTGGTTCAAGGACCAACCGCCTGCAATTGCGCCAATGCCTGAGCCGCTTCAGGCAACTCCTGCTCACTGAACACCAACACCCCATGGCGCTTGAGCAGCGCCGCAGTCACGCCCTCGCCGCTCACCTTGACGGCACTGAAGGTGCCGTCATAGATCAGCCGGTTGCCACAGGATGGGCTGTTGGCCTTGAGGATGGCAATGCGGATACCGTGGCGCTGCGCCAATGCCAACGCCTGGCGGGCGCCCTCGACGAAGGCGCCGCTGAAGTCTTCGCCCTCGGCGGTCAGCACTCGGGCACGCCCATCCCATACATCGATGCCCTGCCCACCCGCAATCTCGGCGGGTGGGCGTGGCGTCGGCAAGCCACCCGCCACCTCCGGGCAGATCGCGACCACACGCCCCTCGGCCTGCCACTGCGTCAATAGGTCGAACGTGCCACTGGCGCCACCGTCGTAGCGCACCTTGTGCCCAAGCAGGCAACGGCTGACGAGAATTTTTTCCATGTTTAAAACGGCTCGTTGCCCCGTCGACGAAACCAGCCGGTCAAGGACAAGCGCTCACGCGTGGCGGGCAGCACTTCGTGAGGGACTTCACCCGAGAGGAACACTACCAGGCAACCGCCGGTGGGCTGCACATCGTATTCCACGCCATCCTTGAGGTACATGCGCAGCTGGCCGCCATGCTCAGGCAACCAGGCGTCGTTCAAATAGACCACTGCCGACACCGTTCGCCGGTCATCATCGCGAAAACGGTCCAGATGCTTGAGATAAAACGCACCCGGCGGGTACATCGCGAAGTGGCTTTCGAAGTCTTCAAGGCCCAGGAACAGATGGCGGTTCATGGCCAGCCGCAGGCTGTCCATCAACCCCATGTAGGTCTCGCACACCGGCGCGTCGCCCTCTTCCAGCCACTGGATATGGTCACCGCGAATCCCCTCGCGGATTTCCTGGGCCGGCCCGCGCCCGACAGCGGCAGGCGCCAGCTCACCTTCGGCCGCACGTTTACGGCACTCGGCCGCCAGCTCCAGGGTCAGAGCCTGGGGCAGGAAGCCATTTTGCTGCGACCAGCCTTTTTCGGCCAGGTCGTCGACGATACGTTGCAGCAGCGGGTGATCGAGGGATATTTGCATGGCGCGCATAGTATCCATACGCCTGTGAATTCGACAGAGCCGCCGAGCGTCTGAATACACTTTAGTCAGGTGACTGATAGGACTTCTCGACAAATCCTACGCCTGACACGGACAATAGTGGCCGACTGACAGGAGTCCCTATGCGTCGTTTGTTTTTTTCCGTGCTGATGTTCTGCGTTTTGCCCGCCTGGGCAGACAGCCATGACCAGTTGTACAAGGTCGCCGGCTGGGCCGAACAACGTGCGCACTTCAATGACGCCCTCAGTGCCGCCCAACAACGCTACCGCAATAGCCTGCCGCCGGCGGTGTACCAGGCGCTGGTGGACAACAGCAACAAACGCTTTGCCGCCCAGGCCATGGACCAGCGCGCCGAAGCGCAATTGCGCCAGCACCTGGCAGACCCGAAGCCCGCGCTGGCGTTTTTTCAGTCGCCCCTGGGCCGCAAGATTGTCGACGCCGAACTGCTCGCCACCCGCCGCGACCAGTTGGCGAAAAACGCCCAGGGCTTGCCGCACATGGAAGCCGATGCAACCCGCAGCCTGATCATCGGCCACCTGGCCCAGGCCCTGCCGGCGCGCGAAGCTGGCGCGGAAGTCAGCCTGGCGATTGCCGGTGTCGCGGCTGACAGTTTGAGCCAGATGATTCCCGGCCTGCTGGGCGGAGGCCAGGCCCAGGGCATGTTGAATGGGCAGCGCGAGCGCCTGATGCGGCAGATTGGCAATGACTTGAACAACACGCTGTTGTACGTCTATCGGAACCTGTCCGACCCAGAGTTGGAAGAGTTCGCGACATTTGCCGAGTCGCCGGAGGGTAAGGCGTATTACCAGGCTGCCCTTGCCGCCATCCGCGCAGGGCTTGCAGTCGGGCAAAGCACCTCCAGCCTGTCGCAATAACCCATGTGGGAGGGAGCAAGCCCCCTCCCACTGTTGGATTGTGCTACTTCAGATGCTCCGTGAGGAAACTGAAGTATTGCCGGCGAATCTCTGGAATTTCATTGGCCAGATGATGCCGGCCACGCGGCAGCATCAACACCTCAGGCTGATCGAACTTGCCCCGCAGCACCTGCAAGTTGTGCTGCCAGTCCACCGTCATATCCTCCTCGCCTTGCACGATCACTGGCCGCCGTGGGCTGCGCGGCGCGGCTTCGATGCGCTTGATCCAGCTCGCCAACGCGCCGACCCACGCCGTGGGCAGTTGGCGGGGTTGCAACGGGTCGGCTTCCAGGAACGGTTTGAAATCCGGGTCGTGGGTGTTCTCGCTGAACCGGCGGGCGATGCCTTTTACAAACGGGCGCAGCAGGTAATAGCTGACCTGCGACCAGCCCCAGGCGCGCGGCCGCACCAAGGGCGACAGCAGGAAGGTCTTGCCTTGGGCCGGGCTGTCGACGCCCTGGTTGAGCAAGTGGTCGACCACCACTGCACCGCCGGTGCTTTGCCCGAACAGGTGCCAGGGTTGCGGCAGTTGCAGGGTTTGAGCCTGGGCGAACAGCGCCTGCACCACCGCCTGGTACACCGCAAAATCATCGATGCTGGCACGGGCGCCACTGGACAAGCCATGGCCCGGCAAATCGCAGGCGATCACCACAAACCCCTGGTCCAGCGCCCAATCCACAACGTGGCGGTACAGTCCCATATGGTCGTAGAAGCCATGGAACATGAACATCGTCGCCACCGGCTGTGCCGGCCACCACACCTGCGCCACCACTTGGAAGCCTTGCACCTCGAAGCGCCCCAGGCGACTCACCGCCGGCACTTTGCGCGCAGGCAGGTCCAGCCCGTAGAAACGCTGGTAGACCCGGGCCTCCACAGAAAGCGGCTGCGCATCCACCAGGGGCCGCAAGCTTTCGCGTAGATGATCGGGGTCAAAAGTGACGGGCATAAAGGCTTCCAGACTGAGGGTGAAGATGAATATCGACCTGCGATATTCATCTGTCAGAGCAAGCATGGCAAGCTACGCGACCTCCGAGGATAGATCCGAATGCGACAGCACCTGCGCACTGCCCTGTTCGCCAGCCTGATTCTGGCCATTTGCACCGGTGTGCTGTGGACGGCCTATGACTGGTTCCAGGGCCGCTACCTGCGCGCCTTCAGCGAACACACGGCGGTGTTCTCCGGCGACACTCTGCGCCTGCCCGCCGAACTCGCGGGCCCGGGGCCGATCCGCCTGGTGCACTTCTGGGACCCGGCGTGCCCGTGCAACGTGGGTAACCAGCAGCATCTGGGCGAGCTGATCGAGCAGTACGCGCCTCAGGGCGTGGAGTTTTATGCCCTGCAAAAGGCCGGCAGCCACGGTCAACTGCCCGACAACCTGAACAGGATGAAAACGCTTGCCGCCCTGCCCGGCGCCGATCAGGTGCCGGCGACACCTGCCGTGGGTATCTGGGACCGCACGGGCAAGCTCGCGTATTTCGGCCCCTACAGTGAAGGGCTGACCTGTAATTCCAGTAACAGCTTTATCGAACCGATCTTGAAAGCCCTCGAGGCCGGGCGCGAAGTTGACGCCACCCACACCCTGGCGGTGGGCTGCTATTGCCAGTGGAGCAAGACATCAAACTGAACACAGGCTGTTCGACCGGCAAACTCCAGTCACCCCGGCGACAGGCTACTGTATCGTACGTTTTCGGCAGGATTGTAAGCATAGGAACACATGAGCCAATTAACCATTATCCTCTGGATACTCAACGTCATCGTCGATACATCCGGCCAGTTGGCGTTCAAGGCAGCGGCTTCAGCCAGCGCCGAGCATGACGGCCTGGCCCACTGGAAACACATGCTCAAGCGGCCATGGATCTGGATTGGCGTTCTCTGCTATGTCTTCGAATTCGTGTTGTGGCTGGCGTTCCTGACATTGGTGCCGTTGTCGGTCGGCGTGATGCTGGGTTCCATCAACATTGTGGTGATCATGATTGCCGGTCGCTTCCTGTTCAAGGAAAGCCTGAGCAAATGGCGGTTGATCGGCATCATGCTGATCGCCTGTGGCGTGACCGTCGTGGGGTTTGAATAATGAAACGCTTTTATATCCTGGGTTTTCTCGCGCTGATCATTTTCGACACCTTGGCGCAGGTCAGCTTCAAGTTCGCCTCGGTGCATGCAGAACCCCTGACGATGGACACCGCCTGGCTGATACGCGTATTTGGCGCCCCATGGATCTACGGCGCCTTCGTGGGTTATATCGGCGCGTTCTTCACCTGGATGACCTTGCTCAAATACGCCCCGGTGGGCCCGGCTTTTGCGGCCTCTCACCTGGAACTGATCAGCGTCACGCTGATTTCCGTGTGGCTGTTCGATGACAGCCTGACCCTGCCGAAAATCGTCGGCGGCGCGTTGATCATTGCCGGCATTCTGTGCCTGGCACGCAGTGAAGACGAAGCCGGAAAAGTCATCGGTGCCGGTCGCTCCGAGACGCTTGCCTGATGATGCCTCGCGAGATTCCGCCCACCGCAGGGCTGCCCCTGCGCTGGCGGGACCTGCTCGGCCTCTCGGGCGACCTGGCCCCTGCCCTGGCCCGTCAACTGTCGATTCCGCTGCCGGCGCTGACGTGCTCCGGGACCGCTGCACTGGTGATCGCCCTAAGGGTTTTGCAACGGCGCATGCCGGGCCGTACCCGGCTCATCGTGCCGGCCTATACCTGCCCGCTGGTCGCCTTGGCCGCCCATTACTGCCCACCGTTGCAGGTGGTGCCCTGTGATTTGCAACCCGACAGCATCGACCTGGACGAACAGCACCTGGTGCAGTTGTGCGACGAAACTACCCTGGCGGTGGTGGTCACCCATCTGGCCGGACGCGTGGCTGATGTCGGAACCGCCAAGCGCATTGCCGGCGCCATCGGCGCAGCGGTCATCGAAGATGCCGCGCAAGCCATGGGTGCGCTGGACGATGGGCAGAGCGTCGGGCTCAAAGGCGACGTGGGCTTTTTCAGCATGGCGCTGGGTAAAGGCCTGACGACGGCAGAAGGCGGAGTATTGTTCAGCCGCGACCCGGTGTTGCATCAAGCGCTGCATCGCCAATCTCGCCAGGACCTGCCCTTCAGCCTGCGCTGGGAGTTGCAGCGCAGCGCCGAGCTGTGGGGATACGCCCTGCTTTATCGGCCGTACGGCTTGTATTACGTGTATGGCAAGGCCTTGCGCAAGGCGCTGGCGCAAGGCGATGAAGTCGCCGCCGTGGGTGATGATTTTTCGGTCAACGACATTCCGCTGCATGCCCTGGGTGGCTATCGCCGCAGGGTCGGCGCGGCGGCGCTGGCTCGCTTGCCCGATCACCTGCAACAAGGCCGCACCCGCGCGCTGCGCCGTGCCGCACGCTTGAATGCCTTGCCCGGTGTCTCGGTCATCCTGGACCGGCCCGGGCAGCAAGGCACCTGGCCTTTTCTGATGGTGGTGATGCCCTCGGCACAGGCCCGGGATACGGCGATGGCGCAGCTCTGGACCGCGGGGCTGGGCGTGACGCGCCTGTTCATTCACACCTTGCCGGATTACCCCGACGTGGCCCCCTTGCTGGTGCCTGGCAGCCCGCTCCCCCAAGCCCAGGCTTTCGCCCGCCGCACCCTGTCGATCAGCAACAGCCATTGGCTGACCGACGAACACTTCGAACAGGTCCTCGCCCAGCTGAAGGTTATCGTTTCCAACCCTGATTGATGCGCGCGACCAAGCGACCATTCAACGCGTTCTGCTGCTGTTGCCAGATCTGCACCTGCGCCTCAGGCAGTTCTTCCTGACCATCGGACGCACTCAACCAGCGCTTGAATTTGCTTTCATAGTGGTAGGCCGAGACGTCACCCGTGACGTCCGCGCCAATGATCTGGCCTTGGCAGGCGTCGATCAGGTCATTCAAATGCTGCTCCAGGAACTCACCCTGGTCCCAGTTGGTGTTCACCACCTGGGGGCTCAGCACATCTTTGTCGATGGACAGATAAACCGGCAGCGAACGATCAAGCTGCGCCAGGAACGTACGCATCAACTCATCCGGATGGCCGAACGCACGATTGCTCGGTCCGGCGCCGATCCAGTTCATCCAGCGCGTATCGACGTTGACGTTCCAGTAGGTCAACTTGCGCTTGAGCAGTGGCGACCAGTGATTCTCCCAGGCGTGGCCCAAGGCAATGTCCTGCGAACCGATCCCCAGCACATGCACATGCTCGACCTGAGGCAGACGGCTGGCCCAATACACCCACGAACCGCAGTGGATGCCGAACGGGTAGCGCATGTTGTCGGGGTGGTTGTCGCAGATGATCAGTTGGTACTTCTGCTGCGCGGGCAGGCGGTTCAACAGGAGCTGGCTGAGATGGTGATAGTCGCCGCTGCCGGTAAACACGCAACCGTAATCGCTGGGCATCTGCGCGTGCAGGGCGGTTTCCAGTTCCTTGAACTGGGCCCAACGGCAGCCGAAGCGGATTTTCTCCTGCCAGGCCTGCAGCGGTAAGGTGATCGCGCCAGCAATGTCACTGACGGCACCATCGAAATCGAGAATCAGCGGTGCTCGGTCCAGGCTCATGCGGTGTGCTCCTGGTGCCATTGGTTGTCGCTTTCAAAATGATGACGCAAGCGGTTGCCCAGCTTGCGCAACAACGGGTTGCGCACCCAGACCAAGTGGCGCGTGAAGGTGAAGTCGGCACCGAGGTTGGCCTTGACCTGCGGGTCGGTCCAGCCCGCCACATAAAACTTCAGCCCATTCGCCACTGCGTACTCCAGGTTCACGAACCAGCTGACGAAGTACAGGTTGAACTCCAGCGCCTGCGGGTAATTGAGCCCGATGTACTTGTCGAGCAGCTTGTCGCCCTCCACGTAGCACAGGTTGTAGCCGATCAGTTCGTCGCAGTGCCAGTAGCAGAACACGCGCCCGTCAGTACCGGCGTCCCTGAGCAAGCCGGTGAAGAACTCCGGCGTGAGCAGGTCAAAATGGATCTCGCTCTGGTCGTACACCGCCTTGTACAACCCGTACAACTGCGTCAGCCAGGCATCATCGTTGAAGCGCTCATCGCCGGTGTCGAGGATTTCTACGCGCAACGCTTCGCGGCTGCGCAGTTTGCGTCGGATATTACGCCGACGGCTGTGGGACAAGCGCCCAAGGTATTCGTCGAGGGTGGTGAAGTTGATCGGCACATAAGCCAGTGCCTGGCCCTCGAGGCTGATGAAACCACGCCGCGTGCACTCATCGATCAAGGCTTGCGCGTAGCGGTTGTCGGCCTCGCTGAGCAGCGGGGAGTCGTGAGGCACGTCTTTGACGATGGTGAGTTTGCGCTGCGGGACGCATTCCTCTTGCAGCCACTGCGCAAGCTCCTGGGGCGATACGCCCTGGGGGAACGGCGCATATTCACTGACCGTGGTGCCCACAAAGCAGCTGTCGATACGCAACCATGAATGCCACAAGGCATAGCCTGGCCAGCCGCGCACACGCTTCACGAAGTCCTCGTCGGCAGTGGTCAACAGGTCGAATGGCGTGAAGAAGTACGGCAACCCCTGGTCGGACAGCCGGGCGTCAAAGCCTGCCGGCGGATGCTGCAAAAAGCGGCTGATCAGCGATTGCGCTTCCAGGCTGCAGGCGTAGGTCACGTCTGAAGGGCTGGGAACTGGCTTGGGTTGCGTGGCGCAGGTCATGAAAAAAGGCTCAAGGACGACGGGCGCAATAGTAGCTCATCGGCAGCGCTGGCCGCTTGAACCTTGGCTGTCACAACGGCGCGTCAGCATTTCCCTCAGTCGCCACCAAACCGATTAGACTCCGTTGACCTCCCAGGTGACTGACTCAAGGACCGTCCATGAAACGCAGCCTGACCGTGCTTGCCCTACTGATTACCGCCCTCCTGGCCGGCGCCGGCTGGTATGTCTACAGCAAGCAACCCACGCGTCAGGGCACGGTCATGCTCAACCATCTGCAAGGCTCCGTCACGGTGCGTTACGACGACCGTGGCGTGCCGCACATTCGCGCCGAGAACGAGGCCGACCTGTATCGCGCCCTGGGCTATGTGCATGCCCAGGACCGCCTGTTCCAGATGGAGATCATGCGGCGCCTGGCCCGTGGCGAGCTGGCCGAGGTGCTGGGCCCCAAGTTGCTGGAAACCGATAAACTGTTCCGCAGCCTGCGTATTCGTGAACGGGCCTTGAGCTACGTGGAACACATCGACCACGACTCGAGCGCCTGGAAAGCCCTTCAAGCTTATCTGGACGGGATCAACCAATATCAGGACAGCCACGCCAGCCCCATGGAGTTCGATGTGCTGGGCATCACCAAGCGGCCCTTTACACCCGAAGACACCATCAGCGTCGCCGGGTACATGGCCTACAGTTTTGCCGTCGCGTTTCGTACCGAACCTGTGCTGACTTATGTACGCGACCAGCTGGGTAGCGATTACCTGAAAGTCTTCGACCTGGACTGGCAACCCAAGGGCGCGCTCAACCTGGCCGCCGGCGACTGGAAAAGCCTCGGCGCCCTCGCCGCCCTGAGTGACAGGGCCTTGGCCGATAACGGCCTGCCGCAGTTCGAGGGCAGCAACGCCTGGGCCATCAGCGGCAGCCGCACCCAAAGCGGCAAACCGTTGCTGGCAGGTGACCCGCATATCCGCTTCTCGGTGCCGTCGGTGTGGTACGAGGCGCAACTGTCGGCGCCGGGCTTTGAGCTGTACGGCTACCACAACGCGCTGGTGCCGGTGGCGTTCCTGGGGCACAACCTGGATTTCGGCTGGAGCCTGACCATGTTCCAGAACGACGATCTCGACCTGATCGCCGAAAAGGTCAACCCGGATAACCCCAACCAGGTCTGGTACCACGGCCAATGGACCGACCTGACCAGCAGCGAACAGCAGATTGCCGTCAAAGGCCAGGAGCCGGTCATCCTGACGCTGCGCAGCTCGCCCCACGGTCCGATCATCAATGATGTACTCGGCGAAAATGCCGGCAAGACGCCGATTGCCATGTGGTGGGCGTTCCTCGACACCGAAAACCCGATCCTCGAAGGCTTCTACGAACTCAACCGTGCCGACACCCTGACCAAGGCCCGTGCGGCAGCCGCCAAGGTGTCGGCCCCCGGGCTGAATATCGTGTGGGCAAATGCCAAGGGCGATATCGGTTGGTGGGCCGCAGCGCAATTGCCGATCCGCCCGGCTGGGGTCAACCCGGCATTCATCCTCGACGGTAGCACCGCCCAGGCCGACAAGCTGGGCTTCTACCCGTTCAGCGCCAACCCTCAGGAAGAGAATCCGGCGCGTGGTTATGTGGTGTCGGCCAATGCCCAGCCGGCCTCACCCACCGGCATGGAAATCCCCGGCTATTACAACCTGGCCGACCGTGGGCAGCAGTTGAATACACAATTGAGCGACAACAGCGTGAAGTGGGACGTGAACAACAGCCAGGCCTTGCAGCTGGGCACCACCACCGCCTACGGCCCACGGTTGCTGGCGCCGTTGCTGCCGGTGTTGCGTGACGTCGTCAAGGATCCGGCCCAGTTGAAACTGGTGGAACAGCTTGCAAACTGGAAGGGTGACTACCCGCTGGGCTCCACCAGCGCCACGCTGTTCAACCAGTTCCTGTTCAACCTCACCGACGCCACCTTCCACCCGAAGCTGGGCGACGCCCTGTTCAAGACCCTGCTCACCACCCGGATGATCGACGCCGCATTGCCCCGCCTGGCCGCTTCAGCGGATTCGCCGTGGTGGAACGGCACGCGTGCCGACACCGTCAAGCTCGCCTGGGACAATAGCCTGGCGCACCTCAAGGCCACGCTCGGCGATGACCCCGGCCAGTGGCAGTGGGGCAAAGCGCACACCTTGACCCACGGGCACCCGCTGGGCATGCAGAAGCCATTGGACAAGCTCTTCAACGTCGGCCCGTTCCCCGCCCCCGGCACCCACGAGGTACCGAACAACCAATCGGCGATGATCGGCCCCGCGCCCTGGCCGGTGACCTACGGCCCGTCGACCCGCCGCCTGATCGACTTCGCCGACCCGGCCCACGCCTTGACCATCAACCCGGTGGGGCAAAGCGGCGTGCCGTTTGATCGACACTATAGTGATCAGGCGCAAACCTACATCGAAGGAGGGTATGAACAGGCACATTTCAGTGATGAGGAAGTCACGGCCAATACCCGTGGCACCCTGAAACTATTGCCCGCCCGATAACTCGATCAATATGGGAGGGGGCTTGCTCCCGATAGCAGTGTCTCAGTAGCAGATGAGCTGACTGACACACGGCTATCGGGAGCAAGCCCCCTCCCACACTTGGATCTGCGTTGTATCAGCGACTACTGTGCCCGCATCCGCCCTGGCGCTTCGCCGTAGGTTTCCTTGGATTTCTTGCTGAACGCCGCCTGGAACTGGTAGCCCACTTGCGCGGCGATATCCATCAGGCTCAGGCGCGACTGGCGCAGCAGGTTGAATGCCAGCTCCATACGCTGCGCGCCCTGGAAGCCTACGACACGCTCAAACCGGCGCCGCAAAGTTAAGCCGGAACTGTTGCGGGGTCACGCCCAGCCGGCGATTGAATACACTGCGCATGTGCTGGGCATCGCGAAAGCCACACTGGTAGGCCACGGTCTTGAGCGGTGCGCAGCTGCTTTCGAGCATCACCCGCGCCGCATCCACCCGGGCTCGCTCGACAAACTCAGCCGGCGTTATCCGTGCTTCACGGGCAAATACCCGGGAGAAATTGCGTGCACTCATATTGGCCGCCTTGGCCAGATCGGCGATGGTCAAATCCCCCGTCAGGTTCGCCAACACGTACAACTGCACCAGCGCCACCGCCGAGGTGTCTTCGGCGTGGGGCGTGAGGAACGGGCTGAACTGCGACTGCCCACCGGAACGCTGGGTGAACACCACCAGACGCTTGGCCACGCTCAGCGCGACTTCCGGGCCATGGTCCTGGGCCAACAGGTACAGCGACAAGTCGATGCCTGCGGTCACACCCGCCGACGTGTAGAGGTTGCCGTCCTGTGCGTAGAGGCGATCGGCATCGACCTGGGCTGTAGGGCACAGACGCACCAGATCTGCGGCGTCGTTCCAGTGGGTGGTGACGGTTTTTCCATCCAGCAGGCCAGCGCGGGCCAGCAGGAAGGCGCCGTTGCAGATCGAACCGAAGCGTTGTGCTCTCTGTGTTGCACCGCGTAGCCAGTCATCGAAGGGGGCACCGAAATCCTCGAAGGGCAATTGCGGGCCGCCAGCGACCAGCAGTAAGTCGTAGGGTTCAAGGGCTTCGCGGTAATGCCGATGGGCCTGTAGTGACAAGCCGTTGGAGGCCGCCATCGTGCCGTGGCCAAGGCCGATGACTTCCAGCTGATAATGGTCCTGCGGCGGCAAAAAGCGGTTGGCCTCGCAAAACACATCCATCGGCCCCGTCACATCCAGCGACTGGACGCCGGGAAAGATCAGAATGGCAACGGTTTTTTGCATGAGTAAACCTTATCTCTGGACTGGCGCGAAACCCTGTGGGAGCCGGGCTTGCCTGCGATGCAGGCGACTCGGTCTGTCAGGTATACCCAAGTGATGCTATCGCACATTTGATCGCGTACAGCCTTGGCACGATGTGCAACCACATTGGCCGGGATCACTCCCTCGCCGCGATGGCCCCTTTGCAGGCACACGACCAAACTGGAATCTTTCCAGAGGAGAGCCATCATGACCACCACCATCGCCGGTATCCAGATCCCCGACAGCGCACTGGCCAAGGCCACCACCGAATACATTCGCGACGTCGAATCCGACCTGCTTTATCACCACTCCCGCCGCGTGTTCCTGTTCGGCGCCTTAAGCGGTGAACGCAAACAACTCGCTTACAACCCGGAGTTGCTCTACGTCGGCGCGATGTTCCATGACCTGGGCCTGGTCGAAGGTCATCGCAGTGACAACGAGCGTTTCGAAGTGGACGGAGCCAATGCGGCGGCCACGTTTCTCAAGCCTTACGGGCTGAGTGACGACGACATCGAACAGGTGTGGCTGTCCATCGCCCTGCATACCACGCCGGGCGTGCCGCAGCATCTACGCCCAACCGTTGCGCTGGTGACGGCCGGCGTCGAGATGGATGTCCTGGGTATGGATTACGCAGCGTTTTCCAGCGTGCAGCGCGAGGCGGTGGTGCATGCGCATCCACGGGGTGAAGGGTTCAAGGAGTGCATCATCTGCGCCTTTGCCGACGGCTTGCGCCATCGCCCACAGACCACGTTCGGCAACGTGAAGACGGATGTACTGGTGGATCAGGAGCCGGGGTTCAAGCCGATGAATTTTGTTGAAGTCATCCGCAAATCGCCCTGGGCTTGAAATGCAATCAACTGTGGGAGCGGGCTTGGCCGCTCCCACAGTTTGATCCAGTTTCTTCAGGTAGACCTGATTAGACCGGTGCAGTCGCGCGGCGCTTGTCCGGCTGCTGCCAGCCATCCGCCGCCGCTTCTTCGATGGCTTGCTGGATGGCTTTCTTGCGGTGCTCTTCGGCACGACGGCTGAAGAACCACACCAGGAAGGTCACCAGCGACACCGCCAACAGAATCAGGCTGGCCACGGCATTGATCTCGGGTTTGACCCCAAGGCGCACCGCCGAGAACACTTCCATCGGCAAGGTCGTCGAGCCCGGGCCCGATACGAAGCTGGCCAGTACCAGATCATCCAGCGACAAGGCGAACGACATCATGCCGCCCGCCGCCAACGATGGCGCGATCATCGGGATCGTGATCAGGAAGAACACCTTCCACGGTCGCGCCCCCAGGTCCATTGCCGCTTCTTCAATCGACAGGTCCAGCTCACGCAGGCGTGCCGACACCACCACCGCCACATACGCCGCACAGAAAGTGGTGTGGGCGATCCAGATGGTGACGATGCCACGCTCCTGGGGCCAGCCGATCATTTGCGCCATGGCCACAAACAGCAGCAACAGCGACAGACCGGTGATCACTTCCGGCATCACCAACGGCGCGGTCACCAGGCCGCCGAACAGCGTGCGGCCCTTGAACTGGCTGATGCGCGTCAGCACGAAGGCTGCCAAGGTGCCCAGGGCCACCGCAGCCACCGCCGTATAGCAGGCGATTTCCAGCGAGCGGGCCACCGAGCCCATCAACTGGGTGTTGTCCAACAGGCCCACGTACCACTTGATCGACCAACCGCCCCAGACGGTCACCAGCTTGGATTCGTTGAACGAGTAGATCACCAGGATCAGCATCGGCAGGTAGATGAACAGCAACCCCGCCACCAGCATGAAGCTTGAGAAACTGACGCGCTTCATATCTTGCCCTCCATCTCTTTGGCTTGGCTGCGGTTGAACAGGATGATCGGCACGATCAGGATCGCCAGCATCACCACCGCCAGGGCAGAGGCCACCGGCCAGTCACGGTTATTGAAGAACTCTTGCCACAACACTTTACCGATCATCAGGGTTTCCGGACCGCCCAGCAGTTCCGGGATCACGAACTCGCCCACTACCGGGATAAACACCAGCATGCAACCGGCGATGATGCCGTTCTTGGACAGCGGCACGGTGATCTTCCAGAAGCTGTTGAAGGTGCTCGACCCCAGGTCGGACGCGGCCTCCAGCAAGCTCTGATCATGTTTGACCAGGTTGGCATACAGCGGCAGGATCATGAACGGCAGGTACGAATAGACCACGCCGATATACACCGCAATATTGGTATTGAGGATCTGCAGCGGCTCGTTGATCAACCCGATGGACATCAGGAAGCCGTTGAGCAAACCGTTGTTGCTGAGGATGCCCATCCACGCATACACACGGATCAGGATCGCGGTCCAGGTCGGCATCATGATCAGCAACACCAGCACGGTCTGCATCTCTTTGCGCGCGCTGGCGATGGCGTAGGCCATCGGATAGCCGATCAACAGACACAGGAGCGTGCTGAAAAACGCCATCTTCAACGAGCCCAGGTATGCGGCGATGTACAACTCGTCGTCACCCAGCATCGAGTAGTTGGCCAGGTTGAGCACCACCTGCAGTTTCTGCTCAACGAAGGTGTAGATCTCGGTGTAAGGCGGGATCGCAACGTCGGCTTCGGCAAAGCTGATCTTCAAGACGATGAAGAACGGCAGCATGAAGAACAGGAACAACCAAAGGAATGGAATCCCGATAACCACGTGTCGACCATCGGGAGTTATTCGTTGCAACTGGCGCTTGAGCTTCTTCATGTTCATGAGCGAAGTACCACGCCGCTGTCGTCTTCCCACCACACGTAGACCTGGTCGCCCCAGGTCGGACGCTGGCCACGGCGTTCGGCGTTAGCCACGAAGGACTGCACCAGTTTGCCGCTCGGCAGTTCCACGTAGAACACCGAATGGCCACCCAGGTAGGCAATGTCGTGCACTTTGCCGCTGGACCAGTTGTGCTCACAGGTCGGCATTTCGGTGGTGACCAGCAGTTTTTCCGGGCGAATGGCGTAAGTCACGGATTTGTCTTCCACCGAGGTGGCAATGCCGTAGCCCACGTAGATGTCGCGGTCCAGGTCCGGGCACTTGAGCACCGCGTGGCCTTCGGCGTCATCCACCACCTGGGTGTCGAAGATGTTGACGTTGCCGATGAACTCGCACACCAGGCGGCTGGTCGGGGTTTCGTAGATATCGATCGGGCTGCCGATCTGGGCGATCCAGCCCAGGTGCATGATCGCGATGCGTTCAGCCATGGTCATGGCCTCTTCCTGGTCGTGGGTCACCATGACGCAGGTCACACCCACGCGCTCGATGATCTCAACCAGTTCAAGCTGCATCTGCGAACGCAGTTTCTTGTCCAGCGCGCCCATCGGCTCATCGAGCAGCAGCAGTTTCGGGCGCTTGGCCAGGGAACGGGCCAGGGCCACACGCTGACGCTGACCACCGGACAACTGGTGCGGCTTGCGCTTGGCGTACTGGCTCATCTGTACCAGCTTGAGCATCTCGGCCACCCGGGCGTCGATTTCGGCCTTGGGGATCTTGTCCTGTTGCAGGCCGAAGGCGATGTTCTGCGCCACGGTCATGTGTGGGAACAAGGCGTAGGACTGGAACATCATGTTGATCGGCCGCTCGTAGGGCGGCATGTCGGTGATGTCCACACCGTCGAGGTAGATGCGACCTTCCGTTGGGCGCTCGAAGCCTGCGAGCATGCGCAGCAAGGTGGATTTGCCTGAGCCCGAACCGCCGAGCAAGGCGAAGATCTCGCCTTTCTTGATTTCCAGGGACACATCGTCCACGGCAATCGTCTCGTCGAACTTCTTCGTGACCCGGTCGATTTTGACCAACACCTTTTTCGGTGTCTGGTCGCCCTCGAGGGCTTTCTTATAGGCGCCGGAGGCAACTGCCATTTGCGAAACTCCCAACAAAGTTTTCTGTTCGACCAACACGGACGAAACCTTGGATAGTTTGAGCCTTACTTGCCCGTCTTGACCTTGGTCCAGCTACGGGTCATCAAACGCTGCACTTTCGGGGGTAACTCGAAGTTGACGAATGTCCGGTCGAGAACCGCCTGCGGTGGGTAAACCGCTGCGTCAGTGCGTATCGATTGATCCATCAGTTTGTCCGCCCCTGGGTTAGGGTTGGCATAACCGACGACATCACTGACCTGAGCGATCACCTCAGGTTGCAGTAAATAGTTGATGAAGGCGTGGGCCTCTTTGACGTTGGTGGCGTCCTTGGGGATCGCCAGCACGTCAAACCACAGGTTGCCGCCTTCTTTCGGAATCACGTAGGCAATGTTCACGCCCTTGCCCGCTTCAGCCGCGCGAGACCTGGCCTGGAACACATCGCCGGAGAAGCCTGCCGCCACGCAGATGTTGCCGTTGGCCAGGTCGGAAATGTATTTGGAAGAATGGAAATAGGTCACGTAGGGCCGCACTTTGAGCAGCTTTTCTTCGGCCTTCTTGTAGTCTTCGGGGTTGGTGCTGTTAGGGTTCAAGCCCATGTAGTTGAGCACCGCCGGCAGCATTTCATCCGCCGAGTCCATGAACGATACGCCGCAAGTGGCCAGCTTCTTCATGTTTTCCGGTTCGAACAGCACGGCCCAGGAGTCAATATGATCGACGCCGAGCACTTCCTTGACCTTGTCGACGTTGTAACCGATGCCATTGGTGCCCCACAGATACGGCACTGCGTACTGGTTACCCGGATCGTTCTTTTCCAGACGCTTGAGCAGCGCCGGGTCAAGGTTGGAATAGTTCGTCAGTAAAGACTTGTCGAGTTTCTGGAACGCCCCGGCCTTGATCTGCTTGCCGAGGAAGTGGTTGGACGGCACGACCACGTCGTAGCCGGTACGCCCGGCAAGCAACTTGCCTTCCAGGGTTTCGTTGGAATCGAACACGTCATACACGGGCTTGATGCCGGTAGCCTTTTCGAAATTGGCCAGCGTGTCGGTGCCGATGTAGTCCGACCAGTTATAAATATGCACAGTCGGGGCGGCCTGCACGCTGACAGCCAGCGTGATACCTGCACCCACCAGCAAGGCTTTGCGAAATAAAGAAATTGGCAAGTGGAGGTCCTCTTAAATAGTTGGGCCCAAAAGTTGTTGCCCGGCAACAAAACCGGCGCGCAACTTACCCTCGATAAACCGATCCGGCAAAACTTTCTGTCATTTAAATGTGTGGGAGCGGGTCATGTGGGAGGGGGCTTGCTCCCGATAGCGGTCAATCGGATACCCATATGTTGGTTGATACACCGCTATCGGGAGCAAGCCCCCTCCCACACTCCCCTCCGGTTTAAGGCTTATTTACCGGATTTGATCTTGGTCCAGCTGCGTGTCATTTCACGCTGGGTCGCAGCCGGCAAGTCAGCAATGGCGTAGAGCTTGGCCTGCACATCGGCTGGTGGATAGATGCCTGGGTCGCTGGTGATTTCCTTGTCGACCAGTGCGGTAGCCTTCTCGTTACCGTTCGGGAAACGTACGCTGTCGGTGATCGCAGCCATGACCTCCGGCTTGAGCAGGTAGTTCATGAACTTGTAGGCGGCGTCGACGTTTTCGGCATCTTTAGGGATGGCGACCATGTCATAGAAACTGCCTGCACCTTCTTTCGGAATATCGTAGGCCACCTTGACCTTGCCGCCGGCTTCGGCCGCACGGGACTTGGCCTGCTGGATATCACCCGAGTAACCCACGGCGACGCAGATGTTGCCGTTGGCCAGGTCCGAGATGTACTTGGACGAGTGGAAGTAGCTGATCGACGGACGGATTTTCAGGAACAGGTCTTCGGCTTGCTTGAGCTGTTTTTTATCCTGAGTGTCGGTTGGCAGGCCCAGGTAGTGCAGCGCCACCGGCAGCATTTCGGTCGGCGAGTCGAGGAAGCTCACGCCGCAGCTCTTGAGCTTGGCAATGTTTTCAGGCTTGAGCAGCACGTCCCACGAATCGATCTTGTCCACGCCCAGCGCGGCCTTGACCTTCTCCGGGTTGTAGCCGATGCCGATCGAGCCCCACATGTAAGGGAAGGCGTGCTTGTTGTCCGGGTCGCTGACCGACACGGCTTTAAGCAGGGATTTGTTCAGGTTGCCGTAGTTGGACAGCTTGGACTTGTCCAGCTCCTGGTAGACACCGGCCTTGATCTGCTTGGCGAGGAAGTTGTTCGACGGAACGACGATGTCGTAGCCGGACTTGCCTGCCAGCAACTTGGCTTCCAGGGTTTCGTTACTGTCGAAAACGTCGTACACCACTTTGATGCCCGACTCTTTTTCAAAGTTGGCGATGGTGTCCGGTGCAATGTAGTCAGACCAGTTGTAGACGTGCAGCACTTTATCGTCTGCCTGGGCCGCACCCGCCATTGCGCCCATCAGGGACAAGGCGAGGAGAGTCTTGCCAGCGTTCTTCAAACCTAATGCCTTCATTATGGTGATGCTCCAATTTTTCTTTTTTGGGCCACGTTCTTTTATGTTCGGCGCCCTTGCGCAGGGCAACAAAACAGGGGGACAGTCTGGCAAGTTCAGGGGCCGGCTTTCAACCAAGGCCCCTACATTTATAACTGCTCAGTGAACCGCGTACTGAGCCTAGCACTTAGCCCTGCAATGCCGCCAAAGTCAGGTCCAGGCACGTCCGCGCCTTGGTCACCAGTTCGTCGATTTCGGCCTTGCTGATCACCAGCGACGGCGAAATGATCATGGTGTCACCCACGGCGCGCATGATCAGCCCGTTGTTGAAGCAGAAGTTGCGGCAAATCATGCCCACGCCTTTGCCTTCATAGCGCTTGCGGGTGGCCTTGTCCTGGACCAGCTCGATCGCACCCAGCATGCCTGCACCGCGAACTTCACCCACCAACGGGTGGTCAGCCAGTTCCCTCAGACGTTTCTGCAAATACGGTGCCGTTTCTTCGTGCACGCGATCCACGATTTTTTCATCGCGCAGGATGCGGATGTTTTCCAGGGCCACCGCCGCTGCTACCGGGTGGCCGGAATAGGTGAAACCGTGGTTGAAATCACCCCCTTCGTTCAACACGGCAACTACATCGTCGTGCACGATCAGGCCGCCCATGGGCACGTAGCCCGAGGTCAGGCCCTTGGCGATGGTCATCATGTGCGGCTTGAGGTCATAGAAGTCGCTGCCGAACCACTCACCGGTACGGCCGAAGCCGCAGATCACTTCGTCGGCGACAAACAGGATGTCGTACTTGGCCAGGATTTCCTTGATGCGCGGCCAGTAGGTATCCGGCGGCACGATCACGCCACCAGCGCCCTGGATCGGCTCGGCAATAAAGGCACCGACGTTGTCCACGCCCAGTTCCAGAATCTTCTCTTCCAGTTGGTTGGCGGCCCAGACCCCGAACTCCTCGGGACTCATGTCGCCGCCTTCGCCGAACCAGTAAGGCTGGGCGATGTGGGTAATGCCCGGGATCGGCAAGTCGCCCTGTTCATGCATATACGTCATGCCGCCCAGGCTCGCGCCGGCCACGGTGGAACCGTGGTAGCCGTTCTTGCGGCTGATGATGACTTTTTTATTCGGTTGGCCCTTGATCGCCCAGTAGTGGCGGACCATGCGCAACATGGTGTCGTTGCCTTCGGAGCCGGAACCGGTGAAGAACACATGGTTCATGCCGGCCGGTGCAATGTCGGCAATCACCTTGGCCAGTTCCAGCACCGGCGGGTGAGCCGTCTGGAAGAACAGGTTGTAGTAGGGCAGCTCTTTCATCTGCTTGGCGGCGGCGTCGGCCAGCTCATCACGACCGTAACCGACCGCCACGCACCACAGGCCGGCCATGCCGTCGAGGATCTTGTTGCCTTCGCTGTCCCACAGGTAAACACCGTGGGCTTTGGTGATGATCCGTGGGCCCTTCTCTTTCAATTGCTTGAAATCGCTGAACGGCGCCAAGTGATGATCGCTGCTCAAGGCTTGCCATTCACGGGTTTGCGGGTTGTTGCTGGACATACCAATCTCCTAGACTTTTCAGTGAAGGGCGCGCTGTTCCCACAGTGCGCCCGGCGCGTCAGACGGCGAAGAGCAGGAATTCCCGCTCCCATGAACTGATCACGCGCTTGAAGTTTTCATGCTCGGCCCGCTTGACCGCGACGTAGCCTGTGATGAATTTGCGACCCAGGTATTTCTCGATGGTCTTGCTGTTTTCCATGCGTTCCAAGGCATCTTCGATGGTCAACGGCAGGCGCAGATTGCGTCGTTCGTAACCACGGCCCACCACGGGCGCGCTTGGGTTATGGCCTTCGACCATGCCGATGAAGCCACACAGCAAACTGGCGGCAATGGCCAGGTACGGGTTGGCGTCGGCGCCCGGCAGGCGGTTTTCCACGCGGCGGTTCTGCGGGCCGGCATCCGGCACACGCAAACCGACGGTGCGGTTTTCTTCGCCCCATTCCACGTTGACCGGCGCCGAGGTGTCGGGCAGGAAACGGCGGAACGAGTTCACGTTGGGGGCAAACAGCGGCAGCAATTCAGGGATGAATTTCTGCAGGCCGCCAATGTGGTTGAGGAACAGTTGGCTCATGGTCCCGTCTTCATTGGAGAAGACGTTCTTGCCGGTGGCGATGTCGATGATGCTCTGGTGCAAGTGCATCGCGCTGCCGGGCTCGCCGGTCATCGGCTTGGCCATGAAGGTGGCAGCCACGTCGTGCTTGAGCGCGGCTTCGCGCATGGTGCGCTTGAACACCAGGATCTGGTCGGCCAGGGACAGGGCATCGCCATGACGGAAGTTGATTTCCATCTGCGCAGTGCCGTCTTCGTGGATCAGGGTGTCGAGGTCCAGTTCCTGCAGTTCGCACCAGTCGTAGACGTCTTCGAACAGCGGGTCGAATTCGTTGGCCGCTTCTATAGAGAAGGACTGGCGACCGGTTTCCGGGCGGCCGGAACGGCCAATCGGCGGTTGCAGCGGGAAGTCCGGGTCTTCGCAGCGCTTGGTCAGGTAGAACTCCATCTCCGGCGCCACAATGGGCTGCCAGCCTTTATCGGCATAGAGCTTGAGGACTTTCTTGAGTACGTTGCGCGGCGACAGCTCGATCGGGTTGCCTTGCTTGTCGTAGGTGTCGTGGATCACCTGGGCGGTCGGCTCAATGGCCCAAGGCACCAGGAATACGGCGTTCTGGTCGGGGCGGCAGATCATGTCGATGTCGGCCGGGTCGAGCAATTCGTAATAGATGTCGTCTTCGACGTAGTCGCCGGTGACGGTCTGCAGCAGCACGCTCTCGGGCAGACGCATGCCTTTCTCGGCGATGAACTTGTTGGTCGGCGAGATCTTGCCCCGGGTGATGCCGGTGAGGTCGCCAATCATGCATTCGACTTCTGTGATCTTGTGGTCTTTCAACCAATCGGTGAGCTGGTCGAGGTTGTTACTCATAAATGCCTCTGGGCTGGGTTTCCTGACATCCATTAAAGGTCAGGCGTTGGTTGACGCAGCATCCGCGTCGCTTTTTCGTTCAGGGTAGGAGCTTACCCGTCATTTGCTGCTGCGTTGCATTCCTCAGGCCAAAGTTGTGCAGAATCATGATCGGCAGCGTGGACGGCAGCCGGTCAGTCACAGTTGAGAAGGCAAAAAGGAGGTCGGACAGGCCGTCAAGAATATTGGCCGGTACGCGGGCATTCACGCGGGGCGAACGGACTGCGGACAACGCCTGGCGCAAGCAGGCAAAGACGCCGAATGGCGGCAGGTGAAACATGAAACACCCCGGTATTATTGCTGTTATGGGTTTGAATCGAGCTTAGCCTTGTTCATTTTTTTACACAACACCCCCGTAAAAAATACAACACGGCCCGCTCAAGCCTGCGAGTCCCAAGCCCTTCAAACCCAAAAAACCGCCCCAAAAAGCCCCAAAAATGCCCTCGAGGCGCTTTTTTAGGGCGAAAAATGCCTCGCTTGACTTCGGCATGCCGTTCGGGTTGACTGAAACCAGAAAAGATCAATGATTGATATTTTTAACAACAAAGGTGTTGCATCATGTCGGTACCCCCGCGTGCCGTTCAGCTTAACGAAGCGAACGCGTTCCTTAAGGATCATCCTGAGGTTCTGTACGTAGACCTTCTAATTGCGGATATGAATGGTGTGGTGCGCGGCAAGCGCATCGAACGCACCAGCCTCCACAAGGTTTACGAGAAGGGCATCAACCTGCCTGCCTCTTTATTTGCCCTGGATATCAACGGCTCGACGGTGGAAAGCACCGGCCTGGGCCTGGACATCGGTGATGCTGACCGAATCTGTTATCCAATCCCCGATACCCTGTGCAATGAACCTTGGCAAAAGCGCCCAACCGCGCAACTGCTGATGACCATGCACGAACTTGAAGGTGAACCTTTCTTCGCCGATCCGCGCGAAGTGCTTCGCCAGGTTGTCAGCAAATTCGACGACCTCGGCCTGACGATCTGCGCCGCCTTCGAACTTGAGTTCTACCTGATCGACCAGGAGAACGTGAATGGCCGCCCACAACCGCCCCGCTCGCCGATCTCCGGCAAACGCCCGCACTCGACACAGGTCTACCTGATCGACGACCTCGACGAATACGTCGACTGCCTCCAGGACATTCTGGAAGGTGCCAAAGAGCAAGGCATCCCGGCCGACGCCATCGTCAAGGAAAGTGCCCCGGCGCAGTTCGAAGTGAACCTGCACCACGTGGCCGACCCGATCAAGGCTTGCGACTACGCCGTACTGCTCAAGCGCCTGATCAAGAACATCGCCTACGACCATGAGATGGACACCACCTTCATGGCCAAGCCTTACCCAGGCCAGGCAGGCAACGGTTTGCACGTACACATTTCGATCCTGGACAAGGACGGCAAGAACATCTTTGCCAGCGAGGATCCCGAGCAGAACGCCGCATTGCGTCACGCGATCGGCGGTGTGCTCGAGACCCTACCCGCCCAAATGGCGTTCCTGTGCCCCAACGTCAACTCCTACCGGCGTTTCGGCGCGCAGTTCTATGTGCCGAACTCGCCGTGCTGGGGCCTGGACAACCGCACCGTGGCGATTCGCGTACCGACCGGCTCGTCCGATGCCGTACGTATCGAACACCGTGTGGCCGGCGCCGACGCCAACCCCTACCTGCTGATGGCTTCGGTCCTGGCAGGCGTGCACCACGGCCTGACCAACAAGATC
This sequence comes from Pseudomonas sp. Q1, assembly GCF_009935975.1. Taxonomy (NCBI): domain Bacteria; kingdom Pseudomonadati; phylum Pseudomonadota; class Gammaproteobacteria; order Pseudomonadales; family Pseudomonadaceae; genus Pseudomonas; species Pseudomonas sp. Q1. The sequence continues at coordinate 6,151 of NZ_QODI01000006.1, read as the reverse complement.
GAGCCTAACGCACCGGTGGAAGGCAACAGCTACGAGCAGAACGAGCAGAGCCTGCCGAACAACCTGCGCGATGCCCTGCGTGAGTTGGATGACAGCGAGGTGATGGCCAAGTACATCGATCCTAAATACATCGATATCTTCGTCGCCTGTAAGGAAAGTGAGCTGGAAGAGTTCGAACACTCCATCTCCGACCTTGAGTACAACTGGTACCTGCATACCGTATAAACGGTTGCTGCGCTGATAACGAACGCTGCCGACTTTGGTCGGCGGCGTTTTTTTATGCGTTTCTGCTAGGACACTGGGTTGGCCTCATCGGGAGCAAGCCCCCTCCCACACTTGAATGTATTCACAAATCAAACTGTGGGAGGGGGCTTGCTCCCGATGGCGGCCTGGAAGACAACACAGATTCCTGCTCATACAATGCCCGCTGCCTTGTAGGAGACGTCCATGACTACCCGCCCCACCGCCCCTCGCAAACCCCGCGCCCGCAGCCAGGCCCGGATTGATGCGATCCTCGACGCCGCCCGCACCTTGCTGGCCGCCGAAGGCGTGGCGAGTCTGTCGATCTACAGCGTGGCCGAGCGGGCACAGATCCCGCCGTCGTCGGTGTATCACTTCTTCGCCAGCGTGCCGGCGCTGCTGGAAGCGCTGACCGCCGATGTGCACGCCGCTTTCCGGGCCGCCATCCAGGCACCCATCGAGCATGAGTCACTCAAGCACTGGCGTGATCTGTCCTACATCGTCGAACAGCGCATGCTCGCCATCTACGACCAGGACGCCGCCGCTCGCCAGCTGATCCTGGCCCAGCACGGGCTGACCGAAGTGACCCAGGCCGACCGTCAGCATGATCTGGAATTGGGCGATTTGATGCTCACCGTGTTCAATCGGCATTTCGAGGTGCCGACCTTACCCGCCGATATGGATGTGTTTGCACTGGCACTGGAGCTGAGCGACCGCGTCTATGCGCGCTCGGTGCATCAGCATGGGCTGATTACGCCGCGCATGGCGGAAGAAGGAATGCGGGTGTTTGACGCGTATGTGGGGTTGTACCTGCCGGCTTACCTGCCCAAGCGTTGAGTTCCGGGGTGGTTGAAAGGGCCTCATCGGGGGCAAGCCCCCTCCCACACTTTGAATCTATTCACCGATCAAATGTGCGAGGGGGCTGCCCCGATGGCGGCCTCAAGAACGATCACAACTTGGCGATCGACACCTCGGTGGATTTCACAAAGGCAATCACTTCACTGCCAATCACCAGCTCCAGCTCTTTGACCGAACGGGTGGTGATCACGGACGTGACGATGCCCGATGCGGTCTGTACGTCAATTTCCGACAGCACATCGCCTTCGACGATTTCCTTGATGGTGCCTTTGAACTGGTTACGCACGTTGATAGCTTTAATAGTCATGGTCTTCTTCCTTCATGGGACAAGTGAGTTATTGAGCCCATCGCAATTGCGTAGGCAGCGGTGAAACAGGTTCCGGTTCCGGCGGCGAGCCAGGCAGCGACAGCACACGGTTGAGCACTTCGGCTTCGAGTGCGGCCAGGCGGTGCGAGCCTCGGGCTCGTGGGCGTGGCAGGTCGACAACGAGGTCCAGGCCGATTTCACCGTCTTCGATCAGGATCACCCGGTCGGCAATAGCCACGGCTTCGCTGACATCGTGGGTCACCAGCAACACGGTAAAGCCGTGCTTGCGCCAAAGGTTTTCGATCAGTTGCTGCATCTCAATGCGGGTCAGCGCGTCCAACGCGCCCAGCGGCTCGTCGAGCAGCAACAGGCGCGGCTGGTGAATCAATGCGCGAGCCAGGGCCACGCGCTGCTTCTGGCCACCGGACAAGGCCGCCGGCCACTCATTGGCACGTTCGGCCAGGCCCACTGCGTCCAACGCCTCCAGGGCCTGGGGACGCCAGTTGCCCTTGAGGCCGAGGCCCACGTTGTCGATGATCTTTTTCCACGGCAGCAAGCGCGCTTCCTGGAACATCAACCGCGTATCTTCAATCGCTTCATCAAGCGGCGCGGAACCCGCCAGCAGCTCACCGCCACTGGCTTTGTCCAGGCCCGCCAACAGGCGCAGCAAGGTGCTTTTACCGCATCCGCTGCGGCCAACCACGGCCACAAACTGGCCGGCCGGGATATGCAGGTCTATCTCTTTGAGCACTTCTCGCGCACCAAAGGCCTTGCGCAATTTGCGTACCGCCAGCGGGATGCCTTTAAGCAGGCGCGGAGGTTGTTGAGCCGTCATGCCGCACCTCCTTTATTGACTTGGTAAGCCGGGTGCCAACGCAGCCACACACGTTCCAGGCCACGGGCGGCAAGGTCGGCCAGTTTGCCGAGGACCGCGTAAAGCACGATGGCCAGCACCACCACGTCGGTCTGCAGGAATTCGCGGGCGTTCATGGCCAGATAACCGATGCCGGAGCTGGCCGAGATGGTTTCCGCCACGATCAGCGTCAGCCACATGAAGCCCAAGGCGAAGCGCACCCCCACCAGAATCGACGGCAGCGCCCCCGGCAGGATCACCTGACGGAACAGGCTGAACCCGGACAGGCCATAGCTGCGCGACATTTCCACCAGCGCCGGGTCGACGTTGCGGATGCCGTGGTAGGTGTTCAGGTAGATCGGGAACAACGTGCCGAGCGCCACCAGGAAAATCTTCGCCGTCTCGTCAATGCCGAACCACAGGATCACCAACGGAATCAGCGCCAGGTGCGGCACGTTGCGGATCATCTGTACCGAACTGTCCAGCAGGCGCTCGCCCCATTTCGACAAACCGGTGATAAAGCCCAGGGCCAGGCCGATGCTGCCACCGATCAAGAACCCAAGGCCCGCACGCCAGCCGCTGATCGCCAAATGCGTCCAGATTTCGCCGCTGCGCACCAGGTTGATCCCGGCTTCGATCACCGCACTCGGCGCCGGCAGAATGCGCGTGGACAACCAGCCCGCCGACACCGACAACTGCCAGATCGCCAACAACAGGATCGGCAGCAGCCACGGCGCGATGCGCTGGCTCAATTTTTCAAGATTCATGGCGCCGCCTCAGCTCTGTGATGCAGCTTTGGGAAGGATGTCGTTGGCGACCATCTCACCGAACGGGCTGACGTAACCGGCGCTTTTCGGCAATTCGGGACGTTCGATATCCAGGTGTGGGAACAACAGCTCGGCCACCCGATACGACTCTTCCAGGTGGGGATAACCCGAGAAGATAAACGTATCGATACCCAGGTCTGCGTATTCCTTGACCCGCGCCGCTACCGTCGGGCCATCACCCACCAGTGCCGTACCGGCACCGCCGCGCACCAGGCCGACGCCGGCCCACAGGTTGGGGCTGACTTCGAGGTTGTCGCGGCTGCCGCCATGCAGCGCGGCCATGCGTTGTTGCCCAACCGAATCAAAGCGCGCCAGGGAAGCCTGGGCACGGGCAATGGTGTCGTCGTCCAGATGGGAGATCAGCTTGTCGGCGGCTTTCCAGGCTTCCTCATTGGTTTCGCGCACGATCACATGCAGGCGGATACCGAAGCGCACGGTGCGCCCAAGCTTGGCGGCCTTGGCACGTACCTGTTCGATTTTCTCGGCGACGGCAGCAGGTGGCTCGCCCCAGGTGAGCACCATTTCCACCTGTTCGGCAGCCAGGTCCTGGGCCGCTTCGGAGGAGCCGCCAAAATACAGCGGCGGGCGCGGTTGCTGGATAGGTGGGTAGAGCAACTTGGCGCCTTTGACGCTGATGTGCTCGCCGTCGTAATCCACCGTTTCGCCTTCCAGCACGCGGCGCCAGATCCGAGTGAACTCCACCGAGGCCTGATAGCGCTCTTCGTGGCTGAGGAACAAGCCGTCACCGGCCAATTCTTCCGGATCGCCACCCGTGACCAGGTTGAACAGCGCACGACCACCAGACAGGCGATCCAGCGTCGCCGCCTGACGCGCGGCCACCGTCGGGGAAATGATCCCGGGGCGTAGCGCGACCAGGAATTTCAGACGCTGGGTCACGGGGATCAGCGAAGCGGCTACCAGCCAGGAATCTTCGCAGGAGCGACCAGTGGGAATCAGCACGCCGCCGAAGCCCAGGCGGTCGGCGGCCTGGGCCACTTGCTGCAAGTAACCGTGGTCGACGGCGCGAGCGCCTTCGGCGGTGCCAAGGTAATGGCCGTCGCCATGGGTAGGCAGAAACCAGAAAATATTGAGGCTCATGGAGTTGTCTCCTGAAGAAGTCGGATTACGGCGCTTTGGCGACGGCGGCGGGTGGAGTCCAGATCACGTCCTTGATGCTCAAGGGTTTGGGGATCAATTTGAGTTGGTAGAAGCTGTCGGCGATTTTCTGCTGAGCGGCGACCACCGCCGGCGTCAGGAACAGTGCGCCGTAGCCTTGGCGCTTGACTGAGGTCAGGGTGATGTCGGCCGGCAGGCCAAGCAGCGGTGCGACCTGTTCGGTGACCTCCTGCGGGTTGGCCTTGGACCACTCGCCCACCGCACGCACTTCTTCCACCAGCGCCTTGATGACGTCCGGGTGCTGTGTGGCATAAGGCTTGGTGGCGAGGTAGAACTGATGGTTGTCTGCAATGCCGGTGCCGTCACGCAGGGTGCGCGCTTGCAGTTGTTTCTCGGCGGCGGCCTGGTAAGGGTCCCAGATCACCCAGGCATCGACGCTGCCCCGCTCGAACGCAGCGCGGGCATCGGCGGGCGGCAGGAATACAGTTTGCACGTCGGTGTATTTGAGACCGGCATCCTCCAGTGCACGCACCAGCAGGTAGTGCACGTTGGAGCCTTTATTGAGCACAACTTTCTTGCCCTTGAGCTCGGCCACCGATTGGATCGACGAATCCTTCGGCACCAGGATCGCTTCGCTGGTGGGCGCCGGTGGCTCGTAGGCGACGTAGAGCAGATCGGCACCGGCCGCCTGGGCGAAGACCGGCGGGGTTTCACCGGTGACGCCGAAGTCGATCGAGCCGACGTTCAAGCCTTCCAGCAATTGCGGGCCACCGGGGAATTCAGTCCATTGCACTTGCACGCCCTGGGCGGCCAGGCGCTTTTCCAGGGTGCCCTTGGCCTTGAGCAACACCAAGGTGCCGTACTTCTGATAACCGATCCGCAAGGTCTCGGCCGCTTGAGCTTGAACAATGGCGCCGAAGGACACAGCCGCAGCAAACAGTGCGACCAGACCACGACGCAAGATGACAGTGCGCATGGCGCTCTCTCCAATTTGCGATGAGGGGGTTGGCTGCACCTGCTTGGCCGTTGGCGGCTGAGTAAGGTGAGTACTACAAAAAACGGTACGGCTTAAATGCTCCAGCGAGCACTCAACAAACGTTCATTCAACACGTGGGGGTCCAGCGGTTTCGGGCGACGGGCCATGGCGTCGTAAAGTGTCTCCAGGGCCTCATGCAAACGCTGTTCGAGCACGGGCACCAGTTGCGCCTGGGCACTGCCTTCGCCGTAGGCGATCTGACTGTCTTCGGCAAAGATGCCGTGCAGCAATTCCTGGGCTTTCAGGGCCGAGAGCACGGGCTTCAAGGCGTAATCCACCGCCAGCATGTGGGCGATGCTGCCACCGGTAGCCATGGGCAACACGATCTTGTGCGCCAGGGCGCGCTCGGGCAGCAGATCGAGCACGGTTTTCAGCGCGCCGGAAAATGAAGCCTTGTACACCGGCGTGGCGATGACCAGGCCGTCGGCGTTGGCCACTTGCTGCAACAGGTCGATGACTTTGGGGCTGTCGAAGCGGGCGTGCAGCAAGTCTTCGGCCGGGAAGTCCCGTACCTGATAACTCACCACTTCCACGCCTTTTTGCTGTAGCCACTGACGGGTTTTCTCCAGCAAGACCCCAGAGCGGGAACGCTGGCTGGGGCTGCCTCCAAGTGTTACGACCAGCATGCAGGTATTCCTTGAGCAAGTGTCGGCGGTTCGCTGGGTGGCGATTGCGCCAAGATGGTAGAGACCATATCAGCTGATTTATATATCTATAAATCTTATTTTTTTATTTATTTATTCCATAAATATATATGCAGTCCGTATTTCTCGAGGCGAAAAAAAAGGCCGTCGAAACGGCCTGAAATCCCCTGCTATGTGAGACTCGAAATGCGATTCAACTGTGGGAGGGGGCTTGCTCCCGATGGCGGTGTGTCAGTAGTGGATGTATTGACTGACACCCCGCCATCGGGA